>NZ_JAFEJA010000001.1:4731250-5045000 GCF_016919245.1 Streptomyces zhihengii | reverse complement strand
GATGCCTCGGCGGGTGTTATCCGGTATTAGACCCCGTTTCCAGGGCTTGTCCCAGAGTGCAGGGCAGATTGCCCACGTGTTACTCACCCGTTCGCCACTAATCCACCCCGAAGGGCTTCATCGTTCGACTTGCATGTGTTAAGCACGCCGCCAGCGTTCGTCCTGAGCCAGGATCAAACTCTCCATGAATGTTTACCGGTAATCCGGTTGAACACCACTTAGAGCGGAACGGTCGGGCGGAATAAGCCCCACCGTTCACAGCGTCCTCGCTGTGTCGCCTGCCCGCACCCACACAGAAGGTGGACCGGACAGGTCTTTTTCAAAGGAACCTCGACCATCCGAACCGGATGGACGGGGTATCAACATATCTGGCGTTGATTTTTGGCACGCTGTTGAGTTCTCAAGGAACGGACGCTTCCTTTGTACTCACCCTCTCGGGCTTTCCTCCGGGCGCTTCCCTTCGGTCTTGCGTTTCCGACTCTATCAGATCTTTCCGACCCGATTTCCTCGGCGCTTTCCGGGCTTTTCTTCCCTTCCGGCGGTTCCGACTCTATCAGACTCTTTCGGGCCTGATTCCCGGTCGGCGGGAGTGCTTTCAAGGAATCCGCTTTCGCGTTTTCTTTTCCAGCGATTCCGACTTTATCAGAACATTTTCGCGTCGAACTCATCGGCGCGAGGTCCCGGATAAATCTTCGGAGGATGGCCCCGACGAATCGAATTCCGATCGGAGCGAGATGCACTCTAAATGTTCTTGCTCGAACATGTCCAGTCCGAGGCAACCGTTAGAATCTACCTCCCCACGGGCGCCGTGTCAACGGTCCTGTGGGCGAAGAGGAGACTAGCAGCTCGCGGACACCCGATGCACATCGGTGGTGTCACGCGGCGGTGGGCAGCTCGGCGCCGCGGTCGGCCTCCTCCACATCGCCCGCCTCCCCGGCTCGTGCCGCACGCCCTCCCAGGACGTAGACGTACGCGAGAAACAGCAGCTCGGCGACGATGCCGATGGCGATGCGCGCCCAGGTCGGCAGGCCCGACGGCGTCACGAATCCCTCGATCACCCCGGACACGAAGAGCACCACGGCCAGGCCGATCGCCATGCCGATCGCGGCGCGTCCGCGCTGGGCCAGGGCCGCTCGTCTGGTCTGCGGACCGGGATCGATGACCGTCCAGCCGAGGCGCAGGCCCGTGCCCGCGGCGACGAAGACGGCGGTGAGCTCCAGGAGCCCGTGCGGGAGGACCAGTCCGAGGAAGGTGTCGAGGCGGCCGGCCGACGCCATCAGTCCGATGCCGATGCCGAGGTTGAGCACATTGAGGAAGAGGACCCAGATGACCGGCAGGCAGAGGAAGGCGCCGAGCGTCAGGCACATTGCGGCCGCCTGCGCGTTGTTGGTCCACACCTGTGCGGCGGACGAGGCCGCGGGGTGGCTCGAGTAGTACGTCTCGTACTCACCACCCGGCTCGGTCAGCCTGCGGAGCTCGTCGGGAGCCGCGATCGCGGCCTGGACCTCGGGATGGGTGCCGATCCACCAGCCGATGACGGCCGCCAGCAAGGTGGAGAGCACGGCCGTCGGTATCCACCAGTGGCGCGAGCGGTAGACCGCGGCGGGAAATCCCGCGGTCAGGAAGGTGACCGCGTCCTTCCATCCGGCGCGCCTGGTGCCGGTCACGGTGGCCCGCGCCCGGGCGACGAGCTGGGTGAGGCGGCCCACCAGCATGGGGTCGGGCGCGCTGGACTGGATGTGGGAGAGGTGCCCGGCCGTGCGCTGGTACAGCGCCACCAGTTCGTCCGCTTCGGCGCCGGTGAGATGCCTGCCCCTGCCCAGCAGGTGTTCGAGGCGGTCCCATTCGGCACGGTGGGCGGTCACGAAGACGTCGAGGTCCATGGTCGGCTGCTGCTCCGGGAGCTGGGTGCGTACGGGTCCGTACTACTGGGGCGCGCTGCGGGTCAGCTTGGCAGACTGGGCGGTGCGAGGGGCAGGGAAGGTCCGGCAAGGGAGGGGTGGCTGCGGTGAGCGGGCTTGTGACGGGGGACGCGGTCGTCCTCGGACTGCATCCGGCGAGGCTGCCGAGTCGGGCGCTCGCCGTCGTGATCGACCTGGTCGTGGTGTGGACGGCGTACCTGCTGGTGTCGGTCGGGCTGGCCGTGGCGACGGCGGCACTGGACGAGGCGGCGGTCATGGCGGTGTCGATCGCCACGTTCCTGCTGGTGCTGGTCGGTGGGCCGATCGTCGTGGAGACGCTGAGCCACGGCCGCTCGCTGGGGAAGATGGCGTGCGGGCTCCGGGTGGTCAGGGACGACGGCGGGCCGATCCGGTTCCGTCACGCGCTGGTGCGCGGGGCGATGTCCGTCGTCGAGATCCTGCTGTCCTTCGGGGTGATCGCCTGCATCGCGTCGCTGGTCTCCGAGCGTGGGCGGCGCGTCGGCGACGTCTTCGCGGGGACGCTGGTGGTGCGTGAGCGGGTGCCCGTGCAGCGGGGCTCACTGGCCGTGCCGCCTCCGCCGTTCTGGCTGGTCGGGCGGTTCCGTGAGCTGGACCTGTCGGGGGTGCCGGACGGTCTGTGGCTCGCGATACGCCAGTACCTGACGCGGATGGGGCAGTTGGACGCGGGGGTGAGCTGGTCGATGGCCCACCGGCTGGCCGACGATCTGGTCGCGCGTACGGGGGCGCCCGCGCCTCACGGTGTTCCGCCGGCGGCCTATCTGGCGGCGGTGCTCAACGAGCGGCAGGCGCGGGACGCCCGTCGGGCGTTCGCCGCGGCCCGGGCGCAGGGCGGGACCGCAGCCCCTGGCGGCGGTCACGACGCCGGAGCGGCCCGCGCCTCGCAAGCCCGCCCCTCCGAGGGCGGCTCCGGGGCCGGGCCGGGCGCCACGCCGGTCGCACCTGCCCCTGACCCTGCCCCTGCTGCTCCGATCGCCCCTGCCGAGGCCGGGACGACGGCCACGCCGTCCGGCGCCACCGGATTCGCGCCTCCCGCGTAGCCCCTGCGGGCCTCCTGATCAGTCACCCCGCCGTCCCGGCCGGGCCCGGTCGGGGGATACCCGTCAGGGGAAGACGTTGGGCGGGTCGTCGAGGTCCTCCAGCTCGATGCCGGGGGCCGCGAGGACGACGTCCCCGGCGATGTGCACGGTGTGCCGCTCCCCCGTGTCGAGTGCGCTGACCTGGTACTCGTCCACGACGAGGAGGCCGTTGTCAGTGGCGTGCGCTTCACTGTTCATCAGGGCCCAGGACTGGTCGACGTGACGGGGTGCGAGGACGGGGTCCGTGAAGGCGACCAGGCGTACGCGGGTCGCCGGTGAGCCAGGGGTGAGCCGCAGCAGCCGGGCGGTGGCCACGAGGAAGGCGGGGGAAGTGCCGGTGAAGGCATGGGCGCGTGCGGTGCCTTCGTCGGCGTGCACACCCGACGAGTCGGTCCGGACCCAGGTGACGCCGTCCAGCGCGGCGCCGCGGACCTGCCAGTCGGCCGTGTGCAGTTCGAGCCGGATGGGGCGGCCGAGCTCGTCGACGGCCAGGTCGACGGTGCCGGTCTGCTGTCCGGAGGGGCCGACCGTGCGGGAGACATAGCGCCATCCGGAAGGCCCGGGGGCGCAGTGGAAGTGCTCGTCACCGAGGGGGGTGTGATCGTGCGGATCGTGGAGCGAATATCGGCCGCGTGGCATGGGGCGTGGGTCCTTGCGCGGTGAGGCTCGGCGGTGAGGGGGCGGCCTCGGCCGGCCGGAGCCGTTCGGGAGGTACGGGGCAGGCCCCCGACACGGGGGTGCGGGGGCCTGCCTGGTACCGGTGTCACGTCCAGCGCCGGTGTCGGCCGGCGGTGGCGGGCGTGATCAGTAGCGGTAGTGGTCGGACTTGTAGGGGCCCTCGACCTTCACGCCGATGTAGTCCGCCTGCTCGGGACGCAGGGTGGTGAGCTTGACTCCCAGGGAGTCGAGGTGGAGTCGGGCGACCTTCTCGTCGAGGTGCTTGGGCAGCACGTAGACGTCGGTCGGGTACTCCTGCGGCTTGGTGAACAGCTCGATCTGGGCCAGCGTCTGGTCCGCGAACGAGTTGGACATCACGAAGGAGGGGTGGCCGGTCGCGTTGCCCAGGTTCAGCAGGCGGCCCTCGGACAGCACGATGAGGACCTTGCCGTCGGGGAACGTCCAGGTGTGGACCTGCGGCTTGACCTCGTCCTTGACGACGCCGGGGAGCTGGGCGAGGCCGGCCATGTCGATCTCGTTGTCGAAGTGGCCGATGTTCCCGACGATCGCCTGGTGCTTCATCCTGGCCATGTCGGAGGCCATGATGATGTCCTTGTTGCCGGTGGTGGTGACGAAGATGTCGGCCGTCTCGACGACCTCGTCCAGGGTGGTGACCTGGTAGCCGTCCATCGCCGCCTGGAGGGCGCAGATGGGGTCGATCTCCGTGATGATCACCCGGGCGCCCTGGCCGCGCAGGGACTCGGCGCAGCCCTTGCCCACGTCGCCGTAGCCGCACACGACGGCGGTCTTGCCGCCGATGAGGACGTCGGTGGCCCGGTTGATGCCGTCGATCAGCGAGTGGCGGCATCCGTACTTGTTGTCGAACTTCGACTTGGTGACGGCGTCGTTGACGTTGATCGCCGGGAACAGGAGGGTGCCGTCGCGGTGCATCTCGTAGAGACGGTGGACACCGGTCGTGGTCTCCTCCGTGACACCGCGGATCTCGGACGCCAGCTGCGTCCACTTCTGCGGGTTCTCGGAGAGGGTGCGGTTGAGCAGGCGCAGGATGTGGCCGTACTCCTCGCTGTCCGCGGTGGACGGGTCCGGGGCCGCGCCGGCCTTCTCGAACTCGACGCCCTTGTGCACCAGCAGGGTGGCGTCACCGCCGTCGTCGAGGATCATGTTGGGGCCGCCGGTGGCGGTGTCCGGCCAGGTCAGCGCCTGCTCGGTGCACCACCAGTACTCCTCCAGCGTCTCGCCCTTCCAGGCGAAGACGGGGACGCCCTGCGGGTTCTCGGGGGTGCCCTCCGGGCCGACCGCGATGGCGGCGGCGGCGTGGTCCTGGGTGGAGAAGATGTTGCAGGAGGCCCAGCGGACGTCGGCGCCGAGGGCGACCAGGGTCTCGATGAGGACGGCGGTCTGCACGGTCATGTGCAGCGAGCCGGTGATCCGGGCGCCGGCCAGGGGCTGGGCGGCCGCGTACTCCTTGCGGATCGACATCAGGCCGGGCATCTCGTGTTCGGCGAGCGTGATCTCCTTGCGGCCGAAGGCCGCGAGGGAGAGGTCGGCGACCTTGAAGTCCTGGCCGGTGGGACGAGTCGACATGCGAACTGCTCCTCGTGTGGTTCGGGTCGAGGTGGATGGGCTGGCACTGCTGCGGCCTGGGCATACGAATGCCCGGGCATCGGCAGGACAGTCCGTCGGAGGCCCTCTCTCCCTCGGCCGGTCCCCGTGCCTTCGCGGACCGCCCGACCGCCATCAGCAGCGACGTCTGACTCCGGTGTCGAATCTACACCGATCGGCTCGGGCCGCCCCAGTCAGCAGGGGCCGGATCCGGCCGTTGTCCCGCTCGCCGACGGGCCGGGCCCGGGTCGTGCGGCGGTCCTGCGCGGCGACGGCCAAGAGCCCGGCGCGCGCGGCACGGGGTCGGGCGACGTGGGGCGGCGGGCACGGCGAAGGCCCCCGCCCGGTGGGGTCGGGGGCCTTCGCCGTGCCGGGCCGGAGGTCAGTGCTCCTGACCGCCGGGGGCCTTGCCGGGGTTGGTTCCGGCGGCGGCCGCCGCCTCGCTGTAGATGTCCGGCTCCAGGTAGATGACCCGGGCGATCGGCACGGCCGCGCGGATGCGCTCCTCGGCGGCGTTGATGGCGGAGGCCACCTCCTGGGCCGTCTCGTTCTTCCGGACGGCCACCTTGGCGGCGACGAGCAGTTCCTCGGGGCCCAGGTGGAGCGTGCGCATGTGGATGATCCGGGTGACGGTCTCGCCGTCGACGGTGGCGTCCTTGATCTTCTCGATGTCGTCGAGCCCGGCCGCCTCGCCCAGCAGCAGCGACTTGGTCTCGGCCGCGAGCACGATGGCGATCACGATGAGCAGGATGCCGATGCACAGGGTGCCGATGCCGTCCCAGACGCCGTCGCCGGTGAGCAGGGCGAGGCCGACGCCGCCGAGGGCCAGGATCAGACCGACGAGCGCGCCCAGGTCCTCCAGCAGGACCACGGGGAGTTCGGGGGCCTTCGCCCGGCGCACGAACTGCGACCAGGTCAGCTTGCCGCGCAGGGTGTTGGACTCCTTGATCGCCGTCCGGAAGGAGAAGGTCTCGGCGATGATCGCGAAGACGAGGACGCCGACGGGCCAGTACCAGGCCGTGATCTCGTGCGGGTGGCGGATCTTCTCGTAGCCCTCGTAGATGGCGAACATGCCGCCGACGGAGAACAGGACGATCGAGACGAGGAAGGCGTAGATGTAGCGCTCACGCCCGTACCCGAAGGGGTGCTGGGGGGTGGCTTCGCGCTGCGCCTTCTTGCCGCCGAGCAGCAGCAGTCCCTGGTTGCCCGAGTCGGCGAGCGAGTGGACGCTCTCCGCGAGCATCGAGGACGAACCGCTGAAGATGAACGCCACGAACTTCGCCACCGCGATCGAGAGGTTGGCCAACAACGCGGCCACGATGGCCTTGGTTCCGCCTGACGCGCTCATGAGTTCGGGGTGTCCCTTCGTACTGACATCGGTCGCCCGGAGGTCCCGGCCCGGCCATTGCGGTGCGCCATTGTTGCAGCACCGGCGGACCGCCCCGTCTCAGGCCGTCACGGTCGCCCGGAAGAGTGTCCCGGAGCGGCCGTCCGTGCCCGTCACGGACACCTGCTCGCCCGCCGGGACGAACACCGACTGGCCTGGGGTGAGGGGGAGTTCGCCCGCCGTGACCCCGCCCGCGGTGCACAGCAGGATCTGCGGTCCGAAGGCCGTCAGGTCGCGTGCCTCGGAGCCGGGGGCGAGGACGTAGCGGGAGAGGCGGAACTCGTCGGTCGGGGTGTCGTAGACCTCCTCGCCGGTGGGCGAGACCTCGGGGCGCAGCACGCCCGGCTCGGTCGACTCGAAGCGGACGATGCGCAGCAGTTCGGGGACGTCGACGTGCTTGGGGGTCAGTCCGCACCGCAGGACGTTGTCCGAGTTGGCCATGATCTCGACGGCCAGGCCGTCGAGGTAGGCGTGCGGGACGCCGGCGCCGAGGAAGAGCGCCTCGCCGGGCTGGAGTCGCACGTGGTTGAGGAGCATGGCGGCGACCACGCCCGGGTCACCGGGGTAGTGCCGGGCGATCGAGGCGTACGGGGCGTAGGGGCCGCCGAGACGTTCGGCGGCGGCCGCGGCCTCGGTGACGGTGGCGGCCATCTCGTCGCGGTCCGCGCTCAGCAGGGCGGTGAGCACCTCGCGCAGCGCCGCTTCCTCGGGGTGCGCGTGGAGCAGGTCCACGTAGGGCTTGAGGGAGTCGACGTCGAGGCCGGCGAGCAGGTCGGCGGCCTCCACCGGCGGCCGGAAGCCGCACAGGCCGTCGAACGGCGTGAGGGCGCAGACGAGTTCGGGCTTGTGGTTGGCGTCCTTGTAGTTGCGGTGCGGGGCGTCGGCGGGGACGCCTGCGGCCTCCTCGGCCGCGTGGCCCTCGGCGGCCTGTGCCAGGTCGGGGTGGACCTGGAGGGAGAGCGGTGCGCCGGCCGCGAGGAGCTTCAGCAGGAAGGGCAGCCGGGGCCCGAAGGCGCCGACGGCCGCCTGGCCGAGCTCGCCCTCGGGGTCGGCGGCGATCACTTGGTCGAGGGTGCCGCGGTCGGTCCCGGACGGTGCTCCGGGGTGGGCGCCCATCCACATCTCGGCCTGCGGTTCGCCGGTGGGGGCGGTGCCGAGCAGTTCCGGGATGGCGGTCGTGGACCCCCAGGCGTAGGGGCGCACGGTGTTGTCGAGGCGGTCCATGGTCCTGTTCTTCCTCGGTCGTTCTGCGGGGGGCCCGGTCGTGCCGCGTCGCTCTGCGGCGGGCCCGGTTGTTCCGCGGCGGGCTCGGTTCTTCGGGGGCGGGCTCGGTCGTCCCTCCCCCGGCCCCGGTCGCCCTGCCCCGGCCCTGCCGTGCCGCCGTGAGGGCGGACGGGTCCGGGCAGGCGGGACGGCCGGTGCGGTGGGGATCCGCCCGGACTGTACGGGACGGAACGGAACGGGAGGGAAACGGTGGGCGGTACGGGACGGGGCGCGTGCGGGGGCCCCGCGCACGGCGTCGGGCGCGGGGCGGTGGTTCCCGCTACGACGGTTCGGCGCCGCCCGCCTCGGCCAGCGAGAGGTAGACGGCGGCGAAGTCGGTGACGGCGAGCAGTTCGGCGATGCACTCCAGCTCGCTGCCCTCCTCCGGTTCGAGTTCGCTGACGGGGGTGTCGTGGCCGAGGGCCAGCTCGCGCGCGGCGGGTGCGGCCGTCAGGCCGCCCGCCGGACGGTCGCGCAGCAGGACGACGCGGGCCCTGAGCGCCTGCCGCTCCTCGACCCGGTCGCGGAAGAAGTCGTCGGGGTCGGCACCGGCCGCGAAGTCGCCGACCAGCAGCACGCCGTGTGCCGGCAGTGCCTCGGGCAGTTCGGCGGCGAGGGCGGGGCGTCCGGCGAGTTCGGCGAGCACGGCGGCGAACCGGCGGCCGGCGGGGGCCGCTCCGACGCCCTCGGTCCAGATCAGCGGGAGGCTGTCGGCGAGTTCGGCGGCGAGGGTCTTGGCCGGGTTGCTGTAGGTGGCGATGGCGGGCCCGCAGCGTTCGGCGGCGCGGTCGAGCCGGTCGGCGACCTTGTCGAGCGCCTCCGGGGGCGCTTCGAGGAGGCCGACCCGGTCGAGGAGCGCGAGGAGCGGGGTGAACAGCGCCCAGAGCGCGCTGGGGCTCGCCGCCTGCCCCTCCTCGTACAGCTCGTAGGGCGAGGTGGCCATGGGCACCACGAGGCCGTGGGCGCCCTCGACGGCCTCGGAGAGCGGGGAGGCGCCGGGGGTGACGGCGACGACGGAGCACCCGCGCCGGTGGGCCTGCTCGACGAGGAGCGCGAGGCCGGGCTCGCTGCCGTCGGTGGTGGCGACGAGCAGCAGGTCGAGGGAGCCGGCCCAGCCCGGCAGCGTCCAGCGCAGGGCGCCGGCGGCGTGCGCCACGCCCGTGGGCCGCAGCGCGATGACGGGGGCGGACGCGCCGGCCAGGGCGCCGATGAGGTCGGCGACGCCGACCGCCGCGGTGCCGGGGCCGGCCACCAGGACCGTCCTCGGCCGTCCCTCGGGGGTGAGGGACGCGATGCCCGCCTCGGACGCGTGCCGGGCGGCGGTGCGCACGCGTGCCCCTGCCTCGGCGGCTCCCCGCAGGAGCCCTCTGTGGTCGATGCGTGCGAGAGCGTCCGGCGCGTCGAGGAGCGACTCGTCGAGCATGGGGTTGGCCTCCGATCGCCGTACGCGTGCGAGGGGGTCGGTGTGTGGTTGTCTCCGGCCGCGTCAGGCGGGCCGGCGTGCCTCGTCGACCAGGAGGACCGGGATGCCGTCCCGGACGGGGTAGGCCAGGCCGCAGTCGGTGCCGGTGCAGATCAGCTCCGGGGTGTCCGCCGACGAGCGGTCGTCGAGGGGGGCGTGGCACGCCGGGCAGGCGAGGATCTCCAGGAGGCCGGCTTCGAGCGGCATGACAGCGGTGTCCCTTCGGGGCGGTCGCGGGCCGTCCGGGCGGTGTTCCCGGGCCGGTCGCGCGGTCGTGGTCGTACGGATCGGGCCTCGTCAGCCTACCGCCGGGCGGTGGGGTGCGGCTCGTTCTGGGCGGGGGTGCCGGGGGTTGCGTTCCGGAGCGTGCCCGGGGGCCCGCCGGGCCGGGTGCGCGCCGCCCCGGCGGGACCGTGCGGAGGGCCCCGTGGGGCCCGCCGGGGGCCGGGTCAGGCGCCGCGCACCAGCGCGAGGACCTCGTCGCGGATCTTGGCCATGGTCGCCTCGTCGCGCGCCTCGACGTTGAGGCGCAGCAGCGGCTCCGTGTTGGAGGCGCGCAGGTTGAACCACCAGTCGGCGGCCGTGACGGTGAGCCCGTCGAGCTCGTCGGTGCCCGCGCCGTCGCGGCCGGCGAAGGCCGCGCGGACGGCGGCGGCGCGGGCCGCCTGGTCGTCGACCTCGGAGTTGATCTCCCCGGACGCCGCGTAGCGGTCGTACTCCTCGACGAGCGCGGACAGCGGCTCCGGCTGGGCGCCGAGGGCGGCGAGGACGTGGAGCGCCGCGAGCATGCCGGTGTCGGCGTTCCAGAAGTCGCGGAAGTAGTAGTGGGCGGAGTGCTCGCCGCCGAAGACGGCGCCGGTGCGGGCCATCTCCTCCTTGATGAAGGAGTGCCCCACGCGGGTGCGGACGGGGTTGCCGCCGTGTTCGCGGACGACCTCGGGGACGGACCAGGAGGTGATCAGGTTGTGGATCACCGTGCCGCCGGGGTGCTTGGCCAGTTCGCGGCGGGCCACGAGGGCGGTGACGGCGGACGGGGAGACGCCCTCGCCGCGCTCGTCGACGACGAAGCAGCGGTCGGCGTCGCCGTCGAAGGCGAGGCCGAGGTCGGCCCCCTCCTCGCGGACCCGGGCCTGGAGGTCGACGAGGTTGGCCGGGTCGAGGGGGTTGGCCTCGTGGTTGGGGAAGGTGCCGTCGAGCTCGAAGTACATCGGCACCAGGGTGACCGGCAGGGAGCGCAGGACGGTGGGGACGGTGTGGCCGCCCATGCCGTTGCCCGCGTCGACGACGACCTTGAGGGGGCGCATCGCGGAGAGGTCGACCAGCGACAGCAGGTGGGCCGCGTAGTCGTCCAGGGTCTCCCGCTCGGTGACGGTGCCGGGCACCTCGGCGGGGAGCGGGGCGGCGCCGTCGGCGGTCCAGCCCTCGACGAGCGCCCGGATGTCGGCGAGACCGGTGTCCTGGCCGACGGGCGCGGCTCCGGCACGGCACATCTTGATGCCGTTGTACCGCGCCGGGTTGTGCGAGGCGGTGAACATCGCGCCGGGCAGGCCGAGCCGGCCGGAGGCGAAGTAGAGCTGGTCGGTGGAGCAGAGGCCGATCATGGTGACGTCGGCGCCGAGCGCGGCGGCGCCGCGGGCGAACGCCCCGGCCAGACCGGGCGAGGACGGCCGCATGTCGTGGCCGACGACGATCGCGCCGGCGTCCGTCACCCGGACGAAGGCGGCGCCGAACAGTTCGGCGGTCCGCTCGTCCCACTGATCCGGCACCACGCCGCGGACGTCGTACGCCTTCACGATCTGCGACAGATCAGCAGCCACGGGCCCAATCCTCCTGAAGTCTCGGCAGTCGCATCAAAGTACCCGTACGGCGCGCGGCCGCCACGGCGGGTCGGCGACCCCGGCGGGCGGCGGTGCCCGCCGGGCTGTGCGGGCGGGGCGCCACGGCGTCAACCGGGCGTGTTCCGGGGCGCCTTGGGGCCGGCGTGCGGTGCGGCGGGAGGAGGGAGGGTCAGTTGTCCGGGGAGCGGAGCACGCGCAGGTGGCCGCGGCGTGCGACCTCCATCGGGTCCGCCGGCCTGCGTCCGCCCTGGCCGCCGGCCTCCGCGGTGCGCCCCTGCGGGCGTGCCGCCTCCCGGACCGCGTTCGCCAGGGCTTCGAGATCGTCGCCGCTGGGGCGGGCGGGGCCGGACCCGTCGGTGAGCCGCACGACCTCCCAGCCGCGCGGGGCGGTCAGCCGCTCGCTGTGCTCGGCGCACAGGTCGTAGCAGTGGGGCTCGGCGTAGGTGGCGAGCGGGCCGAGGACCGCAGTCGAGTCGGCATAGACGTACGTCAGTGTCGCGACGGCAGGGCGGCCGCACGCGGTGCGAGAACATCGACGTACAGGGCTCACGACGTTGGACGGTACCGCACTCTTGAGCGGGCTGCGACGACTCTCCACCAGGTCACTCCCCCGTGTCGTGCTGCGGCGTCCGACAATTCGGCAGTTCCGGCAACTGGCCTGACCTGCACGGAAAGAGAACCACATGGACGGCGACCGCACCCCGGACGGTCACGACTTGGGGCGAATGAGGTCATTCGTGACGAGATCACCGATCGGAGGGGACGCGGATTCGAGCCCAAGCTTGGCCGGATCGTTCAACTGGCGACAAGCCGACCGCTCCGAGCCCGGCGGACGGGACCGGGACGGCGTGGAGAGTTACCCTGCGTGAGTGAAGGACAGCCCCGTACCGCCGCCCCCGGGCGAGCCGAGACCGCGCCGCCGCGACCGCCACGGCCGGGGCATGCGCGGGCCCGTCGCGCCGCCGCAGGTGCCGCTCGCCGCGAGTCGTGCCGAGAGCTTCCGGGACCTGGTCCTGGACTCCGTGGAGCGGCTGGAGCGGCGCTGGCCCGAGCTCGCCGAGGTCGACTTCCTCGTCCTGGAGGTGCCCCGCTCGGTGGACGACTCGGTGCCGCTGGGCAGCGCCGAACCGGCGGGGAAGGACGCCCCCGCGCGGATCATGGTCTACCGCCGGCCCGTCGAGATCCGGACGAAGAGCCGCGACGAGCGGGCGCTGCTGGTCCACGAGGTGGTCGTCGAGCAGGTCGCCGAGCTGCTCGGGCTCTCGCCCGAGTCGGTCGATCCGCGGTACGGCCAGGACTGACGGCCCGCCGGGGCCCGGTGGACGGGCCCCGGTGCGCGCGGTCAGTCGTCGAGCACCGACAGGTCCTGCTCCGCCACCGGGACGGACACCGTCCCCCGGTCGTCGGAGAGGTTCTGCACGGTGAACATCGGGATGCCGTCGTCCGGGACCTCCAGCATCCGCGAGCCGTGGACCGGGCCGCCGGAGACCGTCTGCACGGTCAGGGCGAAGGTGCCGCGGAGCCCCTCGGGCACGGGGGCGGTGATGGTGAGCGTGCTGCCGGCCTTCACGGTGTACGTCTTGACCGCCGCGGTGCCCCCGCGGGTGCCCGCCGACACCGACACCTTGACCTGCGCCGCCTTGCCGGGGGCGGTGAGCGAGAGGAACGAGCCCTTGTCCCGGTTGTCGGCGACGGTCGCCCGCGCGCCCACGGGCGCGGCGGCGGGGATGAAGGCGACCTCCTTCTTCTCGCCCTTGCCCCGCACCACCCGCAGCGCGGCGACGACGGGGGTCTCGCGGCCCTTCTCGGCGGGGCTGAGGATCAGCGTCCCGGCCTCGCCCCTGGTCACGTCCTTCAGGTCGATCATGGCCGTCATCCCCGACTTCACCCGGAGCTTCTCGAAGCCCGCCGGGGTGATCGTGCCGGTGGGGCCGGCGAGTTGGACCTTGAGGTCGGCGTCCTCCTGGCCCGGCGCGAAGGCGACGAGCTGGACGGAGGTCGCGTCCGCCGGGATGCCGGGGAGGACCGCGGTACCCGCGGGGTCGGCGGACGCCGCGAGCCAGTCGCTGCCGTCGGTCTCGTCGGCGGAGCGCACGACCGCGCCGACGCGGCCCGTGCGGGTGGCGACGTGGACGGTGACGTCGTCGGCCTTGTCGGCGGTGAGGGTCGACAGCAGCACCGGCACGGTGCCGCCGGGCGGGACGGTGATGCCCTCGCTCAGGGTGCTCTTGAGCTCGCCGTCCTTGCCGTAGAGCTCGATGTCGGCGACCGCGCTGGTGTCGTCGGGGTTGGTGAGGTGGACGTAGTCCTGGCGCCGCTCCGCGAGGGACGCGGCGGGGAACCAGAAGTCGGTGTCCGGGGCGGTGCAGCTCACGCCGAGCAGGCCGCGGCCGCCGCCCGCGGGGACGGTCGTGGTCTGCTGGGCGGTCCAGCCGGGTGCGAGCGCGCCGGTCGCGGTGCCCACGAGGGCGGGTGCCTCGCCGCCGTCGGCATCGGCGGCGACGGGCTTGCCGGGCGCTTCGAGGACGACAACGGGCTTGTCCGGAGCCGGTTTCCGCGCGGCGGCGGCCGAGTCCCCGGCCTCCTTCTCGTCGTCGGCGTCCTTGTCCGCGTCGGCGTCCTTGTCGTCCTTCGCGGGGGCCGCGTCCGTGTCCGCCAACACGGAGGCGGACGGGCGCAGTTCGGCGGTCGGCTTCTCGGCGTCGCCGCCGCCCCCGGCGCCGGCGGGGGTGAAGGAGGTGTACAGCGTCTCGGCCAGTTCGGACGTGCTGGGCGCGGGGCACATCAGGCTGGAGCGTTCGACCGGAAGCCGGGCCGCCGCCTTGTTCTGCGGGGCCGCGTCGCCTTCGGGCGAGGTCAGCGACGCGATGCCGGTGACCGCCGCCAGCGCGGTGGCGACCGCGATCAGGGAGATGGTGGTGCGCTTCACTCTCACTCGCCTCGCGTGGTGCCGGGAGCCTGGGAGGGCGGCTCGGGGTACTGGTCGCCGTATCCGTACGGGTCGTGGCCTCGGCCGTCCTGCGGGTAGCCGTCACCGCCGCCCTGCGGGTAGCCGTCCGCCCCGCCCTGCGGGTACGCGTCGGCGCCGTTCTGCGGGTAGCCGTCCGCGCCGTGGGTCCAGGAGCCGTCCTGGTAGCTCTGCTGCGGGGACTGCGGGTGCTGCGGGTGCTGCTGGTACCCGTCGGCGCCGTAGGACTGCTCGCCGGGGTAACCCTGCCCGCCGCCCTGCTGTCCGCCGTCGCCGTACGCGGGGTACTGCCCGTACGGGTCGCCCGCGGCGCCCGGGGCGTTCGCGTAGCCGTCGCCGTACGCGTACGGCTCCTGGGTGCCGTCGCTCCACCCGCCGTACTGCTGCTGGGGCGGCACGGCCGCGTAGGCGTCCGCGGGGTCGGGCGGCTGCGGGGCGGCCTGCTGCGGCACGTACGGCTCCGCCTCCGGCTCCGCGCCCTGCGGCTCGTCCTCGGCGTCGGCCTCCGCCTGGGCGCGCAGCCTGCGTGCCCTGCGTCCCTCGCCCGGCTCCGCCTGCTCGGGCACGGCCGCGGCGGCCTCCTCCGCGGGCAGGTCGTCGTCGATCTCGCGCCGCCTGCCCGGCAGGGCCAGCACCACGAGGACGAGCGCCAGGAACCCCTGCGTCCACACCCAGGCGGTGTGGGTCAGCGGGTCCTCGTGGGTGAGCACGAGCTTGCCGCCCTCGGCGGGCAGTTCGAAGCCCTGCGCCCAGCCGTCGACGGTCTTCTTCTCCAGCACCCGGCCGCCGACGGTGGCCTGCCACCCCTCGGAGGCGTGGTCGGCGATGCGCAGGACACGGCCCGCGCCGCCCTTGGGGATGTCCGCCCGGGCGCCGACGGTGTCGGAGGCGACGGGCAGCGGGTCCGCGGTGCCGTCGACGATCGTGGCGCGGGCGACCTGCCGGTCCACCCGCCACAGCGCGCTGCCGTCGAGCTGGCTGAGGCGGCTGAGGCCGGGCGTGGCGTCGAGGACCCGGCCGGTCTCGCGGGGCACTCCGTCGCGGACGAGGATGTAGCGGATCGCGTAGCCGCTGAGCTGGCTGGTCTGGTCGGCGCCGGAGCCGGCGACGAGGTTGGCGACGACCCGGTCCAGGCTCGGGTCCCCGCCGGCGGCCTCGGCCAGCTCGGCGTCGCCGAGGCGTCCGCCGGAGCCGCGCACGAGGGTGTAGGAGACCGTGGCGGCCGAGGTGCCGCCGAGCACCAGGGTGCGGGGCTGGTCGCGGGTGTCGCTCTCCTCCGCGACGAACGCGGGCACCTGGACGGGGTCGCGGCGGCCCAGCGGGCCGGCCGCGCCGTCGAGCATCCACCCGGCCGCTGCGGCGACCGGGGCGAGGCCCGCGGCGAGCGCGACGAGGGCGGCGACGGGCTGCCGCCAGCCGAAGCTCTGCGAGGCGACGCGGCTGCGGCCGCCCTCGGCGCCGATCACGGCGGCGGCCAGCAGGGCGATGCCGTAGACGAGCGTGGCGGGTCCGGCGTAGCCCGAGCCGTTGGTGAGCACGGCGAACACGAGCGCCAGCAGGGCCACGGCCCACGCGGTGCGGATGGCGAAGGTGCGCTCGCCGCGCAGCAGGGCGCCGAGCGCCGCCGCCACGATGCCGAGCATCAGCAGGCCGCCGGCCGCCCCGGGACCGCCGGGGCTGATCCCGAGCAGGTCGAGCGCGCCCGCCGAGCCGCCGCCGAGGTCGAGACCGGCCTCCCGCAGGAAGCCCGAGGGGCTGGTCAGCAGTTCCAGCGACCAGGGCGCGAGCACCAGCATCGGGGTGCCGACGACCGCGAGGAAGCGCAGCAGGTGGGCGGTGAGGTCGCCGCGGCGCAGCACGAGGACGGCGATGCCGGTGATCAGCGCCAGCGGCCACACCACGGGGGTGAAGGCCATGGCGAAGGTCAGCAGCAGGGCGTAGGCCCAGGTCGCGCGCCAGCTTCCGCGGGTGCCGGCGCGGGCCCGCAGGCCGTGCGCGGCGACGGCGGCGCGGGCGATGAGCGGCAGCACGATCGCGAGGACGGCGGTGCCCAGCCGGCCGGTGGCGAGGGCGCCGGTGGCTGCCGGGAGGAAGGCGTAGGCGACGCTCGCCCAGGCGCGCAGCAGCCGGGACTCGACGATGGGCCGGGAGGCGAAGTACGCGGTGAGGCCGGCGAGCGGCACCGAGCAGACCAGCAGCACGGTGAGCGCGAGGCCGGTGGAGCCGAGGAAGAGCCAGGACAGCACCGCGAGCACGGCGAGGTAGGGCGGGGCGGTCTGGGTGCCGCCGGTGCCCACCGGGTGCCAGCTGTCGGCGTAGCGGGCCCAGAGGCCGGACACGTCGGCGGGCGCGGGCAGCAGGGCGCCGCCGGAGAGCGCGCCGCCGCCGAACAGTCCGCGGCAGGCGACCAGGGAGACGAGGAGCAGGACGGCGAAGAGCAGCGGCCCGGGCTTGCGGGCGATCTTCTTCAGCCGGGCGAACTGCTCGATCTCCAGGAAGTCGGCGTCGTCGCCGCCGGGGCCCGATTCGACCGCGCCGTGCCGGGAGCCGCCGGAGTCGGAGTCCGATCCGCCGAAGTTGGAGACGACCTGCTCGACGGTGGCCCGCACGGTCGCGCCGGGCGGCGGGAAGAGGGGGCGCAGCTCGCTCGCCTCGACGGCCCTGCGGGAGCGCCTGCGGCGCCCGGCGAGGATCCGTTCGGGCCGCAGCAGCACGCCGAACAGGCCCATGACCTCGTCCACGGCCTGGCCGGGCACCTTGCCGACCAGGTAGGCGAGGGTGCGCAGCACGGTGCCGACGGCCAGCCGCAGCAGGACCCAGGGCAGGGCGACGCCGCGGACGTTGGTGAGCAGGGTGTAGACGGCGCCGGCCTTGTCGACGCGGTGCGGGCTGGCGACCGACCGTCCCGCGCAGTCGACGGTGCGCCGCTCGCGGGCGGCGGCCTCGGCGTGCCGCAGCACGGCGTCGGGGGCGACGAGGACCCGGTGGCCCGCCGAGTGCGCGCGCCAGCAGAGGTCGACGTCGTCGCGCATCAGGGGCAGCCGGCGGTCGAAGCCGCCCAGCTCCTCGTACACGTCGCGCCGGATGAGCATGCCGGCGGAGGAGACCGACAGGACGGAACGGACCTGGTCGTGCTGCCCCTGGTCCTGCTCGCGCCGGTCGAGGCCGGTCCAGCGGCGGCCGCTGTTGGCGATGGAGACCCCGGTCTCCAGGAGCTGCTTGCGGTCGTACCAGCCGCGCAGCTTGGGGCCGACGACGGCGGCGTACGCGTCGGAGTCGGCGACGCGCAGCAGCTCGGCGAGCGCGGTGGGCTCGGGCGCGCAGTCGTCGTGGAGGAGCCACAGCCACTGCACGGGTTCGCCGTGCGGCAGCTCGGGCATGTCGTACGCGTCGTCCCGCCAGGTCCGGGTGGCCGGGTCCCAGCCGCTCGGCCGCTTCAGGTACGGCAGGTCGTCGAGGGTGAGGACGCCGGCGGTCCGGGCCGCCTCGTCGACGGCCGCGCCGAAGCCGGTGCGGCGGGCGAGGTGGAGGACGCGGTCGGGGCCGAGGGCCTCGGTGAGCAGCTGGGCCGATGCGTCGGCGCTGCCGGTGTCGGCGGCGACCACGTTCTGCACGGGTCGTTCCTGGCCGAGGAGCCCGGCGAGGGCGTCGGGGAGCCAGCGCGCGCCGTCGTGGGAGACGAGCACGGCGGTGACGACGTGCCGCGGGAACTCGGGCGCGTGTGCCGGGACAAACGCTGCTGTGGTGGCGGACATTGAGGTACGGGGCCTCCGGCCGGGGGGTCGCCCCGAAGGGGCGGGGTGCGTCACGGACGGGGGCCCACACTAACGGCTGACATACGAACGGTCCGCCGCCTGTGCGCGAGGCTCAGGCGGCGGACCGTGGGCTATGTCCGCTGTTGTCCTTCTTTGCCGCGGCCGTGGTCCCGGGCGCGGTCCCGAACGCTGCCCCGGCCGTGGTCCCGGGCGCGGTCGCGGCCGTTGCCGCAGGGGCGGCCGGGTGCCGGTGGTACGGCCTCCCGGGCGTGGGGTCCCCGCCGGCCGGCGGGGGCTCAGACCGCCGCCTTCTTGAGGCGGCGGCGCTCCCTCTCGGACAGTCCGCCCCAGATACCGAAGCGTTCGTCGTTGTTGAGGGCGTATTCCAGGCATTCGGACCGCACCTCACAGGCCAGGCAGACCTTTTTGGCCTCTCTGGTGGAACCGCCCTTCTCGGGGAAGAAGGACTCGGGGTCGGTCTGGGCGCACAACGCGCGCTCCTGCCAGCCGAGTTCCTCGTCCGCGTCCTCGACCAGCAGTTGCTGGAACAGCTCGGTCATGTGCGCCCCTCGTCTGTCTATGCGTCCCCGTGATGTTGCCGCGATCGTTTTCGGCCGAACGACACGAGTGAAATTACAAGTGTGTGGCTCCGAGCGAGTCAAGCCACGATCTGCTACTGGCCCCGGTATTCACTCTCCGGAACCAAGGCTATGCGGAAAGTGTTCAAATCACCAAAAACCTGACACATGCCCACGGCCCGGCAGGAAGTCCCTTCCGGGGAGGGAGACGTCACACCCGGTGATCCTGTCGCGATCGAGTCGTCGAAGCGATACGGATCACAGCGGGGCCACCCGGCACCAACCGCGTCCAGGGACCCGGCTGCTGGCGCGTTTGTCCTCGTCGAGGGCTGCACAAACCTTTCTCCAGAGCCTGGTACCGAAAGGGGTGAAACATTGCCGCCACATCGCCCATCGAGTTGACAGCCGATGAGCGGACCCGTCACCTTTGGTCCCATGCCAGCGACCTCAGCGCACCTCGCGACCCGCCACCGCGGGTACCGCGGCGCTGTCCAGGCGCGCTGTTGCTGTTGCTGTTCCGGCTGTTGACGCCCCCGCGCTCCGGCCGCCTCTCCGCACCCGGGCACTGACGCCCTCTCGCACCGCCGTCTGCCGATTTCTCTCGCATGGCCGTCTGCCGACATCCCGAGCGGCACCCAGCACTTTCTGCCGAGGACCCCCGCACCATGAACAGCGACAGCGACCTCCAGATCGCCGGCGACATCCTCGCCGTCCAGCACCTGCTCCAGCCCGCCCGCGAGCACCCGGCCACCGTGGCCGAGTTCGCCGGGCTCGCCCGCTCCGTCGCCGCCGACCGGGCGCGCTGGGAGCACCTCGTCGAGTACGACGCGACCTCCCGGTGGTACCACCGGCTCCACACCGGCCCCGGCTACGAGGTCTGGCTGCTGAGCTGGGTGCCCGGCCAGGGCAGCGGTCTGCACGGGCACGGCGACTCCTCCGGGGTGCTCACCGTCCTCGCCGGCGAGCTGACCGAGCGCACGCCGCACGGCGAGCGGACGCTGCGGGAGGGGGCCCAGCGGGTCTTCGCGCCCGGCTACACCCACGAGGTGGTCAACGACTCCCTCGACGGCGCCGTCAGCCTCCACGTCTACTACCCGGGCCTGACGCAGATGCCGATGCACACGGCGGCGCACTGCACCGCGGAACCGGCCGTCGTCTGACCCGGCAGCCGGTGCGCACCCCCGGCGGCGGCCGGTCCCGGCCACCACCCGGTCCGCGGCCGTGACCGGCCTGCGACACTGTGTGCATGCGCATTGTGGTTCTGGCCGGCGGTATCGGCGGCGCCCGTTTCCTTCGCGGCCTGAAGCAGGCGGCTCCCGGGGCGGACGTCACGGTGATCGGCAACACCGGTGACGACATCCATCTGTTCGGGCTGAAGGTCTGCCCCGACCTCGACACCGTGATGTACACCCTCGGCGGTGGCATCGACGAGGAACAGGGCTGGGGCCGCGAGGACGAGAGCTTCCGGGTCAAGGGCGAACTCGCCGCCTACGGCGTGGGGCCCGAGTGGTTCGGCCTCGGCGACCGCGACTTCGCGACCCATATCGTCCGCACCCAGATGCTCGCCGCGGGCTACCCGCTGAGCGCGGTCACCGAGGCGCTGTGCGCCCGGTGGAAGCCCGGCGTGCGGCTGCTGCCCATGTCCGACGACCGGGTCGAGACGCATGTCGCCGTCACCCTCGACGGCGAGCGCCGGGTCGTCCACTTCCAGGAGTACTGGGTCCGGCTGCGCGCCTCGGTGGACGCCGAGGCCGTGGTGCCGGTGGGCGCGGAGCAGGCGAAGCCGGGGCCGGGCGTGCTGGAGGCGATCGCCGCGGCCGACGTCATCCTCTTCCCGCCGTCCAACCCCGTCGTCAGCGTCGGCACGATCCTGTCCGTGCCCGGCATCCGCGAGGCGATCGCCGAGGCGGGCGTGCCGGTCGTGGGCCTCTCGCCCATCGTCGGCGGCGCTCCCGTGCGGGGCATGGCCGACAAGGTGCTCGCGGCGGTGGGCGTCGAGGCCACCGCGTCCGCGGTCGCCCGCCACTACGGCTCCGGGCTGCTCGACGGCTGGCTGGTCGACTCCGTGGACGCCTCGGTGGTGGACGAGGTCGAGGCGGCGGGCATCCGCTGCCGTGCGGTGCCGCTGATGATGACCGACACCGACGCGACCGCCGAGATGGCCCGTGCCGCGCTGGCACTGGCCGAGGAGGTCCGGGCGTGAGCGCGCCCTCGCTCACCGTGTGGGCGCCGCCGGGCATCGGCGAGGTCCGCCCCGGTGACGATCCGGCCAAGCTGATCGCCGCCGCGGTGCCGGAGCTGGCCGACGGCGACATCCTGCTCGTCACCTCGAAGATCGTCAGCAAGGCGGAGGGCCGGGTCGTCGAGGCGGCGGACCGGGAGGCGGCCATCGACGCGGAGACCGTCCGGGTCGTCGCGCGCCGCGGCACCCTGCGGATCGTGGAGAACCGGCAGGGCCTCGTCATGGCCGCCGCCGGTGTCGACGCCTCCAACACCCCGGCCGGCACCGTGCTGTTGCTCCCCGAGGACCCGGACGCCTCGGCCCGCGCGATCCGGCGGGGGCTGCGCGAGGCGCTCGGTGTCCGGGTCGGCGTCGTGGTCACCGACACCTTCGGCAGGCCCTGGCGTGCCGGGCTCACCGACGTCGCCATCGGTGCGGCGGGCGTCCGCGTGCTGGACGATCTGCGCGGCGGGACCGACGCGCACGGCAACCCCCTCAGCGCCACCGTGGTCGCCCTCGCCGACGAACTCGCCGCGGCGGGCGACCTGGTGAAGGGCAAGGCCGCCGGGCTGCCGGTCGCGGTGGTGCGCGGTCTGGCGCGTCTGGTGACCGACGAGCCCACCACCGACACCGACGACGAAGCCCCCGCCACGGAGCGCGCGGCGGGAGCGCGGGCGCTGGTGCGCGACTCCCGGGACGACATGTTCCGGCTCGGCACCTCGGAGGCGGTCCGCGAAGCCGTGACGCAGCGGCGCACGGTGCGCGAGTTCACCGACGAGCCGGTCGACGGCGGCGCGGTGCGCCGCGCGGTCGCTGCGGCGGTCACGGCCCCGGCGCCGCACCACACGACGCCGTGGCGCTTCGTGCTGCTGGAGTCGGCGTCCTCCCGGCTGCGGCTGCTGGACGCCATGCGCGACGCGTGGATCGCGGACCTGCGGCGCGACGGGAAGTCCGAGGAGTCGATCGCCAAGCGGGTGCGGCGCGGGGACGTGCTGCGCAACGCGCCGTACCTGGCGGTGCCCTGCCTGGTCGCGGACGGCGCCCACACCTACGGCGACGAGCGGCGCGACGCCGCCGAACGCGAGATGTTCGTGGTCGCCACCGGCGCGGGCGTGCAGAACTTCCTGGTCGCCCTGGCGGGCGAGCGGCTGGGGTCGGCCTGGGTGTCCTCGACGATGTTCTGCCGGGACGTGGTGCGCGAGGTGCTGTCGCTCCCCGCCGACTGGGACCCGATGGGCGCGGTCGCCATCGGCCACCCCGCGTCCGTCCCGCCGCCCCGCGCGGGACGGGCCGCGGAGTCCTTCGTCGAGGTCCGCTGAGGCATCGCGCGCCGCGGGGAGATCCGCTCGGGCGGCCCGCCGGAGGGTGCACCGGGCCCGGGGCGGCCTCCGGCGGCGGGGGTGCCTCGCCGCGCCGGAGGCGCCCTGGGCGGCTCAGGCCGCCCGGGCGGCTCGGACCGCCTCGGACCGGCGCTCGGGCCGGCTCGGACCGGCGCCCGGGCGGCTCAGGCCGCCCAGGCCGGCGCTCGGGCCGGCGCTCGGGCCGGCGCTCGGGCCGGCGCTCGGGCCGGCGCTCGGGCGGCGCTCGGGCGGCGCTCGGGCCGTGGAGACGCGGCCCGGCGCGGCGGAGGTTCCCGGCCGGCGGTGCCCCGACGCGGAACTCGGGTGCGGCGGCGCCGCGCGGTCCCCGGCCGTACCGGCCCGCGGGGCCGTCAGGTCACCAGCGGGCGATGTCGACGCGGCGCATCTTGGGCTCGCGGCGGGGCGGGGTGCGGCCCGAGAGGAGGATCAGCCGGGCCGCCCGGTGGCGCTGCCCCTCGTACGGGGCCAGCAGCTCCAGCATCGCCGCGTCGTCCGCGTCCCGGTCGCCCGCGAGGGCGTAGCCGACGATGCGGGGCAGATGCAGGTCCCCGACGGTCACGGCGTCCGCCGCGCCGTTGCTGCGCTGGACGGTCTCGGCCGAGGTCCAGGGGCCGATGCCGGGGATCAGCTCCAGCCGGGCCATGGCCTCGGGGGCGGGCATCGCGGCGGCCTCCTCCAGCCGCCGCGCCGCCCGCACGGCGCGCAGGATCGTCGACGCGCGCTTGTCGTCCACCCCGGCCCGGTGCCACTCCCACGAGGGGATCAGGGCCCAGCCGCGCGGGTCCGGCATCACATGGAGCCGGGTCTCGGGGCCTGGCGCGGGCTCGCCGAAGGTGCGGACGAGGAGCCGCCAGGCGCGGTACGCCTCGTCGGTGGTGATCTTCTGTTCGAGGATCGAGGGGATCAGGGACTCCAGCACCAGCCCGGTGCGCAGCAGCCGCAGACCCGGGCGGCGGTGCCGGGAGGCGGCGACCAGCCGGTGGCGGGGGGTGAAGGCGTCCGGGTCGTCGGACGCGCCGAGCAGCTCCGGCAGCCCGTCGAGCAGCCAGACCGCGCCGTCCCCCCACGCCTCGGCCTCGACCGTGCCGCCGCGCAGGGCGACCCGCAGGGTGCCGGGGCCCTCGGGGGTACGGGTGGCCCGCCACACCGAGCCGTCCGGTGTCGTTCGGAACGTGGGGTCGGCGGGGCCCCGCCGCAGCGGCCCGAGGACCAGACCGAGGTCCAGGGGCCACGGCGGCGTCCAGCTCCTGGTGCGCGGGGCGGTCGCCTGGCGGGGGACCCCCGCGGGTACGCGGGTGTCGCCGCCGCGCACGCTCGCGCGGCGGACGCCCGGTTCGAAACGCCCTGCCATGCGCCTCAGGCTACTGGGCGGGCTACTGGTCGGACGAGAAGCGGACGGCACCCGCGGGGAGCACCGCGTCGCACCACACCCGCGCGCCGTCCCTGAGCTCGTTGTCCGCCCCGACGACGGCGCCGTCGCCGACGACCACGCCGGAGAGCACCGTACGGGCGCCGATGCGGGCGCCCTCGCCGACGAGCGAGCCGAAGATCACCGCTCCGGCCTCCACGACCGCGCCCGCGAGGACGGCGCTGCCGTCGATGCGGGCGTCCTCCGCCACGACCGCTCCCTCGGCGACGACGGTGCCGCCGGTGAGCTTGGCGCCGGGAGCGACGCGCGCGGTGGGGAGCACCAGCCGGTCGCCGCGGCGGCCCGGCACGGCGGGCGAGGGCGCGAGGCCGAGCACCAGGTCGGCGGAGCCGCGGACGAAGGCGTGCGGGGTGCCGAGGTCCAGCCAGTAGGTGGAGTCGACCATGCCCTGGAGGTGGGCGCCGTCGCTCAGCAGCCCGGGGAAGGTCTCGCGCTCGACGGAGACCGGCCGGCCGGTGGGGATGGCGTCGATCACGGAGCGCCGGAAGACGTAGGCGCCGGCGTTGATCTGGTCGGTGACGATCTCCTCGGGGGTCTGCGGCTTCTCCAGGAAGGCCGTGACACGTCCCGTGCCGTCGGTCGGCACGAGGCCGAAGGCGCGTGGGTCGTCGACGCGGGTGAGGTGCAGGGAGACGTCCGCGTCGCAGGAGCGGTGGGTCTCCACGAGGGCCGGGATGTCGAGGCCGGTGAGGATGTCGCCGTTGAAGACGAGCACCGGGTCGTCGGGGCCGGAGCGCAGGCGCGAGGCGACGTTGCGTATCGCGCCGCCGGTGCCCAGCGGTTCGCGTTCGGTGACGTACTCGATGTGCAGGCCGAGGTCGGAGCCGTCGCCGAAGTACGGCTCGAAGACCTCGGCCAGGTAGGAGGTGGCGAGCACGATGTGCTCGACGCCGGCCGCCCGGGCCCGCGCCAGCTGGTGGGTGAGGAAGGGGACACCGGCTGCCGGCACCATCGGCTTGGGTGTGCGGACGGTGAGCGGACGCAGCCGGGTGCCCTTGCCTCCGACCAGGAGAATGGCTTCTGGGGCCTGGTTCAATGCGGTCTCTGCTTCCTGCTGGGGCCGGGCACGGTCGCTGGTTGGACCGGCCAGTTTATGCAGGCACTCCGCGCGGCCCCGCAGGGGCGGGTCAGCGGCCCTGGTAGGAGGCCGATGCCGAGCGGATGGTGCCGAGCTTGCCGTAGAGGCGGCTGCCCGGGCAGTCCGTGACGAAGCCGTCCCGGTGGCCGGCGACGGCGTTCATGGCGACCTTCTTGCCCTTGGCGTACTTTCCGCTTCCTCCCGAGGTGAGGGTCACCTTGCCCTTGGGGTTGATCCCGTGCAGCCCGAGCTTCCACGCGGTCAGCTTGGCGACCGCGGTCACCGCCGCCGCCGGCGGATTGGACGAACTGTACGTCCCGAGTACGGCGATACCGGTGCTCTTCGTGTTGAAACCGAGGGTGTGGGCACCGAGCACCGGCTTGGCCACGCCTCCCGCCCGGCCCTCGTAGATGTTTCCGCACTTGTCGACGGCGAAGTTGTAGCCGAGGTCCCGCCAGCCACTGCTCTTGACGTGGTAGCGGTACATACTGCGGATAACGGAGGGCGCCTGGGCGCAGGTGTAGTTGTTGCCGGTGGCGCTGTGGTGGACGAAGGCGGCCTTCACCGTCGAGGTGTAGACGAAGCTCTTCTCCCGCAGCGACTCGTCGGCGCCCCAGCCCTTGCGGGTGACGATCCGGGGACGGGCGCCGATGTAGGGCTTGGCGGCCTTCGCGTCCACGACGAGGTCGCCCGAAGCGGCCGCCTCGGCCTCGGTGTCGAGCTGGTTGAGCTCCGGGATCTCCAGGCCGCCGACGGGTGTCCGGCCGGTCGCGCCGCCGGGGGCGGGGCCCTGGGCGCCGTTGCCCGCGGCCGGGGGGTCGTCGCCGGGGTCGACGAGTTCGAGGCGCATGCCCTCGGGGAGTTCGGTGGTGCTGCCGTCCGCCTGCCGCACCCGTACCTCGACGCCGTCGGACGCGCCGACCCACAGGGGTGCGGTGGAGCCGCGGACGCGGCCGGACTCGCTCTCGGCGGTGCCGGGGTCGGCGGCATGGTCGCCGTTGTGGGTCTCGACCTGCTGCCAGGCCGTCCAGGCGCCGGTGGCGACGGCCCGGGTGCGGACCTCGACGGTGCCGTCGAGTTCGGCGGCGGCGTTCTCCCAGACCAGGCCGAGCAGCGAGAACGGCTCGACGGCCCGGCGCGGCAGGCCCTGCGGGGCGGCGCCCCGCGCACGGTCCGAGGGGGTTTGGGCGAGTGAGCGAAGTGGGAGTGACTGGGTGCTTCCGGGTACGTCCGGCGCCCGGTGGGGCGCCGCGGCGGCGCCCGTCGTGAGGGTGAGCGGGAGGGCGAGCGCGGCGGCGCACGCCACGGAGATCGAAGATGCCAGGTATCCACGCATGCCAAGGATCCTGGAAGCGGCGTGGCGGCTTCGCCCGCCGGGAACGGGGGCGGGCGTCCGGCCGACCGGGGTACGCGTCCGCCGGCACGGCCGCCGCGGGGCGGCGCCCGGCGTACTGTTGCGCGGATGAACGCCAGCGACCGTACCCCTGCCGACCTGCTGCGATCCGCGCTCGCCGCGGACCCGGCGCGCCCTTTGGTCACTTTCTACGACGACGCCACCGGTGAGCGCGTCGAATTGTCCGTCGCCACCTTCGCCAATTGGGTGGCGAAGACCGCCAATCTGCTCCAGGGCGAGATGTCCGCGGAGCCGGGCGAACGCCTGGCGCTGCTGGTGCCGGCGCACTGGCAGAGTGCCGTGTGGCTGCTGGCGTGTTCGTCGGTCGGGGTGGTCGCCGACATCGGCGGCGACCCGGCCGCCGCGGACCATGTGGTCGCCGGGCCCGGCCGGTTCGAGGACGGGCTCGCCTGCCGGGGCGAGCGGATCGCGCTGTCCCTCGCGCCGATGGGCCGCCGCTTCACCACCCCGCCCGCGGGCTGGGCCGACTACGCGGTGGAGGTGCCGAGTCAGGGCGACCGCTTCGCCCCGTACGCGCCGGTGGACCCGGAGGCCGAGGCGCTGACGGTGGCCGGGGTCTCGATGACGGGGGCCGAACTCGTGGAGCGCGCGCGTGCGGACGCGCGGCGGCTCGGGCTGGACGCCGGGGGGCGGGTGCTGTCGGGTCTGGGCTACGACACCTGGGAAGGGGTCGGCACCGGACTGTTCGCCCCGCTGGCCGCCGGGGCCTCGGTCGTACTGTGCCGCAACCTCGGCGAGTTGTCGGACGACGGGCTGGCGAAGCGCGTGGAGAGCGAGCGGGTGAGCCTCACCGTGCGGTGAGGCTTCTCCTGGGGTGACGGCGGGTGCGGCCTCCCGTGGGTGCGGCGTGCCCTGCGGTGCGGCGTGCCCCGCGGTGCGGTCGCGGTACGACAAGCCTCCGCATTCCACTCAAGTGGCGCACATCAGGGCCGAGCCCTCCCGGCCCGGGGGTCAACTGCGGTGGATGATCGGCGACAAGGACGTTTCCATGCACAACCAAGCGCCGGGTTCAGCCGTCTAGACCAGCGATCGGCGGCCCAGCGCGCTGCCGACGCCATGAAGGATGGACCCACACGTGACGGACAAGGCTGGCACGCCTGCGGAAGGGACCGCGGACGCGGCGGACGCGGACGGCGGCTCCGGCGCCGCGGGGGCGGAGCCCGCCCCCGCGGCGGACGCCCCCGCCTCCGTGAAGACCCCCGCCGACACCAGCCCCCCGGCGGACGCCGGCCCGGCGGACACCCACGCGAGCGGCGCGCCCGAGCCCACCGAGGACACCGAGCCCGCGGAGGAGCCCCCCGGCGACGCCACCGTCCCGGCGGCCGGCGGCTCCGCGGACGACGCGACTCCCGCGGCCGCCGACTCCGGTGACGCCGGCCCGGCCCCCGACGAGCCCGCCAAGGACACCGCCACCCCCGAAGGCGGAGCCGACGCCCGTGACACCGGCCCGGCCCCCGACGACCCCGCCAAGGACACCGCCACCCCCGAAGGCGGAGCCGACGCCCGTGACACCGGCCCGGCCCCCGAGGACCCCGCCAAGGACACCGCCACCCCCTCCGGCGGCGGCGGCGGTGAGCCGCCGGCGGACGGGGGCGACCCCCCGGCGGGCGGGGGCGGGGCCGGTGACGGCGGCGCGCCCCGGAAGCGGCACTGGCTGCGGTGGGCAGCGCTCGGGACGTCCGTCGTCGTGCTGGCGGCCGCCGGAGCCGGCTGGTGGTTCTACCGGAAGCTCGACGCCAACATCACCACCGACACCTCGGCCGCGGCGGAACTGAAGACGTACGAGCGGGAGCGGCCCGCCTCGGTCGCGACCGGCGCGGAGAACATCCTGCTGATGGGCTCCGACACCCGCGAGGGCGAGGGCAACGACCGGTACGGCAAGGACGAGGGCGGCGGCGGGAGCCAGCGCAGCGACACCACGATCCTGCTGCACATCGCCGCCGACCGGAAGAGCGCCACCGCGATGTCGGTGCCGCGCGACCTGATGGTCACCATCCCGAGCTGCCGCAAGCCGGACGGGAAGCGGACCCGGGAGCAGATCGCGCAGTTCAACTGGGCGTTCCAGTTCGGCGGCGCGGCCTGCACCATCCGTACCGTGGAGAAGTTCACCGGGGTCCGCATCGACCACCACATGGTGATCGACTTCCGGGGCTTCAAGGACATGGTCGACGCGGTCGACGGGGTCGAGATCTGCCTGCCGGAGCCGATCGACGACAAGGCGGCCCGGCTGAAGCTCGCGGCCGGACGGCAGACGCTGCACGGCGAGGAGGCGCTCGGCTTCGTACGGGCCCGCAAGACCCTCGGGGACGGCAGCGACACCGAACGGATGGAGCGGCAGCAGCAGTTCCTCGGCGCCCTGGTGAAGAAGGTGCAGAGCAACGGTGTCCTGCTGAATCCGACCCGGCTCTACCCGGTGCTCGACGCGGCCACCAAGTCGATCACGACCGACCCGGGCCTCGACTCGTTGAAGGATCTGTACGACCTCACCCGCTCCCTGCGGGACGTTCCGACGGAAAAGGTGCAATTCCTTACCGTCCCGCGCCAGCCCTACCATCTCGATCCCAACCGGGACGAGTTGGTGGAGCCGGAGGCGAGTGAGCTGTTCGAGCGGCTGCGGGAGGACACCCCCGTGACGGTCGTCCCGAAGGAGGAGAAGGAGGCGGCCGACGCGGCGGGCGAGAGCCCTTCGCCGGACCCGACGTTCTCCGGCACCAACGCGGCCGACGGCACCTGCGGGTAAAGCAATGGCCAAGCACCGGACGGAAGCGCGGAGGGATTGGGCGGATTGCCCGCTTGTAAGGGGTGAGGAATTTGTCACGCACGTCGCTCGACGCTGAACTGGGCGGATAGTGTGACGCGATCCGGTGCTTGTGACCCCATGTCGCGCACTGCTGGATCGAAGGACCGAGCGCCTGGGGGGAGGCGCCTCGCGTGGCACCGACGGAGGACTCAAACAACCGTGGATGCGCAAAGCCGTGGCCGGGCGGAGGACATCGACCCCGCCGACCAGTGGGTCATGAACCCGCAGACCGGCAACTACGAACTGCGACTGGACCAATCCGCACCGCAGTCGTCAGCTTCCTCCTCCCGGCCCGCGGGCGCAAGAAGAGCCGCGCGGGGCGCCGCTCCGGCGGACGAGGCGGCCGCGCCCTCGCGCACGGCCACCCGCCGCAGGCAGCAGGGCGGGGAGGAGCGGGCCGCCGAGGTGCCCGTCCAGCGCAGCAGGCGGGCCGGCGGCGGTGACCGCGTCCCGCCGCAGGCCGGGCGGCGCAAGCGCAAGCCGGCGGGCTCGCGCAAGAAGAAGGTGCTGCTGTGGACCGGCGGCGGCCTCGCGCTGCTGATGGTCGGCACGGCGAGCGCGGGCTACCTGTACTACGAGCACCTGAACTCGAACATCACGTCCGTCCCGGACGACAACGCGGGCACCGGCGGCTTCAGCAAGGACCGGGCGATCAACATCCTGCTGATCGGCACGGACAAGCGCACCGGCGCGGGCAACGAGGGCTACGGCGACAAGAACAGCCCCGGCCACGCGGACACCACCGTGCTGCTGCACGTGTCCAAGGACCGCACCAACGCGACGGCGCTGAGCATCCCCCGTGACCTCATCACGGACATCCCGGACTGCCCGACGACGCAGGAGGACGGCTCCACCAAGGTCATCCCCGGTCAGCAGGGCGTCCGCTTCAACACGAGCCTCGGCCAGGCGGGCCGTACGCCGAGCTGCACCATGCGGACGGTCACCGAGATGACCGGCATCACCATGGACCACTTCATGGTCGCCGACTTCAACGCCGTCAAGACGCTGACCTCGGCCGTCGGCGGTGTCCCGATCTGCCTCGCCAAGGACGTCAAGGACCCGGACTCCCATCTGAACCTGCCGGCCGGCGACCACACGATCGAGGGCGAGGAGGCCCTCGCGTTCGTGCGGACCCGGCACTCCTTCGGCAACCAGGGCGACCTCGACCGGATCAAGATCCAGCAGCAGTTCCTCAGTTCGCTGATGCGCACCCTGAAGTCGAACGACACGCTCACCAGCCCCACCAAGCTGGTCAAGCTCGCCGAGGCGGGCACCAAGGCGCTGACGGTCGACTCGAAGATCGACGACATAGGGAAGCTCCGCGATCTCGGCCTGGAACTCGGCAAGTTCGACATGAAGAACCTGACCTTCGCCACCGTCCCGGTGCTGGACAACCCGGCGGAGAAGGTCAAGGCCACGGTCATCCTGAACCCGTCCAAGGCGGACTCGCTGTTCTCGATGGTCAAGAACGACATCTCGCTGACCGAGGTCGAGGCGCAGAAGAAGGAGAAGCAGCAGGCCGCTCAGGCCGAGCAGGCCAAGCTGCTGGAGGGAACCAGGGCGGAGGCCTCCGGCGTCCGTGTGGACGTGCTCAACGGCGGTGGCCCGCAGGGCGCCGCCCAGAAGACGCTGGACTGGCTCCAGAACACCGAGGGTGTCCTGAAGTCCACCAACAAGGGCAACGCGCCCGCGGACGTCTCGCAGACGACGCTGGTGTACGCGCCCAACCAGGCCGACCAGGCCCGCAAGCTCGCGGACCTGATGGGCCTGCCCGCCACGGCGCTCAAGCCGGGCACGACCGACGCCGAGGGGCTGGAAGCGATGACGCTGACCCTCGGCCCGGACTTCAAGGGCGCGGGGGTGCCCATCACCGGTCCGGCAAAGGCGCCGGACGACGCGGTGCAGGCGGACAAGAAGATCTGCGCCGCGTGACATCGGAACCGGGCTCATCGGGGAGAGCCTGAACACAGGGGGGCTTGGGGTGGGACAGAGCAAGGTCCGTGGGGAGGGAACGCGTCAGCGCGGGCCTCAACCGGAACCCGGCGATTTCGGCTGGGACGAGAGCCTGTACGAGGAGGGCGGACGCGTCCCGGGCAGCCGCAGGGCGCCCGGCGGCGCCCGGACCGGCGCCGACGGCGACGGCCACGGCGACGGCGAGGACACGGCCGACGGCACGGCGGCGGATCCGCGGGGCGGCTCGCACCGGCGCGGCGGGGCTCCGCGACGCCGTGCGAAACGCGGGAAGCGCCGGATAGGGCGCCTGATCGCGCTGTCGCTGGCGGTGCTGATCCTCGGCACCGCAGGAGCGGGCTACCTGTACTACGAGCACCTGAACAGCAACATCCGCAAGGGCGAACGGAGCGCCGCCGACTCCGACGTGCGCAAGACCGCGCCCAACGCGGCCGGGCAGACCCCGCTCAACGTGCTGCTCATCGGCTCGGACAGCCGGAACACCGCCGCCAACCTCAAGCTCGGCGGTTCGAAGAAGAGCGTCGGGGCGAAGCCGCTCGCGGATGTGCAGATGCTGCTGCACGTGTCGGCCGACCGCAAGAACGCGTCGGTCGTCTCCATCCCGCGCGACACCAAGGTCGACATCCCCAAGTGCACCGACCCGAAGACCAAGGAGAACTTCCCCGCCACCCGCGACCTGATCAACGCGACGCTCCAGCGCGGCGGCGCCGGCTGCACGCTGGCCACCTGGCAGGAGCTCACCGGGGTCTACATCGACCACTGGATGATGGTCGACTTCGCGGGCGTGGTCTCGATGGCGGACGCGATCGGCGGCGCCGACGTCTGCGTCCGGCAGAACGTCTACGACGGCCCCAAGCCCGGTGTCCCGGGCGGCTCCGGGCTGCGGCTCAAGGCCGGCACCTGGCCGATCCAGGGCGAGCAGGCGCTCCAGTGGCTGCGCACCCGCCACGCCTTCGAGAGCGACTTCGGCCGCTCCAAGGCCCAGCACATGTACATGAACTCGGTCATCCGCAAGCTGAAGGACCAGAACGCCTTCACGGACACCGGTCAGCTCATGGACCTCGCGGAGACGGCCACCAAGTCGCTCCAGGTCTCGCAGGAGATCGGCACCGTCAAGAAGCTGTTCGACCTCAGCATGACGCTCAAGGACGTGCCCACCAGCCGTATCGCGATGCTGACGATGCCGCGCATCCCCGACCCGCAGAACCCGAACGCGCATGTGCTGCCCGCCCCGGGTGAGGCCGAGCGCCTCTGGGAGATGCTGCGCGAGGACCTCCCCGTGGACGGCAAGGAGCCCACGTCCGAGGCGAAGAAGCCGGCCGCGCCCAAGGACCCGGCCGCCGACCCGGCGGACATCGGGATCATGGTCCGCAACGGCACCGGCTCCACCACGCAGCAGCCCACGCAGCGCCGGGCGGCCACCGTGGCCGGGCTGCTGGCGGAGAAGGGCTTCACGGGGGCCAAGGCGGACGCCACCCCCGAGTCGCAGAAGCGCACCCAGCTCCTGTTCCCGAGCGCCGACCTGGAGGGCGACGCGCACGCCGTGGCCAAGGCCCTGGGCGTCCCCACGAGCGCGGTGAAGAAGTCGGCCGACGTGTCCGGCGTGACCCTGGTGGTCGGCGCCGACTGGCGGACGGGGAACACCTTCCCGAAGGCCGACCCGGCCTCCGGACCGCCGAAGAACACCGAGACGGTCATGGGCGACAACAAGGGCGAGTGCATGGACATCTACTGGCCCTACCGCTTCTGATCCCGCACCCGCCGTACGACGCCGGCCCGCCCCCTGCGCAGGGGGCGGGCCGGCGTCGTACGGCGGGGGTGTCTCAGGCCGCGGTGCTCACCGGGGGACGGCGGCTGGCGATGACCTTCTTCGCGAGCGAGCGCGGACTGGTCAGGAAGCCGTAGCCCCAGGACATGTGCATGGTGGCGAGGGCGACGGGGATCTTCAGCCGGGCCGCGAGGGGCAGCCCCTTGCCCGCCGGGACCGAGCCCGCGGCGATGGCCGCGAGGTAGCCGCCGGGCACCACCAGCGCCCAGGGCGTGACCGCCGCGCCCACGACCAGCCCGGCGGCGATGGCGCACACGGCCACCGGCGGGGCGAGGTAGCGCAGGTTGATGGAGCCGGCGTGGTAGCGGGCGACGACATGGCGCCAGCGGCCGTAGTCCTTGTACTGCTTGGCCAGCGCGCGCACCGAGGGGCGGGGACGGTACTGGACCCGCAGCTCGGGCGAGAACCAGATCAGGCCGCCCGCCTCGCGGATCCGGAAGTTCAGCTCCCAGTCCTGGGCGCGGATGAACTCCACGTTGTAGCCGCCCTGCTGCTCCAGCGCCTCACGGCGGAAGACGCCCAGGTACACGGTCTCCGCGGGGCCGGCGGCGCCGCCCGTGTGGAAGGCCGCGTTGCCCACGCCGATCTTCGACGTCATGGCCGCGGCGACCGCGTCCTCCCAGGTGTTCTCGCCCTCGGCGTGCATGATGCCGCCGACGTTCTGGGCGCCGGTCTCCTCCAGGAGGCGCACGGCGGTGGCGATGTAGTTCGGCGACAGCATGCCGTGGCCGTCGACGCGGACGACGATCGGGTGGCGCGACGCCTTGATGGCGGCGTTCAGCGCGGCCGGGGTGCGGCCGGTCGGGTTCGGCACGGTGTGGACGCGGGGGTCCTCGCGCACGAGTTCTGCGGCGATCTCGTCGGTACGGTCCGTGGACGGTCCGAGCGCGATCACCACCTCCATCTCGCCGTCGTACTCCTGCTCGAGGATGTGACGGACCGAGTTGCGCAGGTGCCGCTCCTCGTTGAGGACCGGCATGATCACGGAAACAGGCGGCGTGGCGTTCATCGCCCGCCACGTTACCGCGAACGGGGGACCCCCAGGCGCGGCGGCCGGTGTCGCAGATCGTATGGGCCTACGGTGCTCAGGATTCCCTGCCGTCGGTCCCGGTGCAGGATCCCGTCCTTTGCGGAGGTGTCCCTTGCCCCCACCGCCCCGTCCCAGGCGTCCGGCCCCCCGGCCCGCGCGGCCGGTGCCCGGCCGCCGCCCCGCCCCCCGGGCGAGACGGCCCCGCTGGGGCGCCCGGATCGTGACCTCGCTCTCGGTGCTGGTGCTCGGCGTCGGCGGCATCGGGCACATGGTCGTGTCGAGCCTGGAGACGGGCATCGAGCGGGTCGATCCCTTCCGTGACATGAAGAACAGGCCCGGCGGCGGCCACGGCACCAACATCCTGCTGGTGGGCACCGACGGCCGGGACTGGATCACGGCCGAGGAGAAGAAGAAGTACAAGCTCGGCGGCGCGGGGTGCCGCTGCACCGACACGATCATGCTGGTGCACATCTCCGCCGACCGGGAGCGCGCCAGTGTGGTGAGCCTGCCCCGGGACAGCTACGCGGAGATCCCCGAGCACACCGACGCGACCACCGGCAAGCGCCACGAGAAGCACCCGGTGAAGCTGAACGCCGCGTACTCCGAGGGCGGCCCGGCCCTGACCGTGCGGACGGTGGAGCACATGACCCGGGTGAAGATCGACCACTACCTGGAGGTCGACTTCACCAGCTTCATGCGGACCGTGGACGCCGTGGGCGGCGTCCGGATCTGCACGGCCCGCCCCATGAAGGACTCGTACACCGGCCTCGACCTGCCCGTCGGCACCCATGAGCTGACCGGCGGCCAGGCGTTGCAGTACGTGCGCTCGCGGCACATCGACGGGGCGGCCGACCTCGGGCGCATGCAGCGCCAGCAGCGCTTCGTGGCCGCCCTCGTCGACCGGGCCACCGGCAGTGGCGTGCTGCTGAACCCGGTGAAGCTGCGCAAGGTCACCTCCACCGTGCTCGGCTCGGTGCGCGCGGACAAGGACTTCGGCACGGACCAGATGCTCGCCCTCGGCAAGGCGATGCGCGGGTTCTCCGCGGCGTCGTCGGAGTTCACCTCGGTGCCGGTCGGTGACGTGAGCCACGTGGTCAAGGGCGTCGGCTCGACGGTGAAGTGGGACGACGCGAAGTCGCGCAAGCTGTTCCAGCTCATCCGGGACGACAAGCCGATCGCCGTGCAGCGGCCGCGGCGGCCGAAGGCGACCCTGGTCGACGTCTCGCCCTCGCAGATCCGTGTCCAGGTCTACAACGGCACCCGCTCCGACGGTCTGGGCGAGCAGGTGGACACGGCGCTGCGCGGGACGGGCTTCCTCACCACGCGGTCCCCGCTGAACGGCGGCGACGGCGCCGTGAAGCGCACCTATGTGACGTACGACCCGCGCTGGGACCGTTCGGCGAAGTCGCTGGGGACGGCGCTGGGCGGCTGCGAGCTGCGGCCGGTGCGGGGCCAGGGTCCGACGATGAAGGTGATGGCGGGCTCGGACTTCGACGGGGTGACGCCCGTGCGGGCGGAGGACCGCCGTCAGGGCGAGTTCGGCGCGGTCACGGGCGACCAGGTGGTCTGCCCGTAGAACGGCGCTCCCGGGGGCGCGGATCCGCGTCCCCGGGAGCCTGTGCTCTCGGCCGGCGACGGCCTCAGTCGTCGATGCCCTCGGCGGCGCGCTTCTCGCGCAGCTCCCTGATCGCGCGCCGGCGGGCGAGCCGGTGGGTGCGCCGGATCTGGGCCTCCTGGTAGCGGCGCCGGTCGCGCTCCGTCTCCGGGACCACGGGCGGGACCTGCCGGGGCCGGCCGTCGGCGTCCACGGCCGCGAAGACGAGGTAGGCGGAGCCGACCTGCTGGGCGGGGGTCGACTCGTTCCACCGCTCGGCCATGACCCGGACGCCGACCTCCATCGAGGACCGCCCCGTCCAGTTGACCTGGGCCTTCACATGCACCAGGTCGCCGACCCTGACCGGCTCCAGGAAGACCATCTCGTCCATGGAGGCGGTGACCGCCGGTCCGCCGGAGTGGCGCCCTGCGACGGCGCCCGCCGCGTCGTCCACCAACTTCATGATCACGCCGCCGTGCACCGTGCCGAGGAGGTTCGTGTCGTTGCCGGTCATGATGTGGCTGAGGGTGGTGCGGGACGCCTCGGTGGGCTTGCCCGGGATGTCGCTCTCCGGGCGGGGGGCCTGATCTGTCATGGCGTCCACCTTATGCCGGGGCGCGGGCCCGTCCTCATTGCATCAGCTTCGCTACAGCCCTGGTGTGATTTCCCACCCGCTCTGTCGGGCCGGGGCCCACCCCCGGCACACTGTTCCGCATGAACGACTGGCCGAACGGATGGACCGCCGAGGGCGGCAACGGCGACGGACGCGGCTACGGGCGCGGCAGCGCCGGGCAGCAGCCCGAGAGCGCCCGTGTGATGCGCCATGTCCAGCGCCCGGCGAACCCGCCGCGCAGCTCGGTTCCGCCGCAGCAGCGCGGCCAGGACCAGGGCTACGCCGAGCCCGGCTACGACAGCGGTTACAACACCGGCCAGGTCTACGGCTCCCCCGCGGGCGGGGGCCACGGCGGCGTCCCGCCGCAGGGCGGCGACCCGTACGGGCGGCCCGGCAGACCCGCGCCGGACTGGCGCAAGCGCCTCAAGGTCGGCTCGATCGTCGTACTGGTCGCCGTGCTGGGCACGACGATCGGCACCTACTTCTGGGCCGACGGCAAGGTGCGGCGCGAGGTCGATCTCTCCAAGGTCGTCGAGCGGCCGGCGGAGGGCGACTGCACCACCTACCTGATCGTCGGCTCGGACAGCCGTGAGGGCATGTCCGCCGAGGAGAAGAAGAAGCTCCACACCGGTTCCGCCGAGGGCAAGCGGACGGACTCGATGATGATCCTCGCCGCCTGCGGCAGCGGGAACACCATGATCTCGCTCCCCCGTGACTCGGACGTCGAGATACCGACGTTCGTCGGCTCGGAGTCGGGCAAGACGTTCCCGGGCACCGGCCGCCGGGTCAAGCTGAACGCCGCGTACGCGGAGGACGGGCCGGAGCTGCTGGTCCGCACCGTGGAGCACAACACCGGCCTGCGCATCGACCACTACGCGGAGATCGGCTTCGCCGGCTTCGCGAACATCGTGGACGCGCTCGGCGGTGTCGAGATGGACATCGAGAAGGGGTTCAAGGACAAGAAGTCCGGGGCCGACTTCCAGGCGGGCAAGCAGACCCTCGACGGCGAGCAGGCCCTCGCCTTCGTCCGCACCCGGTACGCCTTCGCGGGCAGCGACCTGGACCGGACGAAGAACCAGCAGAAGTTCCTCTCCACGCTGGCGAACCAGGCGGCGACGCCGGGCACGATCCTCAACCCGTTCAAGCTGTACCCGACGCTCGGCGCCGGTCTGGACACCCTGATCGTCGACAAGGACATGTCCCTGTGGAACCTGGGGTCGATGTTCTTCGCGATGAAGGGCGTCAGCAGCGGCGACGGGAAGTCGATGAACATCCCGATCTCCGGCAGCCGCGGCGGCAACCTCGTCTGGGACAAGGCGAAGGTGCAGCAGCTCGTGAAGCAGATCCAGAACGACGAACCGGTGACCGTCACCGGCAAGTGACGCCGGCCGCACGAGGGGCCCGCACCGCGTCGGCGGTGCGGGCCCCTCGGTGTCGCGGGGCTACGCGAACGGGTTGGCGTGGCCCGGGAGCTGCTGCCCCGGCGGGAGGAAGCGGCGGCGGCCGTGCTCGTCGGTGACGGCGGTGAGGCCGGCGGCCGTGAGGCGGTCGGCGATGCGCCGGCGCCGGACGTCGCTCAGCCGGAACGCGCCGACGAGGAACGCGGTGAGGACGGCGCTCACCGCGAGGGCCTCCACCCACTTGCCCATGGCCAGGAAGATCACGGCCACGACGCCGATCATCGCGTAGGCGAACCGCTTCTGGCTCGCGCCGGTGGGCTGCGCCATCACGTCGTAGCCGATGCGGTCCTTGAGCACGGCGACGGCGGCCTCCGCCTCGGGCAGCGGGTTCAGCGTGCCGGGCTTGAGGCCGGGCACGGCGCCGCCCATGCCGGCCTCCGGGTGGGCGGCGATGGTCGCCGCCTCGCGGGCGCGGGCCTCGGGACGGGGGTCGCGGTACAGGCGCACGGCGAGGACGGACTTGTTGTGCCCCTCGCGCCAGGCCTCCCCGTACGAGAAGCCGTACTGCTCGGCGACGTACGCCTGCGCGGCGACCCGCTTGGCGACGGATGCCTCCTGCCGCAGCTCGACGACGTCCTGCGTGGCGATCTGCCGCAGCAGCGACGCGATCCGCTTGTCGGAAGCGCCCATGTTCTTCTCCCACCCCATGCGTGTGAAACCCCCCGGCCGCCCGGTGGCGGCAGCGAAGCGTAAACCGAGCCGGAGTGGATCATTCCGGCGGGTCCCCCTCCCTGCACGCGGCGTTGGGGCCGCACCCGGTCGCCCCCTTCCCCGCCACAGCCCCCCACAGTTGTCTACAGTGGCTGTAGAAACTGCTGTGACGGCGGCGCGGGATCCGCGCAACGACGGGGGCGAACGGTGGCAGGGGAAGCATGGGACGGGACGACGGGCGCCGAGGGCGGGCAGCGGATGCGGCTCAACGAACTCGCCCCGCCCGGCGGGGGCTCGGGGGCGCCGGATCTGGCATCGACACCGGCGCAGAAGAAGGCCGCGGCCGACGCGATCGAGAAGCACCTCGAACCCGACACCAAGAAGGCCGGTGACACGGCGGAGGAGAGCACGGGCGCGGCGGTCAAGGAGTTCGGCGCCAAGGACGGCGAGGGCTGGGACACCTCCCCGGCGCTGAAGAAGGCGCACGAGACGTGGGGGAAGCAGGTCAAGGCCCTGATGGGCCGCCTCGGCTCCGAGAAGACCGCGCTGCGGAACACCTCTGTCCTCTTCCGCAACAACGACATCGGCATCGCCTTCCAGGCCCGCCAGTCGTCCTCGCTCGACAAGCTCTGAGCGCGCCGACGCCTGACCCGCTCGCACACCGGCTCCTGGGGGAAGCATGCCGACGTACCACGAAGTGATGACCACCGACCTGTCCAAGCTCACCGCCGCCGCCGCCAAGTGGGACGACATGGCGGCGGAGTTCAAGAAGCAGGAGGACGCGTACCGGCGGGATGTCCACGGGATATCCCTCGGCGCTCCCCTCGGTCCGCCCGTCTGGTCGGGTCTGGGCGCCAACGCCGCGAACGACCGCTTCAGCGTGACGTTGAACGAGTACCAGGCGGCCCAGAAGCAGGCCAAGGCCGTCGCCTCGCTGCTGCGCGACGCGCACACCCAGTTCACCGAACTGCGCGGCAAGGTGCAGAGCGTCCGGGCGGACGCGGTGAAGGCCGGGATGACCGTCTCCGAACAGGGGCACGCCTCCTTCGACACCGCGCGCCTCAGTGACGGCGAACGCAGCGCCTACGTCCACGACCCCAGCTACCAGGAGTCCGCCCGCAAGGCGGCCGGCGAGTGGAACCAGGCCATCACGGCGGCGGTCAAGGCGGTGACGGACGCCGACGACGGCGTCCGGATCGCCCTGGAGATGGTCGTCGTCGACAGCAACACGCAGGACGGCACGTTCAACGGCTTCAACGCCGGCGCGAAGCACGACGTCGAGCAGTACGAGGCAGAGAACGCGAAGGACATCGCCACCAGGATCAACAGCGGCGAGAAGGTCTCCGCCGCCGACATGGCCGAGCTCCAGCGGTCCTTCCGGGACAACTCCGACAACAAGGCCTTCAGCCAGACGTTCCTGAACGGGCTCGGCACCGACGGGACGATCAAGCTCGCCAACAAGCTGAACGACAAGGACCTGAAGGATCTGGAGCGCGGACTGGCCAACACGGTGGCCGGCGCCACCCAGGTCCCGGGCAAGACCTCCGACATGCCGCCGGGGTCGAAGAAGTTCAACGAGTGGCTGAACAGCGCGGACGGCAGGTTCTACCGCGAGTGGACCGAGAGCCTCGACGCGTCCGGCACCAAGAACTTCGGCTCCAACACGCAGCCCCTGTACGGCTACCAGTCGTTCGTCAGCATGATGCAGCACGCCGACGAGGACTTCGACGACCAGTTCCTCTACCAGCTCGGCGACGACCTGATCGCCGCCGAGAAGGAGAACGAGGGCATCTTCACCAAGTGGGGCGGCGGCTGGGAGAAGAGGGGCATCGAGAGCGACCCGATCGACGGACTCCTCGGCGTGATGAGCAGGAACCCGGACGCCGCGACGGCGTTCCTCGACCCGGACGGAAACGGTCCGGCCGGCGACCACGTCGGCAACGACCACCTGAAGTACCTGCTCGGCAGCGGCGACGACTCCCGTGAATGGCCCAAGAACGTCATCACCGGGTACGGGGTCACCACCTATGACGACCACACCAGCAGGATCGGCCTCGGCGCCGCGCTGGAGGCCGCGACGACGGGGCGCGAGCCGGGCGCGCCCGGGGCCGCCTTCGACCAGCACTCGGAGGCCCAGGCGCGCGTGATGCAGGAGACGATCAGCGTCCTGGACAAGGACGGCAAGGGCGACACGATCGACCAGAACCTGAAGGTCCCCCTCGGACGCGCCCTCGCCGACTACACCGTGGACACCCACGCGATCCTCAGCGGGACCGAGCCCACCAGCCCCGGCGGAGGCTCCGGGATCAACGCCAACGGAGAGGACTCCGGCATCACGAACAGCAAGCACAGCCTGCTGCGGGTGATGCGCGGAGTGTCCGACGGCGTGTACGGGGCGACCCCCGAGGGCGAGCCCGTCCTCGTCTACGACATGCTGTACGAGAACCAGAAGCTGTACTCGGCCGAGTACCTGGACACGGCCCGGGACGCCCCCGCGGGGCAGCGTGACAACGTCGTGGGCGACTGGGACAACAAGGCCCGTGACGTCGGTGAGGTGTACGGGGCGATGACGGCCATCGGCTCCGACATGACCCTCGACGACCGGGACACGAAGATCGGCAACCTGAACGACCAGATGCGCTACACGTACCACGGCGTCGGCGGCCTCTTCACCCAGATCCCGGTGGTGGGCGACCCGATCCAGCGCATGGTCGACGCGGCCACCTACGAGTACTCCAAGGACGTCTCCGCCGCGGCGGAGGACGTGGCCAGGTCGAAGGACAGCACCAACACCTCCACCGGGGTCGGCGGGACGAACGCACTCATCGACGCCTGGGGGTCGGAGCACGGCATCAAGGGCAGCGAGGCCCACAAGCACGCCAAGGGCGAGGCCGAGCAGAGCTTCATCACCGGCCGCGAGGACGCCTACTCGGCTCTGCGGACGAGGAAGTGACATGAGCGAGGGCAGCGACCGCACGGAGGTCGGGCGGAAGGCGGCCGGGCGGAAGGCCGTCGGACGGAAGGTGCTCGCCCCGGTGCTGGGGATCGGCCTGTTGGTGGCGGGACTGCACCTGAGGCTGAACACCAACGTCCTCGGCGAGGACGAGGTGTGCGGAGGTCTGGTGCCCACCGCAGCGGCCGCCGCCGTCTTCCCCTCGTCCGGCCGGGTGTCCGACGGCAAGGGGCTGGACGACCGGCCGGGCGACCGTCTCGCCTTCAGCTGCACGGTGGAGAGTTCGTCGTTCCTGCCGGGTTCGGACACCGGGCACATCCGGGTCACGGGCACGCGTGAGCGCGGTGACTTCCCCTTCACCGACGACGGCCGCTGGCCGAACCCGGCCACGGTGTCCTACTTCGCCGGAGACAGCACCGGCGGGGTCGGGGCGGACCACGGCTGGGTCCTGCTGCCCGCCGCCTGCACGACGGCGGACGGCGGGCCGGCGGTCGTCGAGGGCTGGGCCCCCGAGGGATCGGACCCGGTGAAGCTGGCCGGGCTCCTGACCGACGTGGCCAACGCGGCGGCCGAAAGGGCCGGTTGCGCGGCCGGGGAGCCCCTGGTGGCGCCCCGCACGCTCGCCGCCGCCCCGGCTCCGCGGCAGCCCCGGGACGGGGCCGTGTGTGGTCTCGCCGGGATGACGTTCCCCGGACCACGGGAGGGGACCGGCGCCGAGGAGACGGTCCTGGACGCCCCGGGCCCCACCTGGGCGTGCCATGTGGCCGGATACGCGACCTACGCGGTGACCCAGGAGCCCCGCGTCGTCGAGGGCATCCGGTCCTCCCCCGGGTACGAGGCCCAGCCCGCCGCGGCCGGCCACGCGATGTCGGGATTCGATCCCTACCAGGCGGTCACGGACTGCGCGGGCACGCCCACGTACTTCTCCATGGAGACCGGCCCGAAGTACCACGACGCCACCGGCACACCCGGCACGCCCCGCCTCCGGCCGCTGTTCGACAGCTTCGTCGCAGCCGCCGGCGACCGGTTCGGCTGCTCCGCCCCGACCTCGTGAGGACGCGACACATGACACACCGACGACACCGGCTGCTCCTCGCGGCCCTCCTGCTGCCGGCCCTGGTGACCGGCTGCGGGAGCGACGCCGGCGGCGGCACGGCGCCGCTCAGCCTGAGCGGACTGACCGAGACCGCCGACGAGGTGCCGGACGCGGGGGCCGACACCTGCCCGCTGCCCTACGACATCGCGGCGGCCGCGAAGACCGCGGGCCTCGACGGGGCGGCCGGTCCGGGCCCCGTGCGGGACGAGGGCGAGCCGGTCGCGACGGCGGAGGGCGGCAAGCGGGCGGAAGCGGGGGAACCGCTGGCGGAGAACCCCGGGGTCCTGGTGAGCTGCGCCTTCCACATCGGCGGGGAGGACGTGCCCGTGCACACCGTCGCCACCCGCTCCCCGCAGGCGCTGGCCCCGCTGGCCCCGGTGATCCAGATGCTCAGCGGGGCGTCCGCGGACGGCCTGAGCGCCTACCTCCGCGAGACGGGTGACGCCGAGGCCGGGGACGCGGTCGTCACCGAGAGCGGCAACGTCGCCGCGGTGCGGCTCGCGCTCACCGGGGACGGCGACGCCTACCTGCTGGTCGGTCTCGGCGAGGCCGGATCCGGTGCGCCCGCCCGGGAGCAGCAGGTCTCCGACCTCGCCCGGGCGCTCGCCGACCAGGTGGGATAGCGGCGGCGCGGGCGGGTTCCGGTTCGCGTGCGCCGGTGGGCGGCGGGTTCCGGTTCGCGTGCGCCGGTGGGCGGCGGGTTCCGGTTCGCGTGCGCCGGTGGGCGATGAGTTCCGGAGACCGCGCCGGTCTACCAGGAGACAGACAGAGCGCGGCGCCCAGCCGCCGCCCACCACACCGGAGGACCGGCCATGAAGAAGATCATCGCGCAGCTCTTCATCTCGCTCGACGGCGTCATCCACAACCCCCACGAGTGGCACTTCCCCTACTTCAGCGATGCCATGGGCCAGGCGGTGGACGGTGTGATCGGCCAGGCGGACACGCTGCTGCTGGGCCGGGCCACCTATGACGGCTTCGCCGAGGCGTGGCCGGGGCGGGAGACGGAGGGCGGGGAGGACGCGTACTTCGCGAAGAAGCTCGGCGACACCCGCAAGGTCGTCGTCTCGCACCGTCCGCTGGACGGGGCCTGGCGGAACTCGGAGCGGCTGGAGGGCGACCTCGTGGACGCGGTCACGGCGCTGAAGAACGAGCCGGGCGACGGCCACGTCGCGGTGAGCGGTTCGGTCTCCCTGGTACGGCAGTTGCTGGCCGCGGGGCTGCTCGACGACCTCAACCTGCTGGTGCACCCGATCGCCGTCGGCAAGGGAGACCGCCTCTTCCGCGACGGCTCCGACACCGTGCCGCTGACCCTGCTCTCCTCCACGCCCCTGGATCTGGGGGTGCTGGACCTGCACTACGGGCCCGCCGCGCCGGCCGAGGACGCCTCCTACGAGGACGCGAAGCAGCACCTGGCCGGGGCGGAGAGCTGATCAGCGGGCCTGTGCGGGGGCCGCGCCCGTGACGCGGGCGGCCCCGGCCGCGGCCTTCTCGTCGGCGTCCGCGAGCAGGAACAGCACGGGCGGGAGGGCGAGTTCGATGCCCGTGAGCACGAGCTGGAAGACATGCGGGCGCCCCTCGGCGGCGAGCGAGAGCAGCCGCCCGACCGCCCCCAGCAGGAAGACGGCGGTGAGCCAGCGCACGGCGGACGCGGGGATCGGCGAGCGCCGGGCCGCCAGCAGCCAGGCCAGCCCGTAGCCGGCGAAGACCGCGCCGAAGAAGCGCCCCAGGCTGTCCATGGTGGGCCCGGCGTCCTCGGCGCCCGGCACGACCGCGTTGCCCAGCAGGACGTGCCCGAGCCCGATCGCCAGACAGGCGTACCCCATCGTGAGCACGAGCCCCCGCAGTGCCTTCGCCTTCGCCATGACCTGCCGCCCTCCGCCGGAAGCGCACTAGTAGACGTGTGTCAACCAGACTCCGCCGCTAGTAGACGCGTGTCAAGTAGGATCGGCGGATGCCCCGCCAGCGCCTCACGCCCGAACAGCGGCGCGCCCAGCTCCTGGACGTCGCCGCCACCCTCTTCGCCGCACAGCCCTACGAGGACGTGACGATGGAGGAGATCGCCGAACGGGCGGGGGTGTCACGCGCGCTGCTCTACCGCCACTTCCCCGGCAAGCGGGAGCTGTTCGCCTCGCTCTACGCCCAGGTCGCCGGGCAGTTGCTGGCCAGCACCAGGGTCGACCCCGCGGAGACGTTCACCGAACAGCTCACCGAGGGCCTGGACGCCCACATCGGCTACTTCGCCGCCAACCGCCACACCGTCCTGGCCGCGAACCGGTTCCTGGCGGGCGACCGCCTCATCCAGACGATCATCACGGACGAGCTGGACGCCCTGCGGGAGAAGCTGCTGGGCGCCCTGCCGCTCACCGACGCCCGCAACCGGGCAGCCGTCTCGGGCGTGCTCAAGAGCTGGCTGGTCTTCGTCCAAGTCCTCTGCCTGGACTGGCTCGTCGAGGAGACCTGCACCCGCGAGGAACTGCGCGACGTGTGCATCGGCGCGGTGGTGGGCGCCCTGCGCCCACTCCTCGACGAGGACCCGGCCCCCGAGTGGGGCGCCGGGCGCTGAGGCGTCAGCCTCGGGACGCGTAGACCACGAAGGCGGCCCACACCCCGGGCGCGAAGCCGAGCTCGGGCCCGGCGGGGTCCTTGGAGTCGCGGACGCGGATCGCACCGGGGGTGGCGGCGCACTCGACGCACTCGGGGCCGTCGTTGCTGCTGTAGCTGCTCTTGACCCACTCCGGCGTCGCGCCGTCGCCGTCTGCGGTCCTGCGGCTCATGTCTCTCCCAGCACTTTCTCGACGAAGGCCAGGGACTCCCGCGGAGTGAGGGCCTGGGCCCGGACAATTCCGTACCGCAGCTCGATGATCCGGACCTCCTTGGGGTCGGAGATCAGACGGTTCGACAGCTGGCCCTCCCAGTGTGCCACCGCCGTACCGTCGTCGAACTTCAGCAGCTGGAACTGGCCGCCCATGCCCGCGTGGTCCTCCCGGTCCGTCGGCATCACCTGGATCTCCACATGCCTCAACCGACCGACATCCAGCAGGCGTTCGAGCTGGCGGCGCGCGATCGCCCGGCCGCCGAGAGGCCGTCTGACCGTGACCTCCTCCAGAACGAAGGTCAGCATCCTGAGGGGCTCTGCGCCGAAGATCTCCTGCCGCGCCATCCTGGCCGCCACGTACCGGGCGATCTGGTCCGCGCCGAACGCCGGCCGCCGCATCTCGTACAGCGCGCGGGCGTACTCCTCGGTCTGGAGCAGGCCGTGCAGATTGTGGTTGCTGTACGAGCCGAGCTCGACCGCCTCGCGCTCCAGCTTCGCCAGGTCCCGCACCTTCTTCGGGTACCGCGCCTCCGCCACGTCCTTCTTCATCGCGGCCAGCTTCCCGCCCGCGCCGAGGACCTCGTCCGCCCTGTCCAGGAACTCCGGCTTCGGAATCCGCTTGCCGACCTCGACCTTGTAGACCTGGTTCTCGCCGTATCCGATGGCAGCGCCCAGCTCGGCCGCGCGCAGGCCGGCCGCCTCCCGCCACAGCCTGACCTGCCGCCCCACGGCCGCGATGACCGCTCCCGAGTCGTCGTCCTCCAGCTCGACGTCCCGGTCCGCCTCGTCCGCACCCTCGTCCACCATCGCGACATCCGCCTCCGCCCGCCGCCCGTACCGTGTCGTGAGCGGTCCGCCGTACCGGGTGGACACGTCCGTACACCACCGGGACAGTCACTGTCCGTACACGTGCCGCTGTGGTCAGCGTAGACACCGGGCGGCCACGCTGAGTGACGTGCATCAGGAAATCACCCGAACCGAAACCTCCGCTCCGGACCGGCAGTTCACCGTGCTGCTCTCCCCCACCCGCCGGGGTGCCAGGCTCGCCCGCCTGCTGACCTGCGCCCGACTCGACTCCTGGGGGCTGCCATCGGAGGCCGCCGCGCAGATCGTCGCCGAGCTGGCGGCCAACGCGGCGACCCATGGCCGCCTACCCGGCCGGGACTTCCGGCTGGAGCTCGCCGTCCGGGACGACGGGGAGCTTCTGCGGATCGCCGTCACCGACACCCGGGACGACCGGCTCCCGCCCGCCTCCGGCGCCCCTTTCGCGCCGGCCGACGACGAGTCCGGCCGGGGCCTGCTGATCGTCGGGGCGCTGGCCGACCGCTGGGGCGTGGCCCTCGGACCGGCGCCCCGCAAGACCGTCTGGGCGGAGCTGGACCTCGTCCCGTAGCAGGTCGGACCGGGTCGCGGAGGACTGCGACGCGGTGTGCCGCGACGCGCCCGCCCGGGACGCAAGAAGATCAAAGAACTCCGGAAAGAACCGGGGAAACCACCCCTCCCCACCCTCACCGACGTCACCTGACGCTTCGTCACTCGCACGGGTGACTTTGCCCGATCGGGCTGGATTTCGGGTGGGTTGACGGGCATATGCTCGCGGCGACAACCGCAGACATGCGTCGGCCCCCGGCCGGGACTGGCATCCCGATCGAGGGCCTGACCACCGAGGAAGTTAGGGCTTCCCGATGGATACCGAGCAGATTAGCGCGCCCTCGCGCGCCCAGTACCGCGTTCGCCGCCGTGTCACCGCCTTCGGCGTGATCCACGTGAACGCGATCCACACCAGCCGCTTCACGATCGTCGGCAACCACCTCGCCCAGCACGGCGCGTTGTCACTCACCGCGATCGGGCTCGCCGTGCACATCCAGTCGCTGCCCGACGGCGCGAAGGTCGGCATCAAGGTGCTCGCCGACCGCTTCCCGGAGAGCGAGGCGCGCATCGCCGCCGCCCTGCGCGAGCTGGAGGCGCACTCCTACCTGGCGCGCACGGTCGAGCGCCTGCCCGGCGGACGGGTGGTCACCCGCACCGTGTCGCACAACCACCCGGACGCGGCAGCCGGTTCGGTGCCCCCGGCCCCGGAGCCCCCGGCGGAGCCGGAGCGGACGCCGGTACCGGCGGAGCCGCCCGCGGACGCCCCGGAGCCGCCACGGGAAGCCGCACCGCCGCCGCAGCCCGCACCGGCGCCGGTACCCCGGCGGGCACCGGAACCCGAGCCGGAACGCGCACCGGAACGCGAAGCCGAGCCGGAACGCGAACCCGCACCCGCACCCGCACCCGCGCCACTGCGGCCCCCGCTCCCTCAGCCCCTCGCCCCGGAGATCCACCGCACGGCCGCCGACCTCCTCGCCGGCCTCCGGCGCGACGATCCCCGCCTGATCCTCGGTGAGACGGACGTCCGGCGTCTCGCGCCCGCCGTCGCCGCCTGGCTGGAGCGCGGGATCACCCCCGAGACCGTCCGCCACACCCTGACCGGCGGCCTGCCGCACCCCGTGAGACGCCCGGCGGCGCTCCTCGCGCACCGCCTCACCGTCCACCTGCCTCCGCGGCTCCCCGACCTGCCCCCACCCGAGGTCGTCCACCCCATGCACGACTGCACCGGCACCTGCAAGCGCGTCATCCGCGCGGCGGAACCCGGCCCCTGCCGCGACTGCCGACTGGCCGCCGAGGCGACCCGGGCCGAGGCCGCGTGAACCGTCCGCCCGACAGAGCCGGCCCCTCCGTCCGCCCCACCGAACCGCCCCATCGAGTACGGGAGACACCGTGAACGCCGACATCGAGGCCGCCCGCGTGCGCCAGCGCGCCAAGGCCTACGAGGAGCTCACCGACATCGCCAGCCGGCTCCAGTTGCTGGTGCGTCTGGAGAACGGCGCCGACCCGCACGTCGGGTCGGCCCTGCACGCGGTCCGCTTCGCCGTCACCATGCTCTGGCCGACCACACCGGAGTCCCCGCCGCCGGACTACCGCCACGACAGCGAGTACCTGCACTACCTCGCGGGGCACTGGCGGGAAGCGGCCCTGGAGATCGGCGAGTTCGCCGTCGAACGCCCGGCGGCCCTGCGCCTCGTCGGCGACACCAAGCCGCCCGCCTGATCCCGCCCGCAGGTGTTCCGCCCCGGCGACGAGGGTCCCCGCTCAGCGGATCAGTTCGTGCCGGACGTAGTCGGGATGCGCCGCACCGGTATCCAGGAAGTTCTCGTCGAGCCCGTTGGTGATCCGCAGGACGTCCTCGCCGAAGGCGAACTCGACGGCCACCGTCCCGGCCGCCAGGTCGCGCCCCGGTGGCCTCGGCCGCCACTCCAGCAGCCGGGCCTCGGTCAGGACACGTCCGACGAGCGGTTCGAGGCACTCGTGGTCGCCGGACCACCGAGGAGTGAACTCGGACCACTCCCACCCCGTGACGGCCGCCGTCGTGTCGATCTCGTTCCAGCCGATCGAGAGTTCGTCGAGCTTCCAGTGGCAGACCTCCACCCGGACGCCGTCGAAGTCCAGCACAATCGGAAGATCGGCGAACCAGTCCCCGTCCTCGACGAACCGGACCACGGCGAACCCCGTAAGCCGCCGCCCGGCGAGCGCCGCCAGACGTGGCCCGTGCGCCCGCCGCACCTCCTCGATCCCGACCAGGAACGTCGGCTCGAAGCCATGGATCCCTCTGCTCACAGCGCCTGCTTCCCTCGTCGTCCGGCATCGCGAAGCCTAGAAGCCGTGCACGACGATCCAGTACCCGGCGTCCTCCATCGAGGCCGCGCAACTCTGCGCCACGCTGCGCCCCGGGACCGGTCGCCGATACGGCGCCCTGCCGTGCTGGGTCGCCGCACAGCGCACGCGCACGGCACAGCACCCCGCCCCCCCGTCAGGTCGCGGCGGCACGCGCGGAAGTCGTCGCGCGGCCCGCGCGAAGGCCCCGGCAGGAGCGGTGCGTCCCTGCCGGGGCCGGTGGATCGGTGGCCTGCGCGGGCCTCAGCGGCCGGCCTGGAGGGCGCCCCAGGTCGCCGGGCCCACCTCGGCGTCGACGGTGAGGCCGCGGGCCGACTGGTAGTCGCGGACCGCCTGCGCGGTGCCCGAGCCGAAGATGCCGTCGGCGGAGACCGTCCGGGCCAGCGCGGCCGTCAGCGCACGCTGGAGGCGCTGCACGGCCTCACCGGTGGAGCCCTGCTTCAGCACCGGCCGGGCGCCGGCCGAGAGCAGGGCCGTCCAGGTCTTCGGGCCCACCGTCCCGTCCGCGGCGAGGCCCTTCGCCGTCTGGAACGCGCGGACGGCGGCGGCCGTCCCGGTGCCGAAGTCGCCGTCCACCGCACCGGCGTTGAAGCCCTGGGCGTTCAGCAGCCACTGAGCAGCACTGACCTGGGCGCCCGTCGAACCGGCGCGCAGCGTGGCGTACGAGGAGAAGGTGAGCTGCGGCGGGGCCGTCGAGCTGCCGCCCACGAGCTGCATGTAGCGGTTCCAGTCCCAGTGCGGGCCGGGGTCGGTGTGGTCGTTCCCCGGGACCTCCACATGGCCCACGATGTGCGCCCGGTCCTTGGGGACGCCGTAGCGGTCGGCGATCGAGCGGGTGAGCGCCGCGGAGGAGCGGTACATCGCGTCGGTGAACCAGGACGGCTGGTCGACCCAGCCCTCGTGCTCGATGCCGACGGAGTACGGGTTGCCGGACCTGGCGTGCCAGGCGGTGTCCTTCTCGCGGACCATCTGCGTCACCTGGCCGTCCGAGGAGCGGACGACGTAGTGGGCGCTGACCTGGGACGCGGGGTTCTGGATCCAGCTGATGGTGCCCGCGTACGAGCCCTGGGTGACGTGCACGACGACCGCCGTGATCGCGGAGGTGCGCCCCACCTTGTAGTTGCTGGTGCTGGCCGGGACCCAGAGGGCGGACGGGTAGTCGGGCGCGGCGACCAGCGGCGCCGCGTCGGCGTAGGCGCCGCGGTCGGGCTCGACCGCCGTGGGCCGGACGGTGACGGCGGAGCCGTCCTCCGCGCGGGCGTGGACGCCCTGGACGAGCAGGTCGTAGACGCCGTCGGCGTAGAAGCGGGCGGCGCGGTCGTCGGAGGAGCCCCCGTAGCGCGCCACCGCCTCGTACCAGGCGGCGGGGCGGTCGCGTTCGGCGCCGGTGAGCCCGGCGGCGTCGGCACGGGCGCGCAGGACGGCGGCGCCGCCGCGGATGTTGGCGGCGGTGTCGCGGCGCAGCGTCCCGACCGGGACGCCGGTGAGCCTGGACGCCTCGCGCAGGGTCTGCTGACGCGGGTTGTCCACCAGGTGCATCACGCCGTAGCCGCGGGCCTGGCTGGGCCGCCCCTCGTGCCCGTCGAGCCGGCTCTCGCCGTACCCGACGGCGACGAGCACGTCCCGCGGGACGTCGAACTCCTCGGCGGCCTCCGTGAAGGCGGCCGCCACGGTGGGCGGGGCAGGGGGCGCGGTGCGCGCCTGGGCTGCGGGTGCGAGGGCTGTCAGGGTGAGCCCGAGTACGGCGGTGAGGACCGCCGGAATGTGCCGTGTCGGTGCCGCATGGTGTCTCACGGAGCCTCCGTGGTACGGGAGTTGGGGCGACAGGACCGTTCACGCCGGTCGGCGTCCGACCACTGAAGCGGTCTTCGCTACGCGCGTCAATGGCGCCACGCAGGCCCCATCCGTCCCATCCACAGCAGGGGGCGGACACTCCCGGCGACTCGGGTCATGACGCCCGGCACGGCGGGCGCTCCGTCCGGGGCGGCCCGCGTGGACGCACCACGCACGCGGCCCCCGGCAGGTGCCGGGGGCCGCGCGGGGCTTCCCCGCGGTGCGAAGACCAGGGCTACGGAAGGTTGCGCGCCATCACGATGCGCTGGACCTGGTTGGTGCCCTCGTAGATCTGGGTGATCTTGGCGTCGCGCATCATGCGCTCGACCGGGTAGTCGCGGGTGTAGCCGTAGCCGCCGAGAAGCTGGACGGCGTCGGTGGTGACCTCCATCGCGACGTCGGAGGCGAAGCACTTGGCCGCGGCGCCCTGGAAGGTGAGGTCCCCTTCTGCACCTCCGGCGGCGACGCGCTCGGACTTCGCGGCGGCCGCGTAGGTGAGCTGGCGGGCGGCCTCGATCTTCATGGCCATGTCCGCGAGCATGAACTGGATGCCCTGGAAGTCGGCGATCGGCTTGCCGAACTGCTTGCGCTCCTGGACGTAGCCCTTGGCGTAGTCGAGGGCGCCCTGCGCGACACCGAGGGCCTGGGCGGCGATGGTGATGCGGGTGTGGTCCAGGGTCTTCATCGCGGTGGCGAAGCCCGTGCCCTCCGCGCCGATCATGCGGTCGGCGGGGATGCGGACGTTGTCGAGGTAGACCTCGCGGGTCGGGGAGCCCTTGATGCCGAGCTTCTTCTCCGGGGCGCCGAAGGAGACGCCCTCGTCGGACTTCTCGACCACGAAGGCGCTGATGCCCTTGGAGCGCTTCTCCGGGTCGGTGACGGCCATCACCGTGTAAAAGTCGGAGACTCCGGCGTTGGTGATCCAGCGCTTCACGCCGTTGAGCACCCAGAAGTCGCCGTCGCGCACCGCGCGGGTCTTCATGCCCGCCGCGTCCGAGCCGGCGTCCGGCTCGGAGAGGCAGTACGAGAACATCGCGTCGCCCTTGGCGAGCGGGCCCAGGTACTTCTTCTTCAGCTCCTCGGAGCCGGAGAGGATCACCGGGAGGGAGCCGAGCTTGTTGACCGCGGGGATCAGGGAGGAGGACACGCAGGCGCGGGCGACCTCCTCGATCACGATGACGGTGGCGAGCGCGTCGGCGCCGGCGCCGCCGTAGGACTCCGGGACGTGCACGGCGTGCAGGTCGGAGGCGACGAGGGCGTCGAGCGCCTCCTGCGGGAAACGGGCCTCCTCGTCCACCGCCGCGGCGAAGGGTGCGATCTTCGCCTCGGTCAGGGAGCGGACCGTCTCGCGGAGCATGTCGTGCTCTTCGGACGGGCGGTACAGATCGAAGTCGGCCGATCCTGCCAAGGTCTCTCACTCCCCAAGCTGATGCTAACTACCGTTAAGTAACCCAATTTTAGACGGGCGCCCGGCGCCCGGCATACGTGAGCTTGACGACAGGTGGATCCGTACCCGCGAGACGGCCGGATTCGACCGCGGAGCGGGCGCGGATATGCTCGGGCGCGCACCTTCGCCCGCGCATCAGTACTGGAGCACGCATGGCCCTCAAGATCACCGTGATCGGCACCGGCTACCTCGGTGCGACCCACGCCGCGGCCATGGCGGAACTCGGCTTCGAGGTGCTCGGCCTCGACATCGTGCCCGAGAAGATCGAGCTGCTGTCCACGGGCCGGGTGCCGATGTACGAGCCCGGCCTGGAGGACCTGCTGCGCCGGCACGTCGCGGGCATCGAGGGGTCCACCGGGCGGCTGCGGTTCACGACCTCCTGGGAGGAGGTCGGCGCGTTCGGCGACGTCCACTTCGTGTGCGTGAACACTCCGCAGAAGCACGGCGAGTACGCGTGTGACATGAGTTACGTGGACTCCGCCTTCGCCTCGCTCGCCCCGCACCTGGCGGGCCAGGCACTGGTCGTCGGCAAGTCGACCGTGCCGGTCGGCAGCGCGGAGCGGCTCGCCCGGCTGCTCGCCGAGCAGGCCCCTGGCGACGTGGAGCTCGCCTGGAACCCGGAGTTCCTCCGCGAGGGCTTCGCCGTCGAGGACACCCTCCACCCGGACCGGATCGTCGTCGGCGTCGGCAGCGCGCACGCGGAGAAGGTGCTCCGCGAGGTGTACGCCACCCCCGTCGGGGAGGGGTCGCCGTTCGTGGTGACGGACTTCCCGACGGCCGAGCTGGTGAAGACGGCGGCGAACTCCTTCCTCGCGACGAAGATCTCGTTCATCAACGCCATGGCCGAGGTCTGCGAGGCGGCCGGCGGCGACGTGGTGAAGCTGGCCGAGGCGATCGGCCACGACGAGCGGATCGGGCGGCGCTTCCTGCGCGCGGGCGTCGGCTTCGGCGGCGGCTGCCTGCCGAAGGACATCCGGGCGTTCATGGCCCGGGCCGGTGAGCTGGGCGCGGACCAGGCGCTGACGTTCCTGCGCGAGGTCGACTCCATCAACATGCGGCGCCGCGGTCACATGGTCGAGCTGGCGCGGGAGGCCGTGGGCGGCGGCTCGTTCCTCGGCAAGCGGGTGGCGGTGCTCGGCGCGACGTTCAAGCCGGACTCGGACGACGTCCGCGACTCGCCGGCCCTCAACGTGGCCGGCCAGATACAGCTCCAGGGCGGCCAGGTCACGGTCTACGACCCCAAGGGCATGGAGAACGCCCGCCGGCTCTTCCCGACGCTGGCCTACGCGGACTCGGCACTGGAGGCCGTGCGCGGCGCGGACGTGGTGCTGCACCTGACCGAGTGGCGCGAGTTCCGGGAGCTGGACCCCGAGGTGCTGGGCGAGGTGGCGTCCGAGCGCATCGTGCTCGACGGCCGGAACGCGCTGGACCCGCAGGTGTGGCGCTCGGCGGGCTGGACCTACCGCGCGATGGGCCGCCCGGTGGCCTGACCGCTCCCCCTCCGTCCCGGTGCCCGGGGCGCCCGCACACCGCGGGCGCCCCGGGCACCGGTGCGTGGGGCGCCGGTGCCCGGTGCGTGGGCGCTTCGGCGCTTCGGCGCGTCGGACGCCGGTGCGTCGGCGCGTCGGTGCGTCGGTGCGTCGGGCGCCGGTGCTTCCGGCGGTGCTCGCTCCTCGCTTGGGCGCGGCGGGCGAGTTCAGGGGAGCGGGTTCAGGGGAGCGGGTTCAGGGAGGTCGCGGCGGGGCGGGCGGGTTCAGGTGTCGCGGCGGGCGCGGTAGGTGCGCATCTTGGCGCGGGCGCCGCAGACGGACATCGAGCACCAGCGGCGGCGGCCCGCCGGGCTGCGGTCGTAGTACGCCCACCGGCAGTCCTCCGCCTCGCACGCCTTGAGGCGTGCCCAGGTGCCGTCGGCCGCCCCGGCCGCGATCGCCAGGGCGACCCTGCCGAGCAGGCCGTCCGGACCGGCGGCGCACAGGGCGGCGGTGCCGTCCGCGGCGACCGAGACCCGCAGCGGGGCGTCCGCGAGCAGGGTGTCCAGGGCGCCGGACGTGCCGTGTCCGGCGTGGGCGAGGCACGCTCCGCGCAGCGCCTCGCGCAGGGCGCGGGCCGCGTCGACGTCCCGCTCCGCGAGGGCGAAGCGCTCCCGGTTCTCCGGCGTGCCGAGGCTGTCCGCGCCGGATTCGACGTCCAGCGTGTTCACCAGCGCCTCGATCAGCGCGAGCCCTCCGGGCGCGGATGCCCTGTCGTTCATGGTTGCGACGTTACCTCCTTTACGGGACCATGCAGTAACGGTAACCGGTTGGAGCCTTCTACCGGTAACGCCGTGCACCAAGTGAACCGTCCGGTGACACAGGAGGAGCAGGCATGAGCATCGCCAAGCTGGGAGCCGTCGTACTGGACTGTCCCGACCCCGTCGCGCTCGCGCGTTTCTACGCGGAGCTGCTCGGCGGCGAGATCGAGGACGACGGCAGCGGCTGGGTCGACCTCAAGGGCGGCGCCGCGCCGCTCGCGTTCCAGGCGGCGCCCGGGTTCGAGCCGCCGAAGTGGCCGTCGGCGAAGGAGTCGCAGCAGTTCCACTTGGATGTGACGGTGGACGATCTGGACGCCGCCGAGAAGCAGGTGCTGGCCATCGGCGCCACCGCGCTGGAGACGGACGACCGGTCGCGCAGCTTCCGGGTCTACGCCGACCCGGCGGGGCATCCGTTCTGCCTCTGCGCCTGCTGAGAGCGGCGGGGCGGAGCGGGCCGGGGTCCGGCGGGGGTGCGGGCTCCGGCCGGTCAGGATCCCAGGGTGTCGAGGGTGGCGCGTGACGGCGCCTCGCGCGTCGCCGCCGCGCGGGCGGCGAACTCCGCCTCGCGCAGCACCCTCATCACGTTCGACCAGGTCAGCGCCGTCACATCGGCCTCGGGCCAGCCGCGCTCCAGAAGATGGGCGATCAGGCGGGGGAAGCAGGAGACGTCGGCCAGACCGAGGGCGTGCGGGAGACCGGTGTCGTAGGCGCCGGTCAGCGCCACGGTCTCGGGCCCGGCCACCTCGCGGACGTGTTCGAGCGCGTCGGCGGTCTGCGCGGGGGTGCCGGGGGTGCAGGGCACCGTGCAGACGCCGCCGGCCGCGCGCAGGGCGCGCAGGAGGTCGTCCGGGAGCGGCTGCGGCGGGTGGGAGACGAACGCGGGGACCCGGCTGACGGCAAGCACCCGCCGGACGGTCTCGGGCGAGCTGCCCGAGAGGTCCGCCACGACGCCCAGCCGGTTCATCTCGCGGATCATCTCGTGGCCGAGCGGCGTCAGGCCCCGCTCCCCCGCCCAGCGGGTGCCCGCCAGGGTCACGCTGCGCACGCCGAGGGCGTGCAGGGCCCGCAGCGCGGCGAGCGAGTCGCCGAGCACCGGGCCCGGGACGGGGCCGAGCAGCACGGCGGTGCGGCCGCGGTTGCGTGCGTCGACGAGGTCGTCGGCGGCCGTCGCGAGGAGCAGGCCCTCCGGGGTGGCGACCGTCGTCGTCCGGACGAGGTCCAGCAGTTCGAGGACCCCCGCGAGGCCGGCCTCCCCGCCGGCCGGCGGGTGCAGGGACCAGAACTGCGCGCCGACCCGGCCGCGCCGCAGCCGGGGGACGTCGGTCTCCAGCAGGCTCTCGCCCGCTTCGAGGTCGTGGAAGTGCATGCTCCGCAGGACGGGGGCCAGCCCGCTGTGTCCGTCCACCACGGGGTGGGTGCGCAGCAGGGCCTCGGCACGGGCGAGGGAGTCCGGCACGTCGCCGGGGACGGGAGCGCCGGGGACGGGAGCGCCGGCGTCCGAGGTCGCGGCGGGCTGTCCCGGGCCGGCGGCGCCGTCCGCCCCGCCGAGGGTCTCGATCGCTTCGAGGGCGCGCAGATCGGCGGTGGTGAAGGACGTGACGTCCTGCGGTTCTGCCATGAGGGTGCTCCGGTCGCTGCCTTGGCGTGGGCCCGCCGCGGCACGGCAGGCCGTACGCCAACCGTGGCACGGGGGCCGGGGCGGGTCGCGGCGGAAGGAGCGTTCGGGGGTACGCGGGCGGAGCCCGCGTGAGCGGCCCGGACAGGTGGCCCCGGCCTTCGGCGCGCCGCCCGCGCGCCGGGCGGGACGCCCCCGCGTCGGGCCCGGGGTCCCCCAGGTGCGGGGCTGCCTGCCCCGTGGCGGGACTGCCCCCCGCCCGGAGTCCTCGAGCGGACACTCCCGGAAGGGGGCGTGCCGCAGACGCCGGGCACGACGGGCCCCGTCGCAGCACGGGCGCCCCGGGCCGGGACATGCCCGCCCGCGCCGCAGGCGTGTGGCCCACGGGCCGTGGGCGCGGCCCGCGCGAGCCCCGGGCCGGCACCCCGACCGGCCCGGGGCGGTGCGCCCCACGGGCGCGACCGCTCGTGCCCCGTGGGCGGAAACCTCCGTGCGGGGCGTACCGCACAACCCCGGCGCAGCACGGGCACCCGGGCCCGGGGCGGGTGGCGACCCCGCCCCCGCCTGGCCCCCCGCGGACGCACCGTGGCCCCGTCGGCCGGCCGACGGGGCCACGAACGCAGGGCACACACCCCCGGCGGGGGGTCAGGACGCGTCGAGTTGGTCGATCGTCGCGTTCGAGGGGCCGCGGGTCTCCTGGAGGTCGCGGGCGACGTCCTCCGCCGCGCGCAGGGCGCGGACCGCGTTCTGCCAGGTCAGTTTGGCCAGGTCGGCGTCCGACCAGCCGCGGTGGAGGAGTTCGGCGACGAGGTTCGGGTAGCCGGCGACGTCGTCGAGGCCGGACGGGGTGAAGGCGGTCCCGTCGTAGTCGCCTCCGATGCCGATGTGGTCGACGCCGGCGACCTCCCGCATGTGGTCGAGGTGGTCGGCGACCGTGGCGGCCGTCGCGACCGGCCGCGGGTTCGCCGCCTCGAACTCCTCGTGGATCTTCATCGCCCGGGCCGTGGTGTCCAGGTGGTGCAGGCCGTGGGCGCGCATGTTGTCGTCGGCGGCATGGGTCCAGTCGACGGCCGCGGGGAGGATGAACTTCGGCACGAAGGTGGCCATCGCCACGCCGCCGTTCGCGGGCAGCAGCGCCAGCACGTCGTCGGGGACGTTGCGCGGGTGGTCGCAGACGGCCCGCGCGGAGGAGTGCGAGAAGATCACCGGCGCGGCCGAGGTGGCGAGCGCGTGGCGCATCGTCGACGCGGCGACGTGCGAGAGGTCGACGAGCATGCCGACACGGTTCATCTCGCGCACGACCTCGTGGCCGAACGCGGAGAGGCCGCCGACGCCGGGCTCGTCCGTCGCCGAGTCCGCCCAGGCGATGTTGTCGTTGTGGGTGAGCGTCATGTAGCGCACGCCCAGCGCGTACAGCGCCCGCAGGGTGGCCAGCGAGTTGTTGATGGAGTGCCCGCCCTCGGCGCCCATCAGGGAGGCGATCCGGCCCTCGGCGCGGGCGATCTCCATGTCCTCGGCGCTCAGCGCCCGCGCCAGATCGGCCGGGTAGCGGGTGAGCAGCTGCCCGACGACGTCGATCTGCTCCAGGGTGGCGCTGACCGCGTCGTCGCCCGCCAGGTCGCTGCGCACGTAGACGGACCAGAACTGCGCGCCGACGCCTCCGGCGCGCAGCCGGGGGATGTCGGTGTGCAGCCGGCCCCGCTGGTCGTCCGCGATGTCCAGGCGGTCCAGGTCGTAGCGGACGTGCTGGCGCAGCGCCCAGGGCAGGTCGTTGTGGCCGTCGACGACCGGGTGGGCGGCGAGCAGTTCGCGCGCCCGGCCGAGATGGCCGGAGGCGGCAGGCGTGGGCTGGGTGGGGGAAGTCATTCGGGGTTACTTCCCGGTGCCCTGCTTGCCGAAGCCGAAGGACTCCGCGCCCTGAACCTTGGCCCGCAGCCGCTTGCCCTTCTCGGTGGCCTGGTCGTTCAGCTCCTGCTGGAAGTCGCGCATCCGCCCGAGCAGCTCCTCGTCGTGGGCGGCGAGGATCCGGGCCGCGAGCAGGCCCGCGTTGCGCGCGCCGCCGACCGAGACGGTGGCGACCGGCACCCCGGCGGGCATCTGCACGATGGACAGCAGCGAGTCCATGCCGTCCAGGTACTTCAGCGGGACGGGGACGCCGATCACCGGCAGCGGGGTGACGGAGGCGAGCATGCCCGGGAGGTGGGCGGCTCCCCCGGCGCCGGCGATGATCGCCTTGAGCCCGCGGTCCGCGGCCCGCTCGCCGTACGCGATCATCTCGCGCGGCATGCGGTGGGCGGAGACGACGTCGACCTCGTAGGCGATCTCGAACTCGTCCAAGGCCTGCGCGGCGAGCTCCATGACGGGCCAGTCGGAGTCCGAGCCCATGACAATGCCGACGACAGCGCTCATTCGGTGATCGTTCCTCGCAGGTAGCCGGCGGCGTGACGGGCGCGCTCCAGCACGTCGTCGAGGTCGTCGCCGTAGGTGTTGACGTGACCGACCTTGCGGCCGGGCTTCACGTCCTTGCCGTACATGTGGATCTTGAGCTGCGGGTCCCCGGCCATGCAGTGCAGGTACGCCGAGTACATGTCGGGGTAGTCGCCGCCGAGGACATTGCACATCACCGTCCACGGGGCCCGCGGGCGGGGGTCGCCGAGCGGGAGGTCGAGCACGGCGCGGACGTGGTTGGCGAACTGCGAGGTGACCGCGCCGTCCTGGGTCCAGTGGCCGGAGTTGTGGGGGCGCATCGCGAGTTCGTTGACGAGGATCCGGCCGTCGCGGGTCTCGAACAGCTCGACGGCGAGGTGGCCGACGACGCCGAGCTCCTTGGCGATCCGCAGCGCGAGCTCCTGCGCCTGCCCGGCGAGCTCGTCCGAGAGGCCGGGCGCGGGGGCGATCACGGTGTCGCACACGCCGTCGACCTGCTGCGACTCCACGACCGGGTAGGCGACGGCCTGGCCGTGCGGGGAGCGGACGATGTTCGCGGCGAGCTCGCGCACGAAGTCGACCTTCTCCTCCGCGAGGACGGCCACGCCCGCCTTGAACGGGGCCTCGGCGTCCTCCTGGGAGCGGACGAACCACACGCCCTTGCCGTCGTAGCCGCCCTGCACCGTCTTGAGGATGACGGGGAAGCCCCCGACCTCCTCGGCGAACGCGGCGGCGTCCGCCGGGTCGGACACGATGCGGTGCCGGGGGCAGGGCGCGCCGATCTCCACGAGCTTCTCGCGCATCACACCCTTGTTCTGGGCGTGCACGAGGGCCTCGGGACCGGGCCGGACGGCGATGCCGTCGGCCTCCAGGGCGCGCAGGTGCTCGTACGGCACGTGCTCGTGGTCGAAGGTGATCACGTCACAGCCGCGGGCGAACGCGCGCAGCGTCTCCAGGTCGCGGTAGTCGCCGATGACGACATCACCGACGACCTGGGCCGCGGAGTCCTGCGGGGTGTCGCTGAGGAGCTTGAATTTCAGGCCGAGGGGGATGCCCGCCTCGTGGGTCATACGGGCGAGCTGACCGCCACCGACCATGCCGACTACGGGGAACGTCACCCCTTCAGGGTATCCGCCGAGGCAGGTGGCCCCGTCCCCCGTATGTTCCGACAAGGGGTGTAGCGGCCGTCACACCCTTCTCCCGACCCCCGGGCGCCCGGCGGGCGGGCTGGATAGCATGACGGTGTCGACACTGCCGCTCGACACCGCCGATCCGACGAGGCTGGACACGCACCATGAGCGAACGACGCGGAGGACTGCGCGGCCGGGTGCGGCAGCTCGCGCGCGAGGTCGCCAAGTTCGGCGCGGTCGGCGGTGCGGGTCTGCTGGTCAACCTGGCCGTGTTCAACGTGGTGCGGCATCTGACCGAGCTGCCGGTGGTGCGGGCGTCGGTGCTCGCGACCGTGGTGGCCATCGCGTTCAACTACGTCGGCTTCCGCTACTTCACGTACCGGGACCGCGACAAGAGCGGCCGCACCCGGGAGATGACGCTCTTCCTGCTGTTCAGCGCGGCCGGTCTGGTGATCGAGAACGGCATCCTCTACGCGGCGACCTACGGCTTCGGCTGGGACACCCCGCTCCAGAGCAATGTCTTCAAGTTCCTCGGCATCGGGATAGCGACACTGTTCCGCTTCTGGTCCTACCGCACCTGGGTGTTCCGGGCGATGCCCGCCGCCCCCGCCGTGCCGCCGGTCGCCCCGTCCGTCGGACGGCCCCTGCCGCGGACGCCCGCGGAGCTGCCCGCCGAGCCGGACCCGGTCGGCCGCTGAGACCGGTCGGCCGCTGAGTCGCGGGCGGCCGCTCAGCGCACGGTCGGCTTGTCGTCCCCCCGCCGGCGGGCCACCCGGCTGAGGAAGACCGCGAACACCGGCGGATGCTGCTGGAGCAGTTCGAGCCGCCCGCCGTCCGCCTCGGCGAGGTCGCGCGCCACGGCGAGGCCGATCCCGGTGGAGTTCCGGCCGCTGATGGTCCGCTCGAAGATGCGCGCGCCGAGGTCCGCGGGGACGCCCGGCCCCTCGTCGGTGACCTCGACGACCGCCTGGTTGCCGGTGACCCTGGTCCGTACGGCCACGGTGCCGCCGCCGTGCATCAGCGAGTTCTCGATCAGCGCGGCCAGCACCTGGGCGACGGCGCCGGGGGTGCCGACCGCCCGCATCCCGCGCCGGCCGGAGTGCACGATGGCCCGGCCCGCGCTGCGGTACGCGGGGCGCCACTCCTCCAGCTGCTGCTTGACGACCTCGTCCAGGTCGAAGGCGACGGCGGAACCGATGCGCGGGTCGCGGGAATTGGTGAGCAGCCGCTGGACCACGTCGGTGAGGCGTTCCACCTGAGTCAGGGCGATGCTCGCCTCCTCCTTCACCGTCTCCGGGTCGTCGGTGAGCGTGATCTCCTCCAGGCGCATCGACAGCGCGGTGAGCGGGGTGCGCAACTGGTGGGAGGCGTCGGCGGCCAGCCGGCGCTCGGCGGTGAGCATCCGGGCGATCCGCTCGGCGCTGGCGTCGAGGACGTCGGCGACCCGGTCCAGTTCGGGTACGCCGTAGCGGCGGTGCCGCGGGCGCGGGTCGCCGGAGCCGAGGCGTTCGGCGGTCTCGGCGAGGTCGGTCAGCGGGGACGCGAGCCGGTTGGCCTGCCGCACGGCGAGGGCGACGGCCGCCACCACGGCGAGCAGGGCCACGGCCGCGATGATCAGCAGCGACCTGGCGACCTCGCGGGTCACCGCCGAGCTGGACTCCTCCACCGTGATCTCGGTGTTCTGCTCCCCCTCGGCGCTGGCGCTGATGACGCTGCCGGTGGGCCGCTTGCCGATCTCGATGGGCGAGCGGCCCGGGATGCGGATCTCGGCGTAGCGGGTGATGTCCGCCTGCTGGGCGATGATCCCGGGGTTGACCGGCTCACCGCCCACGAGCCGGGAGTCGACGATGCTGGCCAGCCGCAGCGCCTCGGAGTCCACGCTCTCCTGGGCGCTGCTGCTGATCGTGCGGGTCTCCACCAGCACGAGGGAGACCCCGAAGACGGCGATGACGACGAGGACCACGGCGAGCGTGGAGTTGATCAGACGGCGGCGCATGGGGTCTGCCTACCAGCTCGGGGGACCGGAGGTGCCCGGTCGGGGCGGGACGCGGGTCAGGACTTCTCGAAGCGGAAGCCCACTCCCCGGACGGTGGCGATGTAGCGGGGGTTCGCCGCGTCGTCGCCGAGCTTCTTGCGCAGCCAGGAGATGTGCATGTCGAGGGTCTTGGTCGACGACCACCAGGTGGTGTCCCAGACCTCGCGCATCAGCTGGTCGCGGGTGACGACCCGGCCGGCGTCCCGGACGAGGACGCGCAGCAGGTCGAACTCCTTGGCGGTGAGCTGGAGCTCCTCCTCCCCCATCCACGCCCGGTGCGACTCCACGTCGATCCGCACGCCGTGGGTGGAGGGCGCGGGGACCGGCTCCGTGGCGCCGCGCCGCAGCAGGGCCCGGACCCGGGCGAGCAACTCGGCCAGCCGGAACGGCTTGGTCACGTAGTCGTCGGCCCCGGCGTCGAGGCCCACGACCGTGTCCACCTCGTCGGCGCGGGCGGTCAGGACCAGGATCGGGATCGTGTGCCCTTCGGCGCGCAGCCGCCTGGCCACCTCCAGGCCGTCCATGCCCGGCAGTCCCAGGTCCAGGACGACCAGGTCGACACCGCCCGCGAGTCCGGCGTCGAGCGCGGTCGGACCGTCCTCGCGCACCTCCACCTCGTACCCCTCGCGGCGCAGCGCGCGGGCGAGCGGTTCGGAGATGGATGCGTCGTCCTCGGCGAGCAGTACACGCGTCATGAGGGTGATGGTAGTCCGCGTGCCTCAGCCGGCGGGGCGTGATCGACAACGGCTTCGACTCAGCGATGAGATCCTGCTCAGGACCTTCGTTTCAGGGCAGACGGTTCCACACTTGCCTGTGATTGATGTCTCAAGTCCTTCCATATGCCGCACTGTCGTGTCGTATGGTGGCGAGACGCCTGAAGTAGTATCCGGGGGCCTTTGGAGCGCATCCGCACCAAAGGTCTCTTCTTCTGTCCGGGGCCGGCCCCACCGGCCCGCGCGACAGCCCAAGTGAATGACCTGTGGGCCGGGCCCCGTGCGGTGACGCACCGGGGTGTGGATCCCGGTGAGGTCCGTTCCGTGCCGGCTCCCGAGGAGCGGTGCGCCCCGAGGCGTGGGGCGGTGGACGGACCGGCCGGTGCCGGCTGCCCCCACCGGGCGCGTTCCCGCTCACGAAGCACCGCGTCCCGACACAACAAGGATCGACCATGGCGTCCAGCCTGACGAAGGCATCGGCCAGTACCCCTGGCAGCGAGAAGACCTTCTTCGGCCACCCCCGCGGCCTGGCCACACTCTTCATGACGGAGATGTGGGAGCGCTTCAGCTACTACGGCATGCGCGCCCTTCTCGTGTACTACATCGTCTCCGGCGGCGCCGACGCCGCGACGGGCAGCCAGGGCGGCGGCCTCGCGATGGACGCGGCGATGGCCACGGCCATCTACTCCGTCTACGTCTCCATGGTCTACCTGATGGCCATGCCCGGCGGCTGGTTCGGCGACCGCGTCTGGGGCGCCCGCAAGACGGTCGCCATCGCCGGTTTCGTGATCATGGGTGGTCACGTCGCCCTGGCCGTCCCCGGCCAGGCCATGTTCTTCGTGGGCCTCGCGCTCGTGGCGGCCGGCTCCGGCCTGCTGAAGGCCAACATCTCCACGATGGTCGGCCACCTCTACGACGGTCCCGAGGACCCGCGCCGGGACGGCGGCTTCACGCTGTTCTACATCGGCATCAACCTCGGTGCCTTCGTCGCCCCGTTCGTCATCGGCACGGTCGGCAAGGAGCACAACTGGCACTTCGGCTTCGCGCTCGCCGCGGTCGGCATGGGCCTGGGTCTGCTCCAGTTCCTCATCGGCACGCGCCACCTGAGCCCGAAGAGCAACGAGGTGCCGAACCCGCTGTCGCCCGAGGAGCGCCGCGCGGTCGTCACCAAGGTCGTGGGTGCGCTGGTCGTCGCCGCGGTCTTCTACGGCGGCGTGGTCGCGCTCGGCATGTACACCCTGAACTGGGCGCTCGTGCCGCTGACCCTGGCCGGCCTGATCATCCCCGTCGCCGTCCTCGTCCGCATCAAGCGCGACAAGGACCTGAGCGCCGGCGAGCAGTCCAAGATGAACGGCTACATCTGGTTCTTCGTGGCCGCCGCGATCTTCTGGATGATCTACGACCAGGGCGGCTCGACCCTGTCGCTCTTCGCGGACGACAAGACCGCGGGCAGCGTCCTCGGCATCGACTTCTCGGCCACCTGGTACCAGTCGCTGAACCCGCTGTACGTGATGGCCCTGGCGCCGGTCTTCGCCTGGCTGTGGCTGTGGCTCGCCCGCAAGAACCAGGAGCCCAACACCATCGTGAAGTTCGCGATGGGCCTGGTCCTGGTCGGCGCGTCCTTCTTCGTCTTCGTCGTCCCGATGGGGATGGCGGGCGACGGCACCAAGGTCTCGCCGATGTGGCTGGTCTCGATCTACATGATCCAGACGATCGGTGAGCTGTGCCTGTCCCCGGTCGGACTCTCCGTCACCACCAAGATGGCGCCGCAGAAGTACGCCTCCCAGATGATGGGTGTCTGGTTCCTCGCCGTCACCGCCGGTGACTGCACCACGGGTCTGCTGTCCCTCGCGGGCGTGGACCTCAACGGGACCGGCATCATCGCGATGCAGGCATCGCTGGCGGTCGCCGCGGGTCTCGCGGTCTTCATGTACCGCAAGAAGGTCCAGGCGATGATGGGCGAGGTCCACTGACCCCGGCCCCACCGCATACGCCGAAGGGCCGCCGCACCGGAAACGGTGCGGCGGCCCTTCGGCGTTCTGCGGGTGCGGTGGCGGCGCGGGAGCGCGGGCCGGGCGAGCGCGTGGGTGCCCGTCAGGCGGGGGCGGCCAGTTCGGCCCAGACCGTCTTGCCGGGGGCGCCGGGGGCGCGCACGACGCCCCAGTCGAGGCAGAGGCGCTGGACGATGAACATCCCGTGGCCTCCGGGGCGACCCGCCCGGTGGGGCGTCCGCGGGGCGGGCTGGCCCGCGCCGCGGTCGGTGACCTCCAGGCGGAGCACCTTGCCGTCGGACGCGACGCGCAGCTCCTCCGGGCCGTCGGCGTGCAGACAGGCGTTGGTGACCAGCTCCGAGACGACCAGCAGGACGTCCTCGGCGGCCGCTCTGCGCTCGGCGCTCCCGGCGGGCAGCCAGCCCCAGTCGTACAGGGCCTGCCGGGTGAAGTCGCGGGCGAGCGGGACGATGCCGCTGGCACTGCCGAGCGCGAGACGGCGCACCGCGCCGCCCGCCGGTGCGGAAACGGCCGGTGCCGCGCCCGCGTCGCCGGGCTCGGGGCCCAGTTCGCCCGGCGGCTGCTGCCGGGTGGTGCTCATCAGCGCTTCACCTCACCGATTCACCGAATCACCAGTTCGCCATTGCATGTGTTCACGAGGTCCGCCTGCGGCGCCCCGCGGGGGTCTCCTGCCCGGAGGGGACGTGACGACACCCACCGGTCTCCGTGACCCACGTGACGCTCGGCACGTACGGGCACGGAAGGGGGACCGTTCAGTCGTCCGCCAGGGCGTCTTCCAGCGTGCCGTGCACGGTGAAGACGGCTTCGGCGCCGGTGATCTCGAAGACCCTGGCCACCACGGGCCGCATCCCCGCCAAATGAACCCCTCCCCCGCCGGCCTCGGCCTTCAGCCGGGCGCCGAGCAGCACATTGAGTCCGGTGGAGTCGCAGAAATCGAGCTGCGAACAGTCGACCACCAGCCGTACCCGGCCCCGGTCGACCGCCTCTTCCAAGGGCACGCGCAGCAGTTCGGCCGTGTGGTGATCCAACTCACCCGCCGGCCTCACGATTTCGCTGCGTCCCTCGGTCCGAACCTCGACCTGGAGTCGGCCCCGATTCACGCTGCCGACCGTCTCGCGGTCCATGCCCGTCCCTCTTCGCCGTGTCGTCGCTGCTTCGTCCACCGTATTCGTGCCGCATGTCACAACATCCCTGCGGATGTCGCGCACACCCCCGAACACTACCGCCCTCCGCGCACCGCCGGGTAGCCGAACTACCCGACAATACGGACATATCAAAGCGACGTCACTTGCCACCCGTCCCGCGGAACCGGTAGGCCTAGTAGGGACACATCCGAAACAGGCCGGCTTTGGAGGCGCCGCTCACCGCAGCAGCATGCACGGCTTCGGCAGCCATATGCCGAGAACGATGGAGGAGACCATGTCACCCCGGCTCGACGATTCGCGTACCCCCACCGCGCCGTCGGCAACGTACGACTTCGCCACGGCGGAACTCCACGACGAGGAGTACCGGACCGCGGCGGGGCTCCCGGACGGGCTCGAAGGCCTGCCGGACATTCCCCACCCCGGCGAATTGAGCACGCTGGACTCGCGCGCGCTGTCCAAGACGCTCTTCGACCGGCTGGCCGTCCTCGAAGAGGGCACCCACGCACACGCATACGTACGCAACACCCTGATCGAACTGAACCTGGCACTCGTCAAGTTCGCCGCGTCGCGGTTCCGCACCCGCAGCGAACCGATGGAGGACATCGTCCAGGTCGGCACGATCGGGCTGATCAAGGCGATCGACCGGTTCGAGCTCAGCCGTGGCGTCGAGTTCCCGACCTTCGCGATGCCGACCATCATCGGCGAGATCAAGCGCTTCTTCCGCGACACCTCGTGGTCCGTGCGCGTCCCGCGCCGGCTCCAGGAGCTGCGGCTCGAACTGGCGAAGGCCGGCGACGAGCTGTCCCAGCGCCTCGACCGCGCGCCGACCGCCGGCGAGCTGGCCGAGCACCTCGGGATCAGCCGTGAGGAGGTCGCCGAGGGCATGGCGGCGAGCAACGCCTACACGGCCAGCTCGCTGGACGCCCAGCCGGAGGACGACGACAGCGAGAGCGCGCTGGCGGACCGCATCGGCTACGAGGACAACGGCATCGAGGGCATCGAGTACGTCGAGTCCCTCAAGCCGATGATCGCCTCCCTCCCGGCCCGCGACCGCACGATCCTCAGCCTGCGCTTCGTGGCGAACATGACGCAGTCGGAGATCGGCGAGGAGCTCGGCATCTCGCAGATGCACGTCTCGCGGCTGCTGACGAGGACTCTGGTCAAGCTGCGCAAGGGGCTCACCGTCGAGCAGTGAGCCGGTCGCCGACCACGGCCTGTGCACGACGCGCGGGGGCCCGTTCCGTCAGGGAACGGGCCCCCGCGCGTCGTTCGCGCGTCGTTCGCGCCTCCCGGGAGCGCATGTCGTGCCGCGCGGCCCCGGGGAGGCGCGGTGACACTGGAGCACTCCGCACGGTCGTGCCGCGTGGTGCGGTGCCCGTGTCGTGAGGTGCCGTGCCGTGAGGTGTCGTGCCGTGAGGTGTCGTGCCGTGAGGTGCGTGTCGTGCCGTGCCGTCGTCGAGAGGACCGTGTCATGCCCGAGGTCATCGCAGTCACCGGAGCCCGCGGGCAGGTCGGCGGCAAGGTGGCGCGCCGGCTCGCCGAGGCGGGTGCGGCGACCAGGCTGATCGGCCGCGACCCGGACCGGCTGCCCCGGCTGCCGGGCGCGGTGGCCGCGCCCGCCGCCGCCTACGGCGACGGCGAGGCCATGCGCCGGGCGCTGGACGGCGCGGACACCCTCTTCCTGGTCTCCGCCCACGAGGCCCCCGACCGGGTGCGGGAGCACCACACGGCCGTGGACGCGGCCCTCGCGGCGGGCGTGGGCCGGATCGTGTACCTCTCGTTCGTGGGAGCGGCCCCGCGGGCCACCTTCACCTTCGCCCGCGACCACTTCCACACCGAGGAGTACATCCGGGCGGCAGGGGTGCGCCACACCTTCCTGCGGGACAACTTCTACCTGGCCGCGATCCCGGCGATGACCGGCGCGGACGGGGTGCTGCGCGGGCCGGCGGGGCAGGGCCGGGTCGCCGCGGTGGCGCACGACGACATCGCCGACGCGGCCACCGCCGTGCTGCTGGACGCGACGGGTGCGCACGAACGCACGGTGTACGACCTCACCGGGCCGTCCGCGTTCTCGCTCGCCGAGGCCGCGGCGGAACTCACCCTCGCCACCGGGCGCACCGTCCGCTACCTCTCCGAGTCCCACGACGAGGCGTTCGCCTCCCGCGCCGGGTACGGAGCCGAGGAGTGGGAGGTCACGGGCTGGGTGACGTCCTACGAGGCCATCGGCGCGGGCGAGATGGCCCTCGTCTCGGACGCGGTGCCCCGGCTCGCCGGGCACCCGGCCCAGTCGCTCCGCGCCTACCTGGCGGCGCACCCGCGCAGTTGGGCGCATCTGCTGGGGTGAGGGGCCTGGCGGGGGCGCTGCTGAGAGTGCGGGGCGTTCACCGGCCGCGCGTGCCGCCGCGCCCCGGCACGCCCCTGCCGGGGCCCGTGGGCGGTGCGGGGCGCGTGCCGCCGAGCCCGGCACGAGCGGCACCGCGCACGGGGCACCCCCACAGCCGCCAGGTGCCGTGAGCGGGCCCGGGCGGCACCGCGCCCCGGCATGCCCCTGCCGGGGCCCGTGGGCGCTGCGGGACGTGTGCCGCCGCGCCCCGGCACGAGCGGCACCGCGCTCCGCGCGGTCGCCTCGAACGCCGGCGGGGCTGGAACAAGCGACCGGGCCCCCGGTACGGGGAGCACCGCGCCCCGCGGTGCGGTCGTCTCAGACGCCGGTGGGGATGGGGAGGCCGGCGCGGAGGACGTGGTGGGCCAGGGGGACGCCCGGGCGGTAGGCGAGGTGGACGTGGCTCGGGGCGTCCAGGACGACCAGGTCGGCGCGGGCGCCCGGGGTGAGGCGGCCGATGTCCGTGCGGCGCAGGGCCGCCGCCCCGCCGGCGGTCGCGGACCACAGGGCCTCGTCGGGCGTCATGCCCATGTCCCGTACGGCCAGGGCGATGCAGAAGGGCATCGACGAGGTGAACGACGAGCCGGGGTTGCAGTCCGTCGACAGGGCGACGGTGGCCCCCGCGTCGAGCAGCCGCCGGGCGTCGGGCCACTCGGCCCGGGTGGAGAACTCCGCGCCGGGCAGCAGCGTGGCCACGGTGGAGCCGTTCGCGAGGGCGTCGACGTCCTCGTCGGTGAGGTGGGTGCAGTGGTCGGCCGAGGCGGCGCCGAGCTCCACGGCGAGCTGCACCCCGGGGCCGTACGTGAGCTGGTTGGCGTGCACGCGCGGCACCAGGCCCTTGGCCCTGCCCGCCGTGAGGATCGCCCGGGCCTGGTCGCCGTCGAAGGCGCCCTTCTCGCAGAACACGTCGACCCAGCGGGCGTGCGGCGCGCAGGCGTCGAGCATCTCGCCGGTGACCAGGGCGACATAGGCCGCCGGGTCGTCCGCGAACTCGGGCGCGACGATGTGGGCGCCGAGGTAGGTCACCTCGTCCGTGTGGCGCGCGGCGATCCGCAGCGCCCGGGCCTCGTCCTCGACGGTGAGCCCGTAGCCGGACTTGGTCTCGAAGGTGGTGGTGCCCTGGCGGAGCGCCTCGTCGAGGTGGCGGACGAGGTTGGCCTCCAGCTCCTCGTCGCTCGCGGCGCGGGTGGCGGCGACCGTGGTGCGGATGCCGCCGGCGGAGTAGGAGCGTCCGGACATCCGGGCGTTGAACTCGGCGGTGCGGTCGCCGGCGAAGACCAGGTGCGAGTGGGAGTCCACGAAGCCGGGGATCACCGCCCGTCCCCCGGCGTCGATCCGGTTGTCAGTGGCGGGTGCTTTGCTTGATCCACCGACCCAGACGACACGGTCGCCTTCGACGACGACGGCCGCGTCCCTGATCAGACCGAGGGGCGTTCCCTCACCGAGGGAGGGATCGTTGGTGACCAGACTGGCGATGTTGACGATGGCGGTGGCCTCCGTCGCCACGGCGCTGTTCGCGCTCGTGGGTCCGGGGGTGGCCACCGGGCTGTTCGTCGCGGCGGGGCCCGTGTTCATGGTGAGAGGTGCCTCCTTCAGCCGCGCAGGGCGGCGATCGAGTCCGCGAGGGCGCGGGCCACGTCCGGTACGGAGCGGTGGGCGCCGTCCCGTACGACATGGCGTCCTCCCACGACCGTGTGCCGCACATCCGCTGCCGACGCTGCGAATACCGCCGTCTCGGCTGCCAGACGCGGCACCGGCCCCGCTGTCCTGACGGAGTCCAGGGCGATCGTGGTGAAGTCGGCGAGCGCGCCCTGTTCCAGTCTGCCCGCCTCCTCCCAGCCGAGTGCGGCGTGGCCGTCGGCCGACGCGGCCCGCAGCAGGGCCGCCGCGGTCCAGTGACCTCGGGTGCGCGAGCGCAGGCGCTCGTTCAGCTCCATGGCCCGCGCCTCCTCCAGCAGGTCGACGACGGCGTGGCTGTCGCTGCCGAGCGAGAGCGGGGAGCCCGCGCGCTGGAGGGCGACGGCGGGGCCGATGCCGTCGGCGAGGTCGCGTTCGGTCGTCGGGCACATGCAGGTGCCGGTGCCCGAGTTCCCGAGGAGCGCGATGTCGTGCTCGGTGAGATGGGTGTTGTGGACGCCCGTGGTCCGCGGGCCCAGCACCCCGTGCTCGGCGAGCAGTTCGGTGGGCGTGCGGCCGTGCGCGGCGAGGCAGGCGTCGTTCTCGGCCGTCTGCTCCGAGAGGTGGACATGGAGCGGTGCGCCGCGTTCGGCGGCCCAGGCGGCCACGGTGGCGAGCTGGTCCGCGGGCACGGCACGGACGGAGTGGACGGCCGCGCCGATGCGTGCGCCGTCCCGGTCCTTCAGCCGGGACACCCGCTCGGCCCAGGCGTCGGCCGTGCCGTCGGAGAAGCGGAGCTGGTGCTTGCCGGGGGCGGCGCCGAAGCCGGAGGAGAGGTAGGCCGTGTCGAGCAGGGTGATCCGGATCCCCGCGTCGGCGGCCGCCGCCACGAGGGCCTCGCCCATCGCGTTGGGGTCGGCGTAGCGCGTCCCGCCGGGCGCGTGGTGCACATAGTGGAACTCGCCGACGGCAGTGATCCCGGCCAGGGCCATCTCCGCGTACACCGCGCGGGCGAGGTCGTGGTACGTGTCCGGGGTGAGGCGGGAGGCGACCCGGTACATCACCTCGCGCCAGGTCCAGAAGGTGCCGGAGCCGACCTGGACGGTACCGCGCAGCGCCCGGTGGAAGGCGTGCGAGTGGGCGTTGGCGAGGCCGGGCACGGTCAGTCCGCGCAGGACGACGGCGCCGGGCGGCGGGGTGGCCTCCCCGGTGCGCACCCCGGTGATCCGGCCGTCCGTGCCGGAGCCGCCGGCCGACACGGTCAGGGTCACGCCCGGCTCGACGTCCGGGTCGAGCCAGGCGTGCTCCAGCCAGTACGTCACCTGCACGCGAGACCCTCCAGGACGTCGGCGAGTGCGAGGACCCCGGCGACGCAGTCGTCCTCGGCCGCGGTCTCGGCCGGGGAGTGCGAGACGCCGGTGGGGTTCCGTACGAACAGCATGGCGGTCGGGACGGATCCGGAGAGGATTCCGGCGTCGTGTCCCGCGCCGGTGCCGAGCACGGGGGTCTTCTCGCCGAGGATGCCCGCGAGCTCGTCGCGCAGCGCGTGCGCGAACTCCACCACCGGGGTGAACGACTCCCGGACGACGGTCAGGTCGATGCCCTGGCGGGCGGCGTGCTCGCGCGCGGCGGCCTCGATCCCGGCGACGACCGTGTCGAGCGCCGCGTGGTCGGCGGCCCGGGCGTCGAGCCAGCCGCGGACGAGGGAGGGGATGGCGTTGACCCCGTTGGGCTCGACGGCGATCTTGCCGAAGGTGGCCACGGCGCCCGCGAGTTCGGCCTCGCGCCGGGCGGCGAGCACCGTCTCTGCGTAGGTGAGCATCGGGTCCCGGCGGTCGACGAGACGGGTGGTGCCCGCGTGGTTGGCCTCGCCGGCGAAGTCGTAGCGCCAGCGGCCGTGCGGCCAGATCGCCGAGGCGATGCCGATGGCGTCCCCGGAGAGGTCGAGGGCCCTGCCCTGTTCCACATGGAGCTCGACGAAGGCGCCGATCCGGGCGAGCCGCGCCGGGTCGGGGCCGATGCCCGCGGGGTCGTGCCCGGCGGCCTCCATGGCCTCGGGGAGGCTGATCCCGTCGGCGTCGTGCAGCGCGTACGCCTGCGCCTTCGTCAGCTGCCCGGAGACCAGGCGGGAGCCGACGCAGGCGAGGCCGAAGCGGGCGCCCTCCTCGTCGGCGAAGTTGACGACGGCGAAGGGGCGCCGGAACAGCGCGCCGCGGGAGCGCAGTTCGTCGAGCGCGGCGAAGGCGGACACCACGCCGAGCGGCCCGTCGAAGGCGCCGCCGTCGGGGACGGAGTCCAGGTGCGAGCCGGTGACCACGGCGTCGCCGGCCTCCCGGTCGCCGAGCCAGGCCCACTGGTTGCCGTTCCGGTCGACCTCGTAGTCCAGCCGCCGGGCCTCCGCCTGCATCCGGAACCACAGCCGGCAGTCGGCGTCGGCCCCGGTCCAGGCGTAGCGGCGGTAGCCGCCGGAGGCGGCGCTGCGGCCGATGGGCCGCAGCGACCGCCACATGGCGTGAAAGGTCTCGCTCACGCGGAGTCGTCCTCCCGCATCGGGACACGGACGCCCTTGGCGTCGGACACGGACTCGGCGATGTCGTAGCCCGCGTCGACGTGGCGGATGACGCCCATGCCGGGGTCGTTGGTGAGCACCCGGCGGATCTTCTCGCCCGCGAGCGCGGTGCCGTCGGCGACCGTGACCTGGCCGGCGTGGATGGAGCGGCCCATGCCGACACCGCCGCCGTGGTGGAGGGAGACCCAGGAGGCGCCGGAGGCGACGTTGACCATGGCGTTGAGGAGCGGCCAGTCGGCGATGGCGTCGGAGCCGTCGAGCATGGCCTCGGTCTCGCGGTACGGGGAGGCGACGGAGCCGCAGTCGAGGTGGTCCCGGCCGATGGCCAGCGGGGCCTGGAGCTCCCCGGAGGCGACCATGTCGTTGAAGCGCTCGCCGGCCCGGTCGCGTTCGCCGTAGCCGAGCCAGCAGATGCGGGCGGGCAGGCCCTGGAAGTGGACGCGCTCGCCGGCCATCCTGATCCAGCGGTGCAGGGACTCGTTCTCCGGGAAGAGGTCGAGGATCGCCTTGTCCGTCCGGTGGATGTCGGACGCCTCGCCGGACAGCGCCGCCCAGCGGAACGGGCCCTTGCCCTCGCAGAACAGCGGGCGGATGTAGGCGGGCACGAAGCCGGGGAAGGCGAACGCCCGGTCGTAGCCGGCGAGCTGGGCCTCGCCGCGGATCGAGTTGCCGTAGTCGAAGACCTCGGCACCCGCGTCCATGAAGCCGACCATCGCCTCGACGTGGCGCGCCATGGACTCGCGGGCGCGGGTGGTGAAGCCCGCCGGGTCCTTGGCCGCCGCGTCCGCCATGTCCTCGAAGGCCATGCCCGACGGCAGGTAGGCCAGCGGGTCGTGGGCGGAGGTCTGGTCCGTGACGATGTCGATCGGCGCGCCCTCGGCGAGCAGCCGCGGCAGCAGGTCCGCGGCGTTGCCGAGGAGGCCGATGGAGAGCGGGCGGCGGGCGTCGCGCGCCTCGGTCGCCAGCCGGAGGGCGTGGGCCGGGCTGTCGGCCTTCACGTCGAGGTAGCGGTGCTCGATGCGGCGGTCGATGGCGCGGGGGTCGCAGTCGATGCAGATGGCGACGCCGTCGTTCATGGTGACGGCGAGCGGCTGGGCGCCGCCCATGCCGCCGAGGCCGGCGGTGAGGGTGATGGTGCCGGCCAGGGTGCCGCCGAACTTCTTGGCGGCGACGGCGGCGAAGGTCTCGTAGGTGCCCTGGAGGATGCCCTGGGTCCCGATGTAGATCCAGGAACCGGCCGTCATCTGGCCGTACATGGTGAGGCCGAGGGCCTCCAGGCGCCGGAACTCCTCCCAGTTGGCCCAGTCGCCCACCAGGTTGGAGTTGGCGATCAGGACGCGCGGGGCCCACTCGTGGGTCTGCATGACGCCGACCGGGCGGCCCGACTGGACGAGCATCGTCTCGTCCTGCTTGAGGGTCCGCAGGGTGCGCACCATGGCGTCGAAGGAGCGCCAGTCGCGGGCGGCCTTTCCGGTGCCGCCGTAGACGACGAGCTTGTCGGGGTGCTCGGCGACCTCGGGGTCGAGGTTGTTCTGGAGCATGCGGAGGGCGGCTTCCTGCTGCCATCCCAGGGCGCTCAGTTCCGTACCGCGCGGTGCCCGTACGGGGCGGGGTCCTGACATGGCGATGCCTCCTCGCGTCACCCGGCGTCCGCGGTCGCGGGCGCTGACTGTTCAACTCTGTATTCACATCCTGGCCGCATGAATAGTTCTAGTCAACCACTGCGCCGGGCACGTGCCGGTGATTGGCTGGCGGCCATGCGCCCGGAACTCCGTGACCTGGCCGTCCGCACCGCCGTGGAGCAGGGGCTCCTGTCCGGGGGCCCACCCGTCGTGGGCCTGCTCGACGTGGCGGGAATCCGCGCGTCGGCGGCCGCGCTGCGCAGGGCCTTCGCCGCCGTCACCACCGCGCCCGTCCTGCACGCCTTCGCCGTGAAGGCGGCGCCGCTCGTGCCCGTCCTCGCGCTGCTGCGCTCCGAGGGCATCGGCGCGGAGGCGGCGAGCCCCGGCGAGCTGGCGCTCGCCCGCGCGGCCGGGATCGAGCCGGCGCGCACCGTGCTCGACTCCCCCGCCAAGACGGAGGACGAGCTGCGGGAAGCCCTCGCCCTGGGCGTCGCCGTCAACGCCGACAACCCGCAGGAGCTCGCCCTCCTGGACGCCCTGCCGGCCGCCGCGGCCTCCGCCTCGCCCCTCGGCCTGCGGGTGAACCCGCAGCTCGGCGGCGGTTCCATCGGCGCGCTGTCCACGGCGACCGCCACCTCCAAGTTCGGCTTCGCCCTCGCCGACCCGGGGGCCCGCGAGCGGGTCGTCCGCGCCTTCCTCGACCGCCCCCGGCTCACCCGCCTGCACGTCCACTCGGGCTCCCAGGGCATGGCCCTCACCCGGATGGCGGAAGGTGTGCGGGCCGTGTACGAACTGGCCGAGGAGATCAACGCGGCGGCCGGGCGCCGCCGGGTCGACACCGTGGACATCGGCGGCGGCCTCCCGGTGGACTTCACCGGCGACGACCACACGCCGACGTACGAGGAGTACGCCCGGCTGATGAAAAAGCACGTCCCGGGCCTGTTCGACGGGCGCTACGGCCTGGTGACCGAGTTCGGCCGCTCCCTGATCGCCAAGCACGGGCTCCTCCTCGCCCGGGTCGAGTACGCCAAGACCGCGGGCGGCCGCCCGATCGCCGTCACCCACGCCGGTGTCCAGGTGGCCACCCGCACCGTGTACGACCCGGTGTCCTGGCCGCTGCGCGTGTTCGCCTACGACGCCGCGGGCAGGCCCCGCACCGGGCCGCCGGTGGCCCAGGACATCGCCGGCCCCGCCTGTTTCGCGGGCGATCTGATCGCCGAGCGGCGGGCGCTGCCGCTGCTGGAACGGGGCGACGTGATCGCCCTGCCGGACACCGGCGCGTACTGCTTCACCAGCCACTACGGCTACAACAGCCTCCCCCGGGTCGCCGTGCGCGGCTTCACCGCGGACGGCCCGGACCGGATGTCCTTCACCCTCGTGCGGGAGGCCCAGTCCGTGGAGCTGCTCGTCGCGGAGGCGGGCGCGGAGCACCGGGACGCCCTGCTCGGCACCTGAGGCGGGGCGGGGGCCGCACCCCGGTGGTTCCATGGAAGACATGGCAACCAGCACGGTCGTGGTCGAACGCGTGATCCAGGCGCCTCCCGGGCGGGTGTGGGAGACGATGACCGACCTGACGGCATGGGAGTCCGTGCTCAGCGGCGTCGAGAAGGTCGAGGTGCTCACCCCGGGCGGCTTCGGCGTCGGCACCCGCTGGCGCGAGACCCGCCGGATGTTCGGCAAGGAGGCCACCGAGGAGATGCGGGTGACGGCCGTCGAACCGGCCGAGCGCTACCGGGTGGAGGCCGAGTCGCACGGCACCCGGTACATCTCCGAGTTCCGCCTGCTCACCGCCGGCCCCGAGACGACCACCGTCCACATGACCTTCACCGCCGTGCCCCCGGGGGGCGTCAAGGGGCTGCTGGCCAAGGCGTTCGGGGCACTGGGCGCCCGCGCCGTCCGGCGGGCGATCGCCCGCGACCTGGCGGACGTGGCGCTCGCCGTGGAGCACCGCGCGCACTGACACCACCGCACCCCCGCCGCACCGCCACCGCACAGCCGTGCGAGGACGGGGGGAATCACCTCGGCCGCACCGGGCAGAAAAATCCCCACCGGCGAGCGGAAGAGGACCTCGATGAGCGGATCCGGCCCACGGCCCAGCACGGAGAAGACAGAGACGACGGCGACGACGGAGGAGGCGGACGGTTCGCCCTCCCTGAAGCGGGCCATCGGCCCGAAGCTGCTCATCCTCTTCGTCATCGGCGACATCCTCGGCACGGGCATCTACGCCACCACCGGCAAGGTCGCCGGCAAGGTGGGCGGCGCCCTGTGGCTGCCGTTCCTCATCGGCTTCGTGGTCGCCCTGCTGACCGCCGCCTCGTACGTCGAACTCGTCGGGAAGTACCCGAAGGCCGCGGGCGCCGCGCTCTACACCCAGAAGGCGTTCAAGGTGCCGTTCCTGACCTTCATCGTCGCCTTCATGGTGATGTGCTCGGGACTGTCGTCCGCCAGCGCGGCGGCCCGCGCCTTCAGCGGCGACTACTTCCAGGAGTTCACCGACGCGATCCCGGCCACCCTGATCGCGATCGTCTTCATCGTCGCCCTCGCCTGCCTCGCGCTGCGCGGCGTCTCGGAGTCGGTGAAGACCAACGTGGTGCTCACCGCGGTCGAGCTGACCGGCCTGGCGATCATCCTGGGCATCGGCGCCTGGGCCGTCATGAGCGGCGACGGGGAGCCCGCCCGGCTGACCGAGTTCGAGTCGTCGGGCACCGGATACGCGCTGATCACCGGCGTGCTCGGCGCCACCGCGCTCGGTTTCTTCGCCTTCGTCGGCTTCGAGGACTCGGTCAACATGGCCGAGGAGACGAAGGATCCCGTCCGCACCTTCCCCCGCGCCATCTTCATCGGCGTCACCGTCACCGGCACCATCTACGTGCTCGTCGCGCTGGTGTCCTCGCTGCTCGTCGACCACCGCACCCTGGAGGGCTCCAGCGGCCCGCTGCTGGAGGTCGTGAAGGCGGGCGGAGTCGACTTCCCGCCCAAGCTCTTCGCGCTGATCGCCCTCTTCGCCGTCACCAACTCCGCCCTGATCAACATCATGATGGCCTCCCGGCTCTGCTACGGACTGGCCAACGAACGCGTCCTGCCCAAGGCCATGGGCAAGGTGCTCCCCCGCCGCCGCACCCCGGTCACCGGGATCGTCTTCGTCACCGTGCTCGCCATCGGACTGGTGTCGACGGGCGAGATCGAGGGGCTCGGCGACACCACCTCGTTCCTGCTGCTCTGCGTCTTCGCGGTGGTCAACGTGGCCGTCCTGGTGCTCCGGAAGGACCGGGTCGGCCACGCGCACTTCCGGACGCCGACCGTCCTGCCCGTCCTCGGCGCCCTCACCGCACTGGTTCTGGCCAGTCCGCTCGCCGACCGGGCGGCGGAGGTCTACATCCGCGCGGGCGGGCTGATCGGCATCGGCGTGCTGCTGTGGGGCCTGAACAAGCTGTTCCTGAAGCTGCGGCCGGAGGGCTGAGCGGCGGCGCGGGCCGCCGCGTCCGCCCCGTCGGCGGTTTTCGGCCGCGGACCTTATCGCCGACGGGGCATGTCCCACGTGAATTTGCCAGAACTGCCCACAGCGGGGACCACGTTGCGTAGCCTCTCCGTCACCGGCCAGCATCCGTGCGGGCCGTACCGAGGCGGGGAGGGGAGTTCCGCGTGCCCGGAATCGACGAATGCCTGCTGCAGGCGATGGTGGTGCCGGGGGCACGCGGAGCGGCGATCGTGGACTGGACCAGCGGGCTCGCGCTCGGCGCCATCGGGGAGACGCCCGGCGGCGATGTGGAGGCCACGGCGGCGGAGACGGCCGAACTGGCCCGGATGGCCGCCGAGTACCCGTCGTTCGCCCCCGACGACACCGCCCCCGCGGAGCGCGGCGTCAAGGGCTTACCGGTGGAGGACCTCATCGTCACCACCCGCAACGGCTATCACGTGATCCGCTTCGTCGAGACCACCTTCGACAGCAGCGTCTTCCTCCATCTGTGGCTCGACCGGGAGACCGGCAACCTGGCCCTCGCCCGGCTGCGGATGGCCGACATCGCCGAGCGGCTGGTCCTCGGATGACCTCCGCGGCGACGGCCGTCTCCCCGATGCTCGCCCGGCTCGCCGAGGAGCGGGCCACCGGCGTCCTCGTCCGCGACCACGGCGCGCTGTACCTGGCGGACGGCCAGGTCGTGCACGCCGAGAGCCCGGCGGCGCCCGGCATCGACGTGCTGCTCACCGCGAGCGGGCGGCTGCCGCGCACCGGCTGGGAGGAGGCCGTCGCCCGGGCCGGCGCCCGGCGCGAGGTGGCCCGCTTCCTGGTCGACAGCGGCCAGCTCGCCGACGGCGAACTGGAGATCTGCCATCTCGCCGCCCTCCACGACGCCGCCTTCTTCGCCCTCGCCCCGACCAGCGGCCCCACCCGCTTCCGCTACGGCGTGGCGCACTGGATCGGCAGCATCCGCCCGGTGCCCGCGGCGGACGTGGCCCGCGAGGCCCGCCGACGCCGCGGCCTGCTGGAGACCGTGTGGCCCTACCCCGAGGTCGACACCGCGCCCCTCGTCCGGGGCTCGGCGCGCGCCGGGGCGTCCCGGCGCCAGCAGGACCTGCTGGCGATGGCCGACGGCGTGCGCACCCCGTCGGCCATCGCCAGGGCACTCGGCCGGCCCGCCTTCAACACCCTGGTCGAGGTGCGGCGGATGGCCGCCGCCGGACTCGTCGAGACACCGTCCGAGCCGGTGGTGGAAGCCGCCGACCCACTCCCCGGCTGGGTCTCCCAGTTCCCCGCCGATCCGGACATCGCCCTGCTCCGCCGGCTCCGCGACGCACTGGAGGCAAGCCTGTGAATCACCGCCGCCCGACCCACCGGGCCCGGCGTGTCCCGTCATGAGGCGCGCGCTGCGGCTGCGCGCCGAGAGGAGACAGCTCATGACGGCCGAGGCCGACGTGCTCGGCGAGATCAGACGGCTGCGCGCCAGGGTGCCGCAGCTCACCGGAGCACTCGCGGCGAGCGCCGACGGCCTGGTGCTGGCGTCGGACACCGCCGAGGCGGAAGGGGTCGCCGCCCTCACCGCCGCCGCGCTCGGTGTCGCGCTGCGCCTGACCGAGGCGACCGGCCAGGGCGGTTTCAAGGAACTGCTCGTCCGCGGCGAGAGGGGATACGTCGCCACCTACGCGGCCGGCTCCGCGGCCGTGCTCACGGTACTGGCCGAGCCGAGGATCAACGTCGGCCGGCTCCATCTCGAAGCCCGCCGCGCCGGCGCCCGCATCGGCGAGCTCGTCGACGGCGCGCTCGAACGGACACAGGACGCCTGACATGGCTGCCACCCCCGCCAGACAACCCGCACGCAACGCAACGACAGCCGGCCGGAGCCGGACCAGACGGAAGGAAGGTGCGCCCGCCGTGGCCAACACCGAAGCAGCGCTCAAGGAAGCGATGACCATCGACGGAGCGATCGGGGCCGCCCTCGTCGACTACACCAGCGGCATGGCGCTGGGCACCATCGGCGGCGGCAAGGACCTCGACCTCAACGTCGCGGCCGCCGGCAACACCGACGTGGTCCGCGCCAAGGTGCGCACCATGGAGCACCTGGGGCTGAAGGAGGAGATCGAGGACATCCTGATCACCCTCGACACCCAGTACCACATGATCCGGCTGCTCAAGAGCCGTGGTTCCAACGGGCTGTTCCTCTACCTGGCGCTCGACAAGCAGCGCGCCAACCTCGCGATGTCCCGTCACCAGCTGCGGAAGATCGAGGCCGAGCTGGAGGTCTGAGCGACCGTCCGGCGTCAGCGTCGGCGCCGCGCCCCGCCGGGCGCGGCGTCGCCCGCCGCGATGCCCGTCGTACGGAAGCCCTTGACCCGGCTGCCCACCGGTCCGCCCGCGAGCCGGTCCGTGCGTACCCACAGCAGCGTGTCACCGTCCCGCTCGGCACGGCCGATCCACACCGCCTTCGCCCAGAGTCCGGCCCCCGCCCCGGCGAGCACCGCGCCGCCCGCGGCGGGCACCGCGAACGAGGAGCCGACGGCCACGGCGAACGCGGCCGGCAGCCACCGGCTCAGGGCACGGCGCCGCATCCGCAGCGTCACCCGGCGGTCCTGGAGCACGTCGTGGCGGCCCGCCCGGGTGCCGCACCCCGCGAAGTGGGTGTACCGCCGGCGGCGCACCAGCGCGACGGCGACGGCGGTCAGCAGGAAGAGGGCCGCCCCGGCCCACACGCCGATCCGGCGCCCCGTCAGCCCGGGCGCCCAGATCCCGGCCCCGGCCGCGAGGACCCCGGCCCACCACAGCGGCGCCGCGCCCGCCCGGACGGCCACCGCCACCCGCGCCAGCGACTGCGTCCCGCGCCCGTTCTCCCCCGTCACCGCGCCGCGTCCCGCCCGGGACCGCACCCGACCGCGCCCCACTCGCCCACTCCCTCCGTCGCCGCCCCGCGTCCTGCCGGACGGCATCGCGTTCCGTCGGCGAGGGACGGTAGTGGGCCATTCTGAGCGCACCATGAGAGCGGCCCGGCGGGCCGGCCGGTCCTGACGGAGGGGCGGCCTCGGAAGCACCGGCCCGACGGTCCGGCGGCCTCGGAAGCCACCGGCTCGACGGTCTGGCGGTCCGGCGGTCCGGCGGTCCGGCCGAGCCTCCGGCCCGAGGGTCCCGCGGTCCCGCGGTCCCGCCGGACGCGACGCCCCGGCGGCTCAGTCCGTGAACAGGCCGCGGGCCGCCGCCTGGGTGTCGAAGTCCTCCAGCCGCGCCTGCGCGTCCGGCAGGTCGTCGCACATGGCCTCCAGCAGCACCCGGCCCAGCAGCATCGGGGCGCAGGCGGTGTCGAAGGCGAGACCGGTGCCGACGGCGGCGGGGATCAGCAGGTCGCTGTGGGCGGCGACGGGCGCGAAGGCCGAGTCGGCGACGGTGACGACGGTCAGCCCCGTGGAGCGGGCGTACTCCAGCGCGGCCACCACCTCCCGCGGGTGGCGGGGCAGCGCGAAGCAGATCAGCGCCGTGGCGCCCGCCCGGCGCGCGGCGTCGACCCGGTCCGCGAGCATCGAGCCGCCCTCGTCGAGGAGCCGCACGTCGGGGTGGACCTTGGCGGCGAAGTAGGCGAAGCCGCGGGCCTGCGAGGAGGCGGCGCGCAGCCCGAGCACGGGCAGCGGGCGGGAGGCGGCGAGCAGGCGCCCCGCGCGGGCGACGGGCGCGGGGTCGGCGAGCATCGCGGAGAGCTGCCGCAGGTTCTCGATCTCGGCCTGCACCGCCTGCTGGTACTCGTTGAGCTCGTCGCCGTGCGCCGTCGCGGTCTCCGGGGGCGCGACGTCCCGCAGATGCTTGCGCAGCGCCGGGTAGCCGTCGAAGCCGAGCGCCACCGCGAAGCGGGTGACGGAGGGCTGGCTGACCCCCGCGAGGTCGGCGAGCTCGACGCTGGAGAGGAAGGGCACGTCCGCCGCCCTGCGGACCATGCTGTGGGCGATGCGCCGCTGGGTGGGGGTGAGCCGGTGCCCCTCGAACAGAAGCTGCAGCCGTGCGGCAGGGCTGTCGCTCATTGCCATCCCCCTAGGGCCCGGGGCCCTCGTCCGGCCCCGTATTCAGTCATCAAGAACTCTGCATGACGATATACAGGCGCGGCAAGCGGTACGGACGGGTAGGTCCGTACCAGCGGGCCCGCGGCGGGCCGGTCCGCGGCCCCGGCGGGGGCTCCCCACCCCAAGAGGGGTGCTAGCCCCACTGACGCACGCATCCCGCTCTTCTACATTTCCCCCTATGGAAGCCCGCGACCAAGAGCTCAAGAAGGAGCTCGACGCCACCCTGCACGCCCGCCGCGACCTGGGCGAGGAGTACGACTCCGCGCTCGTGGAGTCGTTCCTGGAGAAGATCGAGCAGCGAGTGGACGGCACGGTGGACCGCAGGGTGCGCCGGCAGCTCGCCGAGCAGCAGATGGTGGTGGCGCGCGGCGGCGCGCAGCCCGGCCGCCCGGCCGGTTCCCACTTCGGCGAACGCTACGGCTTCGCCGTCGTCACCATGGTCCTGGCGATCCCGCTGTCGGCGATCGGCGTGGCCAACGCGGACCTCGCCGGACTGGTCGTCACCTGGCTGGGCATCGTGGGTGTGAACGTGGCCAACGCGGCCCATCTGTGGCCGTGGCAGCGCGCCGCCGACCGGCGCCGCGCGTCCGACTGGGAGGACTGACCACGGCGTCCCCGTGCCGGGAAGTTGGCGCGGGGACCGCCGCCCCCCCGGCGAACCGGAGGGCGGGACGACGGCGGTCCCCGCGAGGGACACGGACCGGGTCAGGGCCGGTCTACGCGTCCTGGGCGTCCTGGAGGTCCGGGAGCCGCTCCGTAGTCCTGGACGCCGTCCTTGCCGGCCGGGTCACCTGCCCGGTCCCCCTGCCGACACCGTTCACTGTGCAGGACGCGTGTTAAGCGGGTGCTGCGCGTACGTGACGTGCTCGTACCGTTTGTGCGAAGGACGCCGGTGACGCCGGTCCGCGAAGGGCGCCGGTTGCGCGAAGAGCGCCGGTGCCGCGAAGGGCGCCGGTTGCGCGAAGGGCGCCGGCCCGTGGGGGCCTGCGTCACTCCGGACCGGCGCACGGCGTCACTTCACGTCGCCCGCGAGGAAGGCGAGCAGGTCCTGACGGCTCACCACGCCGGTGGGCTTGCCCTCGACCAGCACGATCGCCGCGTCGGCCGACTCGCCGAGCACCGCCATCAGGTCCGCGACGGGCTCGCCGGAGCCGACCTGGGGCAGCGGCGCGGACATGTGCTTCTCCAGCGGGTCGTGCAGCGAGGCCCGCTGGGTGAACAGCGCGTCCAGCAGCTCGCGCTCCACCACCGAGCCGATGACCTCGGCGGCCATCACGTCCGGGTGGCCGGCGCCCGGCTTGACGATCGGCATCTGCGAGACGCCGTACTCCCGGAGCACCTCGATGGCCTGGCCCACGGTCTCCTCGGGGTGCATGTGGACGAGGCTGGGCAGCGCGCCGCCCTCCTTGTGGCGCAGCACCTCGGCGACGCTGGCGCCGCCGCTCTCCAGGAAGCCGTAGTCGGCCATCCACTCGTCGTTGAAGATCTTGGAGAGGTAGCCGCGGCCGCTGTCCGGCAGCAGCACCACCACGATGTCGTCGGGGCCGAGCCGCTCGGCGACCCGCAGCGCGGCGACCACGGCCATGCCGCAGGAGCCGCCGACGAGCAGGCCCTCCTCCTTGGCGAGGCGGCGGGTCATCTGGAAGGAGTCCTTGTCGGACACCGCGACGATCTCGTCGGTCACGGTCCGGTCGTAGGCGCTCGGCCAGAAGTCCTCGCCGACGCCCTCGACGAGGTAGGGGCGGCCGGATCCGCCGGAGTAGACGGAGCCCTCCGGGTCGGCGCCGACGATCTTCACCGCGCCGTCGCTGACCTCCTTGAGGTAGCGGCCGGTGCCGGAGATGGTGCCGCCGGTGCCGACGCCCGCGACGAAGTGGGTGATCCGGCCGTCGGTCTGCTCCCACAGCTCGGGACCGGTCGTCTCGTAGTGCGAGCGCGGGTTGTTCGGGTTGGAGTACTGGTCGGGCTTCCAGGCGCCCGGCGTCTCACGGACCAGCCGGTCCGAGACGTTGTAGTAGGAGTCCGGGTGCTCCGGGTCGACCGCCGTGGGGCAGACGACGACCTCGGCGCCGTACGCGCGCAGCACGTTGATCTTGTCGGTGGACACCTTGTCCGGGCAGACGAAGATGCACTTGTAGCCCTTCTGCTGGGCCACGATCGCCAGTCCCACACCGGTGTTGCCGCTGGTGGGCTCGACGATGGTGCCACCGGGCCGCAGCTCGCCGCTCTGCTCGGCGGCCTCGATCATCCGCAGGGCGATCCGGTCCTTCACCGAACCGCCCGGGTTGAAGTACTCGACCTTGGCGAGGACGGTCGCCGAGATGCCTTCGGTCACGTTGTTCAGCCGCACCAGCGGGGTGTCGCCGACGAGACTGATCATCGAGTCGTGGATACGCACAATGTTCTCCGGGGTCTCCGTAATGGTGCGGCCAGCGTATGCCGGATACGCGGGTGATTGGGCGACGGCGGCTACGGGGCAGTTACGTCTTGTACGCGCACGACGGCGGTCCGGGACGATCGCGAGGAGGTGGCTGTGTCGAGGGCGAGGGTGGCCAGGCGCATCGCGGCAGGTGCGGCATACGGCGGCGGCAGCGTCGGACTCATCGGCGCGGCGGCCGTGGGGGTGCTGCTGGCGGAGGTCCAGTTGGCGAAACGCTCGGTGGGAGGCGGCACGGCGCCGATCCCACCCCGGGGCAACGGCCTGTACGGGCTCTCCTTCGGCCGGGAGAACCCGCTCCATCTCGCCGTCCTGGGCGACTCCACGGCGGCGGGCCAAGGGGTGCGCCGGGCCGGGCACACCCCCGGCGCCCTGCTCGCGTCCGGGCTGGCGGCGGTCGCCGAGCGCCCGGTCGAGGTCAGGAACATCGCCCTGCCCGGGGCGCGCTCGGACGACCTGGAGCGCCAGGTCACCCAGCTCCTGGCGGACCGCACCCGGACGCCGGACGCCTGCGTGATCATGATCGGGGCGAACGACGTCACCCACCGGATGCCGCCCACGCAGTCGGTGCGGTACCTGGCGTCGGCCGTGCGCAGGCTGCGCACGGCCGGGGCCGAGGTGATCGTCGGCACCTGCCCCGACCTCGGCACCATCGAGCCGGTGTACCAGCCGCTGCGCTGGCTGGCCCGCCGGGTCAGCCGCCAGCTCGCGGCGGCCCAGACGATCGTGGTGGTGGAGCAGGGCGGACGGACGGTCTCGCTGGGCGATCTGCTCGGGCCCGAGTTCGCGGCCAATCCGCGGGAGATGTTCGGAGCGGACAACTACCACCCCTCGGCCGAGGGCTACGCGACGGCCGCGATGGCGATGCTGCCGACGCTGTGCGCGGCCCTCGGCCTGTGGCCGGAGAGCGACGCACTGGACGTCGACCGCGACGAGGACATGCTGCCGGTGGCACGGGCGGCGGCGACCGCGGCGTCGGAGGCGGGCACCGAGGTCACGGGCGCCCGGGCGCCCTGGGCGCTGCTCAAGCACCGGCGGCGGCGCCGGCTGCCGGCCGCGGACGCCGCGTCCCACGAGCCCGCCGACCACACGGCGCCGGCCGAGGACCGCGCCGGCCCGTCCTGACACCCGGGCCCCGCCGGGTCCGCTCCACGGCGGGGCGGGCCACCGGGGCGGGCGGGGAACGGGCGGCCGGGGACACCGGCGCGCAGGGGCGGTGACGTGGCACACTCGGTACTGAGCAAGCGCCCGCTTAGAAAAGAGGCCCGCATCACACGGTCCGCACCGTGACCGCGGGCATACGTACGGGTAACTTCCCAGACAGCCCGTCCCCCTTCCCTCATGGAGCCGTGATGCCCGAAGCCGTGATCGTCTCTGCCGCCCGTTCGCCCATCGGCCGGGCCTTCAAGGGCTCCCTGAAGGAGCTGCGGCCCGACGACCTGACCGCCACGATCATCCAGGCGGCGCTCGCCAAGGTCCCCGAGCTGGACCCGCGCGACATCGACGACCTGATGCTCGGCTGCGGCCTGCCCGGCGGCGAGCAGGGCAACAACCTGGGCCGGATCGTCGCCGTCCAGATGGGGATGGACCACCTCCCGGGCTGCACCGTCACCCGCTACTGCTCCTCCTCGCTCCAGACCTCCCGGATGGCGCTGCACGCCATCAAGGCCGGCGAGGGCGACGTCTTCATCTCGGCCGGTGTCGAGATGGTGTCCCGCTTCGTGAAGGGCAACTCCGACAGCCTGCCGGACACGCACAACCCGTTCTTCGCCGAGGCCGAGGCCCGCACGGTCGCCGTCGCCGAGTCCGAGGGCTCGACCTGGCACGACCCGCGCGAGGACGGCGTGGTGCCCGACGCGTACATCGCGATGGGGCAGACCGCCGAGAACCTCGCCCGCTGGAAGGGCGTGACCCGCCAGGACATGGACGAGTTCGGCGTCCGCTCGCAGAACCTCGCCGAGGAAGCCCTCAAGAACGGCTTCTGGGAGCGCGAGATCACCCCGGTGACCACCCCCGACGGCACCGTCGTCAGCAAGGACGACGGCCCCCGCGCGGGCGTCACGCTGGAGGGCGTCCAGGGCCTCAAGCCCGTCTTCCGCCCCGACGGCCTGGTCACCGCGGCCAACTGCTGCCCGCTGAACGACGGCGCCGCGGCGCTCGTCATCATGAGCGACACCAAGGCCCGCGAGCTCGGCCTCACCCCGCTCGCGCGCATCGTCTCCACCGGCGTCTCCGGCCTCTCCCCCGAGATCATGGGCCTCGGCCCGGTCGAGGCGTCGAAGCAGGCGCTGAGCCGCGCGGGGCTCACCACCTCGGACATCGACCTGGTCGAGATCAACGAGGCGTTCGCGGCGCAGGTCATCCCGTCCTACCGGGACCTCGGCTTCGACATCGACAAGGTCAACGTCAACGGCGGCGCCATCGCGGTCGGCCACCCCTTCGGCATGACCGGCGCCCGCATCACCGGCACCCTGATCAACAGCCTCCAGTTCCACGACAAGCAGTTCGGCCTTGAGACGATGTGCGTGGGCGGCGGCCAGGGCATGGCCATGGTCATCGAGCGGCTCAGCTGAGCCGTAGCGGAGGGTAGGGGTCGCCCGAGGCACGGGCTCCGGCCCGAGGCCGCCTACCCCGGTTCGTGACTCAATCTCCCCCAGGATGTGACCTATCTCCTGGGGGAGAACCGTTTCAGCAGGTCATCCCCGTTTCAGGGCTAAACACGAGGCACAAAGTCCTGTCCAATTCGTGACGTAATGCACTGACAGGAGGCGCGGTCGCACCGCAAGCTGATGTAGGAAGTCGGGGGTATCGAGTGAAACCGGGAGTACGTCAGTGAGCGCCATGTCTCTTGCCCTGCTGCTGACCACGGCCGCCGCGACGGCCGTGGGCGCCGCTGCCCTGCACGCCGCCCACGGGCTCCGCAGGCAGGTCGCCGCGCTGCGCACCGAACTCGCCGCGTCGTCCTGCGGCACCGGTCCCACCGCGTCCGTCCCCCAGGCCCGCAGCAGTGACACCGCCGAGATACGCGCGGCGGTCGCCGAGGCCCTCGCCGAGGAGCGGGAGCGCGAGCTGGCCGAGGCGCGGGCCTTCTGGGCCGCGCAGGAGGCCAGGGACGCCGCCGACACCTCCGCCCGCTTCCCGGGCGACTCCTCGCTGCTGAGCGGGCTCACCGGCGGCGGCGACGACATCACGCCGTTCTACGTGCCGCGCCAGGCCGATTTCGCCGGGCTGGAGGCGATGGACCTGGAGGCCGTGGAAGCGGTCGAGGCCCTCGACGGCCTGTCCGACACGGCCGACGCCGTCGGCCTGGCCGAGCTGCCGGAGCTGACGGAGTTCGCCGAGGACTCTCCCGAGCTGGCCGCCGCCCGCCGTCGCCACCCCTCGCACCCCGACTTCGTCCCGGTCCAGACTCCCGTGGTCACCGACCACGAGCGGACGGTGGCACGGCTGGAGGAGCTCGCCGACGCGGGCACCGAACTGGCCGACGTGCGGCCCGGCCCGCTGGGCACCCTGGACGTGTACGTCTTCACCGACGGCACGACCCTGTGCATGACCCCCGGTCACCGGGAGACCGCCGAGCGTCTCGCGGAGGCGCTGCGCGCGGGCACGGCCCCGGTCCTGCTGGGCGGGTCCGGTGTCTCCGGCGCCTACGCCCTGACGTTCACCTGCGGCGAAGAGAGCGTCTACATCCTCGCCGACCGCGTGATCGCCTCCCACTGAACCGCCCCGGGGCCCGGCCGCGGCCGGGCCCGGCCCCGCGTCAGAGTTCCGCCCGCGCCGCCGCTGCCCGCACGAGGGCGACGGCGGCGTCCATCGTGCTCCGGTCCACCGCGCCCACCGCGTCCGCCGCCGCGCTCCGGTCCACCGATTCCTCCCCGTCCGCCGCGGCGGGCGTGTCCGCCGCCTCCTGCGGGGCGGTGCGCAAGACCTCGGCCAAATCGCGGCCGGCCACCAGAAGTTGATCGGCGACGGCGAAAACGCCGGCGTCCGGCATGATCCTCGGCCGCTCCCCCGGGGCCTCCAGGCGCTGGGCCCGTACGGACAATTCCCTGGCGAGGGCCAGTCCCTCCGCCGCCGCGCCCCGCTGGAGCCGGCTCTGCGGAGCCGCCCTCAGCCGGTCCGAGAATCGCTCCACCGCGTCGGTCAGTTCCGTCGTATCCAGCACGCCGCGACCCTACGCGTCCGTGCGGGGCTGTTGCCAATACGCGCCCCCTCAGGCACGGTGGCGTGAAGAGCACACGCGCAATGCGTCCGGAGGCGCCGATGTCCCAAGTCTTCTCCGAAGAGACCCATCGAAATCTGCTCTCCCGAATCCCCGAGTGCACCGGTCGTGAGATCTCCGACTGGCTGCGCATGGTCGACGAGGGTCCGTCCCTGTTCCGCTTCGAGGAGAAGGTCAGCTGGCTCCGCGGGGAGCACGGCCTCGCCTACGGGCACGCCAAGGCGATCATCCACGAGTACGACCTCAGACGTGCCGCCCGCAAGCTGCTGTAGCGGCTTCGCCGCACGCGCGACGAAAAGGGCCCGCCCGGCTTCTGCCGGACGGGCCCTTCGTGCGTCAGGGACGCGGAGCGGTGGTGCGTCAGTCGTCGCCCTGGAGGATCGACAGCAGACGCAGCATCTCCAGGTAGATCCACACCAGGGTCAGGGTGAGGCCGAAGGCCGCCAGCCAGGACTCCTCGCGCGGGGCGCCGTACGCGATGCCGTCCTCGACCTGCTTGAAGTCGAGGGCCAGGAAGCAGGCGCCGAGGATGATGCCGATGACACCGAAGAGGATGCCGAGGCCGCCGCTGCGGAAGCCGAGGCCGTCACCGCCGCCGAAGACGGCGAACAGCATGTTCACCATCATCAGGAGCACGAAGCCCATCGCGGCCGCCATCACGAAGCCGTAGAAACGGCGCGTGACGCGGATCCAGCGCATCTTGTAGGCGATCAGCACACCGGCGAAGACGGCCATCGTGCCGAGCACCGCCTGGGCCACCACGCCGTTGGAGATGTACGTGGAGACCGCGCTGGAGATGACGCCGAGGAAGACGCCCTCGAAGGCCGCGTACGACAGGATCAGCGCGGGCGAGGCCTTGCGCTTGAAGGACTGGACGAGGGCGAGCACCATCGCGACCAGGGCCGCGCCGATGGCGATGCCGTACGACTTGCCGATGTTGGCCTCGTCGACCGGCAGCAGCACCCAGGACAGGATCGCCGTGAGGACGACCGTGCCCAGCGTCATGGCGGTGCGGGTGACGACGTCGTCGATCGTCATGGCGCCCGCGGGCGCCTGCGGCGGAGCGCCGTGCTGCGTGTCCGCCGGGGCGTAGGGGTTGGTCGCGTACGGGTTGGCCGGGGCCTGGGCGTACGGGTTGCTGCCCGCAGCCTGCGCGTACGGGTTCGTACCTGCGGCGGGGCCCCCGGCCTGCGGCTGCTGCGCGTTGAAGCCGGCGTAGCCGTTGTCGCGGCTGAACCCCCGTCGCGAGAAGACCGGGTTGCTGCTCCTCATCTCACTCCTCCATGGCCACCCTGCGCGGCCTTGGGTCAAGAGTAATGCGGAAGCAAAAGAATCACCCTAGTGCCCAGGGAGGATCTTTCGGGAATCCCCGCCGTATGCGTCACACCCGCAGGCTGTGACGGGTGTGACAGATGCTTCACAGCGCTGTCCCGGGACCGTACCGCCACCGGCCGTGTCCGGATTCCGATGGTTGGCTGTCCCCGCCACGGGCCGCCGGTGGGGCGGTCCGGGCACGGGGTGGGGAGAAGGACCGTGAAGACGCAGCGAGTGGGCGGGGCAGCCGCGGGGGACGTCCGGGGCGCCGCCGTGGCGCGCAGACGGCTGCTGGGCATGGCCGGCGCGGGGCTCTTCCTGGCCACCGCCGCGCTGACGGGCTGCACCCCGGAGACCGAGGTGGACACCGGCGGCGGCGCGGAGGGCGGCAAGGGCGGCGGCTCCCCCGAGCCGGACGGCGACACCTTCACCACCCCGCCGCCCGGCACCGCGCCCCGGCCCCTGTGGCAGGCGGAGGCCGCCGCCGGGGCCCTCGGCAGCCTGGACACCCTCGCGATCGCCGGGGACGTCGTCCTCGTCTCGGGCGACCCGCTGGTGGGCCGCGACCTCGCCACCGGGAAGGAGCGCTGGTCCCGCCCGGACACGGCGGTGCCCGGCGCGCGCATGATCCTCGGCGGCGGCCGGCTCCACCTGGCCAGCGCGCGGTACGACGGGGACGTGGTGGCGCTGGACCCGGCCACCGGCGACGAGGTCTGGCGCAGCCGGCTCGGCGGGCGCTACAACCAGCCCCGGCCGGTCGGGGCGGACGCGGAGCGGGTCTACGTCATCGCCGGCGTGCGGGAGAAGGACCACAGCTCGTCGAAGAACGTGATCGCGGCGATCGACGTCCGGACGGGGAAGGTGGCCTGGAGCGAGCGCCGGGACGCGGGCACCGAGGAGCACGGGATCCACTCCACCGTCAGCGGCAGGCGCCTGGTCTACACCGACCAGCGGGAGAACGTGACCGTCCGTGACACCGTGACCGGCCGGCAGCTCTGGACGAAGAAGCTGAGCCGGTCCAACTTCGACCGGCTCATCGTCCACGACGGGTTGGTGATCGTCTCGGACGGCCGGACCCTGCGCGCCTTCGCCCTGGAGACCGGCGCCGAGCGCTGGTCGCTGGCGACCGACGAGTTCAGCACCTACAACGGCCCGGCCGTGCTGGACGGCGTGCTGTTCGTCTCGGACAGCGCCCGCTCGCTGTGGGCCGTGGACCCGGTGTCGGGCAAGCGGCTGTGGCGCAACGAGGACCTGCTCGACTCCGCCTACCCGGTGCAGTTCGCGAAGGCGGGGAACACGCTCTACGGGGCGACCCGGTTCGACAAGGACGGCGGGGTCCACGCCTACGACGCCCGGACCGGGAAGCTGCGCTGGACCTTCAACGACGGTTCGGGCTCGGTGGAGCAGTGGTACGTCGTCTCGGCGGGCCGGCGCCTGGCAGCCCTGCACGCCCGGAAGCTGAGCGCCCTCCCGGCGGTCTGACCGCACCCGCCGCCGCGCGCCCGCACGGCCGGGGCGCGCGGCGGCGGCGCCGGGAGCGGCGGAGGTGTCGGGAGCGGCGCCGGGAGCGGTGGGGGAAACGGGGCTCGGGCCGGGTGACGCTGTGCCCGGAGCCGGACTCGAACCGGCACGCCCCGAGGGGCAGCGAGGTTTAAGCTCGCCGTGTCTGCATTCCACCATCCGGGCGTGCACGCGGTCAGCGTCGGTTCAGGAGCCTATCGGTGGAGATCGACCCACTCTTCGGGGCGATGGCCCGATGTTGTCTGATTTTATTGATGCTTGATGAGGCGTCAGGGCTGGTGGGGGCGCATGGGCATGCGGCGCGCGCCCTCGCCCGTGGCCGCCGGGGGCTGCGTGGATTGACGGAAAAATGCCGCCGTTCCGGCGGCCCGGCACGGGGGTGACGTGCCGTGGGACCTCTCAGGGGTCCTGTCATACCCAAGGATGACGCCGCGTACCGCCGCGTCCGACCCGAGAGGGCCCCGAAGACGGGTATCCGGAGTGACGATCCGGCGCCGCACGGCGGAGAGGATGGACACGTCCCCGAGCAACGCCGACGAGGAGCCCCACGTGACCACCACACCCATCGCTCACCGCGCCACTTCCGTGGCCGCCCGCGCCACGGACCTGTCCAAGGTGTACGGCCAGGGCGAGACCCAGGTGGTCGCGCTCGACAACGTCAGCGTCGACTTCCGCCAGGCCGAGTTCACCGCGATCATGGGCCCGTCCGGCTCCGGCAAGTCGACCCTGATGCACTGCGTCGCGGGCCTGGACACCTTCAGCTCCGGCTCGGTGCGCATCGGCGAGACCGAGCTCGGCACGCTCAAGGACAAGCAGCTCACGCAGCTGCGGCGGGACAAGATCGGTTTCATCTTCCAGGCGTTCAACCTGCTCCCCACGCTCACGGCGATGGAGAACATCACGCTCCCGATGGACATCGCGGGCCGCAAGCCCGACAAGGAGTGGGTGCAGCGGGTCATCGACATGATCGGCCTGCGGGACCGGCTCGGCCACCGGCCCACCCAGCTCTCCGGCGGACAGCAGCAGCGTGTCGCCGTGGCCCGTGCGCTCGCCTCCCGGCCGGAGATCATCTTCGGTGACGAGCCGACCGGGAACCTGGACTCCCGTTCCGGCGCCGAGGTCCTCGGCTTCCTGCGGAACTCGGTGCGCGAACTCGGCCAGACCGTCGTCATGGTGACCCACGACCCGGTGGCCGCCTCCTACGCGGACCGGGTGATCTTCCTCGCGGACGGACGGATCGTCGACGAGATGCCGGACCCGACCGCCGACGGCGTCCTCGACCGGATGAAGGCCTTCGACGCCAAGGGCCGCACGAGCTGACGCCCGGGGCCCCTGCCCCCGGATCCCGCCGGGCCCGCCGGCCCCGGTCCGGACGGCAGGCCCCCGCGGCACCGTCCCCCTCCACCCAAGGCCCCGCGGCCCGGCCGCCGGCCCTGTCCGGCATGCGCCGGCACCACCTCCAGGACTCACCATGTTCCGTACCGCCCTGCGCAATGTGCTCGCGCACAAGGCCAGGCTGCTGATGACCGTGCTCGCCGTGATGCTCGGCGTCGCCTTCGTCTCCGGCACCCTGGTCTTCACCGACACCCTCGGCAACGCCTACCGCAACCAGTCAGCGAAGAGCTACGACGACGTCGCGGTCGCGGTCAGCACCTACGCCGACCCCGACGACAGCAAGAAGGACGACGGCATCAGCGACCGGACGCTGGAGGGCATCCGCGCCCTCGACGGCGTCGCCGGAGCCACCGGACGGGTCTCCGGCTTCGCCGGGGTCGCCGACAAGGACGGCAAGCTGATCGGCAACGGCTGGTCCAACACCGGCGGCAACTACGCCCCCGGCAAGGACGGCAAGGACCCGGCCTACGACTTCACCGAGGGCGCGGGACCGGCGTCGGCCGACACCGTCGCCCTGGACGAGGACTCCGCCGAGAAGGGCGGCTACCAGGTCGGCGACACCGTCCGGGTGGCCACCAACGGCCCCGTGAAGGAGTTCACCCTCGCCGGGGTGTTCACCACCGAGGACGGCGCGGTCAACGCGGGCGGCAGCCTGGTCCTGTTCCCGACCGAGGTCGCGCAGCAGCTCTACCTCCGGCCCGGCTTCTACCAGGACGTGACCGTCGCCGCGGCCGCCGGGGCATCCGACAGCGAGATCCTCGCCGCCGTCGAACCGCTGCTCCCGAAGGACGCCGAGGCCCAGACCGGCAGCGAACTCGCCGACGAGCAGGCCGAGTCGATCGAGAGCGGGCTGAGCAACCTCAACACCATGCTGCTCGCCTTCGCGGCCATCGCCCTGTTCGTGGGCGTCTTCCTGATCGCCAACACCTTCACCATGCTGGTCGCCCAGCGCACCAGGGAACTGGCGCTGATGCGTGCCGTGGGCGCCTCCCGCCGCCAGGTGAAGCGCTCGGTCATCCTGGAGGCCGCGCTGGTCGGCGTCATCGCCTCGGTGGTCGGCTTCGCGCTGGGCGTCGGCCTCGCGACCGGACTGCGGTCCGCGATGGGCGCGTTCGGCGCCAAGGTGCCGGCCGGTCCGCTGATCGTCTCCCCGACGGCGGTGGGCGCGGCGCTCGCCGTGGGCGTCCTGATCACCATGCTGGCCGCCTGGCTGCCCGCCCGCCGGGCCGCGAAGATCGCGCCGGTGGCGGCGATGAGCAGCGTCCACGCGGTGGCCTCCACCAAGTCGCTGGTCCTGCGCAACAGCATCGGCGGCGTCATCACCCTGCTCGGCGCGGCCGGCATCAGCGGCGGTGCGGCCACCGGCGGCAGCGACGGCCGGATGCTCATCGGCGCCGGCGCCTTCTTCGCCCTGATCGGCGTCATCATCCTGATCCCGCTGCTGTCGCGGCCGGTGATCGCGCTCTTCCGTCCGCTGCTCCAGGGCGTGTTCGGCGTCGCCGGCAAGCTCGCCGGACAGAACGCGGTCCGCAACCCGCGCCGCACCGGCGCCACCGCCTCCGCGCTGGCGATCGGCCTGACCCTGGTCACCGGCCTCTCGGTGCTGGGCGTCACCCTCGGCCAGGCCATCGACAAGATGACCACCGACAACATCCGCGCCGACTACATGATCTCGATGGCCTCCGGCGGGGCGCTCGACGCCTCGGCGCTGGAGGCGATCGAGAAGGCGAAGGGCGTCGCCGCGGTCTCGCCGCAGCAGGCGACCTCGCTGGAGATCGGCGACACCTGGCACTCGGCGTCGGCCGTGACCCCGGGCGACGTGGAGAAGGTCTTCGACCTGAAGACGGTCTCCGGCTCGCTGGCCAGCCTCGGCCGGGGCAGCATCGCCGTCGCCGAGGACACCGCGAAGTCCAACGGCTACAAGGTGGGCGACACCCTCAAGGCCAACGTCGGCAGCGAGGACGAGCCGCACGCCGAGGAGCTCACCGTCGGCGCCGTCTACCGCGGCAACGAGTTCCTCTCCCCGGTGCTGGTGCCGACCTCGCTGGTGGCCCCGTACGAGACCAAGCCGTACATCCCCGAGATCTGGGTCGCCATGGACGGCGGCGCGAGCGACGCCAACGAGCAGGCGCTGGTGGACGCGCTGGGCGACAACCCGGCGATCAGCGTCATGGACCAGCAGGACATCCGCAACCTCTTCGGCGGCTTCATCAACACCGCGCTGAACATCATGTACGGGCTGCTGGCGATGGCCCTGCTGATCGCGGTCCTCGGCGTCGTCAACACCCTGGCCATGTCGGTGTTCGAACGCCAGCAGGAGATCGGCATGCTGCGCGCCATCGGCCTCGACCGCCGGCGGGTGAAGCGGATGATCCGGCTGGAGGCCGTGGTCATCTCCCTCTTCGGCGCGGTGATCGGCATCGGCCTGGGCACCTTCCTCGGCTGGGCGATCGGCGAGACCATCCGCGGCGAGATCCCCGGCTACGCGCTGGTGCTGCCGTGGGACCGGATCGGGATCTTCCTGCTGCTGGCCGGCGTGGTCGGTGTGCTCGCCGCCATGTGGCCCGCGCGGAGCGCCGCGCGGCTGAACATGCTGACGGCCATCAAGACCGAGTAGCCGCCCCGAGGGCGGACGGACAGGGGTGTGCCCCCGGCTCCGGCCGGGGGCACACCCCTGTCGTGCCTCCGCGCTACCTCCAGTCGCGGGTCCGCGCCCGCATCCCGGAGGCCCCCGAGGCGGCGGTGCGGACGGCGAGGATCTGGTTGACCCCGATGTGGTTGCGCTCGAAGGCGACGGCCGACGCCGCCATGTAGAGCCGCCACACCCGCGCCCGGCCGGGCGAGACCAGCCGCACGGCACCGGGCCAGGCGGCCTCCAGGTTGCCCACCCAGGCGCGCAGGGTGCGCGCGTAGTGCTCGCGGATCGCCTCCACGTCCCGGACCTCGAAGCCGGCGTCCTCCAGCGCGGCGACCGTGCGGCCGAGCGGCGAGAGCTCCCCGTCGGGGAAGACGTAGCGGTCGATGAACGCGTCCAGCTCGTACGCCGATTCGTCCGGCTCGGGACGGCGGGCGATCTGGTGGTTGAGCAGCCGGCCGCCCGGCACCAGCAGCGACAGCAGCAGGTCCGCGTACTCGCGGTAGCGCACCTGGCCGACGTGCTCCGCCATGCCGATCGAGGAGATCGCGTCGTACGGGCCGTCGGACACGTCCCGGTAGTCCTGGACGCGGATCTCGACCCGGTCCGTCAGGCCCTCGTCGGCGACCCGCTTGCGGGCCCAGGCGGCCTGTTCGCGGGAGAGGGTGATCCCGGTGACCCGGGCGCCGTACTCGCGGGCCGCGTGCACGGCCATGGAGCCCCAGCCGCAGCCGACGTCCAGCAGCCGGTCGCCCTCCTTCAGGGCGAGCTTGCGGCACACCAGGTCGAGCTTGTCCCGCTGGGCGTCCTCCAGGGTGCCGCCGGCCTCGTCGAAGTAGGCGCACGAGTAGACCATGGACGGACCGAGCACCAGCCCGTAGAAGTCGTTGCCCACGTCGTAGTGGTGGCTGATGGCCCGTCTGTCGCGGCCCCTGGTGTGCCGGGAGCCGGGGCGGCGGCGCGACTCCTCGGCGGGCGGCGGGGGCGGCGGCAGCGGGCCGCCCAGCGAGAGCAGGCCCCGGGCCGCGGCCCGCAGGCGCGGGTCGCGCAGCGGGCGGAGCGGCGTGCCGGGGCCGGCCGGGCCGCGTTCCCACAGGATGCCGGCGAGGCGGTCGAGCGCCGTGTACAGGTCGCCGTCCACGTCGATCTCCCCGGCGACCCAGGCCCGGGCGAGGCCCAGCTCGCCGGGCCGCCACAGCAGCCTGCGCAGCGCCCGCCGGTGGCGCACGACGAGGACGGGACCGCCCGGCGGCCCGGACTCGCTGCCGTCCCAGGCCCGGATCCGGACCGGGAACGGGGACCCCAGCAGCTCCCCGGCAAGAGTGGTCAGCCGCAGCGCGGCATCGGCCATGGCACACACCTCCGTGACGGTGGTTCCCACGAAACGCTCTCTCGCGAAACGCGCACTACCGACAACAGGGTGACCACCCCGCGTGCTTCCCGTGCCACGTAATGTGCGGGCAAAGCCCCCGCGGCCTCCCACGGAGCCGGGCGCGGGTGCCCGGGCACGCCGAAGGGCCGCCCGCACCACGGATGGCGGGCGGCCCTTCGGCGTGCGGTGTCCTAGGACGCCTTGGCCTTCTCGGCCTCCGGCTTCACCGCCGCGGCCGGCGGCGGGGTCGGCTTGGCGGCCTCGTAGAACTCCTCGCGCGGCGTCTCCATCGCACCGAGGGAGACGACCTCGCGCTTGAGGAACATCGCCAGCGTCCAGTCCGCGAAGACACGGATCTTGCGGTTCCAGGTCGGCATGGCCATGCCGTGGTACGCGCGGTGCATGTACCAGGCGAGACGGCCCTTGAGCTTGATCTTCATCTTGCCGACGACGATCATCGCGACGCCCTTGTGCAGGCCGAGACCGGCGACCGCGCCCTTGTTGGCGTGCTCGTAGGTCTTCTGCGGGAAGCCGCGCATCCCGGAGATCACGTTGTCGCCGAGGACCTTCGACTGACGCAGCGCGTGCTGGGCGTTCGGCGGGCACCAGGCGTTCTCGACACCGGCCTTGCGCAGGGCCATGTCCGGCACCTGGGCGTTGTCGCCGGCGGCCCAGATGTAGTCCGTGCCGTTGACCTGGAGCTTCTCGTTGCAGTCCACGTGGCCGCGGGGGCCGAGCGGGATGCCGTAGCGCGCCAGCGCCGGGTTCGGCTTCACACCGGCGGTCCACACGATGGTGTTGGAGTCGACCTCCAGGCCGTTCTTCAGCACCACGTGGCCGTCGACGCAGGAGTCCATGGAGGTGGAGAGGTAGACCTCGACCCCACGGCCCTCCAGGTGCTCCTTGCCGTACTTGCCGAGCTTCGGACCGACCTCGGGGAGGATCTTGTCGGCGGCGTCGACGAGGACGAAGCGCATGTCCTCGCGCTTGACGTTGGTGTAGTACTTGGCCGCGTCGCGGGCCAGGTCCTCCACCTCGCCGATGGTCTCGGCACCGGCGAAGCCGCCGCCCACGAAGACGAAGGTGAGCGCCTTGCGGCGGACTTCCTCGTCGGTCGTCGAGTCGGCCTTGTCGAGCTGCTCCAGCACGTGGTTGCGCAGCCCGATGGCCTCCTCGATGCCCTTCATGCCGATGCCCTGCTCGGCGAGGCCGGGGATCGGGAAGGTGCGGGAGATGGCGCCGAGCGCGATCACCAGGTAGTCGAAGGGCAGCTCGTACGCCTCGCCGACCAGCGGCGCGACGGTGGCGACCTTGCGGTCCTGGTCGATGGTCGTGACCCGGCCGGTGAGCACCTCAGCCTTGGGCAGCACGCGCCGCAGCGGGACGACGACATGCCGAGGCGAGATGCTGCCGGCGGCAGCTTCGGGGAGGAAGGGCTGGTACGTCATGTACGAGCGCGGGTCGACGACCGTGACGGTCGCTTCGCCGTAGCGCATCTTCTTCAGGATGCGACGTGCCGCGTACAGGCCTACGTACCCACCGCCTACAACGAGGATCCTGGGACGCTCCGTGGTGCTCATGCCATCGAGTATCCACCCCACCCCGAGGGGGTGCTCGTGAGCCCCTTCACAAGGTTGTGGGCCACCTCTGCTACACTCCGCCGCCCACGTGACCCAGGTCATGACCCACCCCGGGAACCCCGAGGTGGGGGAGGACGTTGTTCACCCCTCGTGAGCTGGCCCGCAAGCCTCCGCGAAGGGCCCGCCGCGGGCCCTTCGCCCACTCGGCCGATGCCCCCACGAGCACCTGCGGTCCCTGTTCCGAAGCCCAACGGGGGCGGAGGGAGGGGGTTTCGGGGGTGCTAGGGGGTCATGGGGACCGAAATCCTTGTGAAGAAGTTCACGAACTTTCCCTCGGGGCGGGGGCTCGCGGGGGCGCTTGCGGGCCTTTTCAGCCCGTCCGGCACTTGTGTGCCCCGTGCCGGGCGCGGGCTCTTCCGGCCCGTCCGGCGCGTGGGTGCCCCGTGCCGGGAGCGGGCTCTTCCGGCCCGTCCGGCGCGTGGGTGCCCCGTGCCAGGAGCGGGCTCTTCCAGCCCGTCCGGCGCGTGGGTGCCCCGTGCCAGGAGCGGGCTCTTCCGGCCCGTCCGGCGCGTGGGTGCCCCGTGCCGGGCGCGTGCCTTCCCAGCCCGTCCGGCGCTTGGGGCACGACTCCGAGCGCGTGCCTTCCAGCCCGTCCGGCGCTTGAGGACACCGCGCGCAGCGTGGTGCCGCGACCACCCGGCCGCACGTCGGAAACGCCCCGCGCCGGGAGCCGGCATCCCAGCCCGTCCGGCGCTTGAGGACACCGCGCGCAGCGTGGTGCGGCGACCACCCGGCCGCACGTCGGGAACGCGCGTTACCGGGCGCGGGCCCGGTGGTCGCAGCACGGCCTGCGGCCGTGTCCTCAAACGCCGGACGGGCTGGGATGCCCGGCCCCGGGGCCACGCGCCGTCCGGGCTGCCTCCAGCCCCGCCGGCGCTTGAGGCGCGGGGCGCGGGGCAGAGCCCCGCCGGACCCGGTCGCGCGCACGGGGGCGGTGCGGCCCGGTGGGCACGGCACCACGCTGCGCGCGGTGTCCTCAAACGCCGGACGGGCTGGGTTGCCCGGCCCATCGGCGGCCCGGAGGGCTGGGGTGCCCCGGCCCGGGAACGCACCCGGGCCGAAGGCCCGGAAGGTCAGTCCACCAGGCCCAGTTGCGCCGCGCGCACCCCCGCCGCGAAGCGGCTGTCCGCGCCGAGGCGGGCGACGAGGGTGGCGAGGAGGCGGCGGAGGGTGCGCTCCGAGCAGCCGAGGCGCCGCGCGATCGCCTCGTCCTTGGCGCCCGCCGCGAGCAGCGCCAGCACCTCCCGCTCCCGCGGCGACCACTCCTCGGAGGCCGCGCCGTCCTCGTAGGGGCGGGCGGTGCTCCAGTGGTGGTCGAAGACGCGGGCGAAGCAGTCCGCGAGCCGGGCGCTGTGCAGGATCACGTCCTCCGCCCGCTCCCCGCGCAGCGGCGCGGGCCCGAGGGCCATCACGGTCACCGCGCGGTCGACGACGTTCAGGTGGAGCGGCACGGTCGTGGCGACGCGTATCTGCGCGCCGTGGTCGAGCAGCGCCGCCAGGTAGCGGGCCGCGCCCGTGCTCCGGGCGGCGCGCGCGGAGACCAGCAGCAGCATGGCGACGCCCCGCTCCAGCGACCGCAGATCGTCCGCGAGGCCCGCCTCCAGCACCTCGGGGGCGGGGAACGTCGCCCGCATGGCGAGGAGTTCGTCGCGGCACAGCGCGTCCAGGTCCTCCATCCGCTGCCGCAGCCGGACCCGGTCGTCGTAGAACTCGGCCTCCAGCGTCTCGCGCCCGGTGCGGCGCAGGTCGGGCAGCAGGCGCAGGACGTCGTCGAAGGCGTCGAACCCCTGGTGGAGGGCGTCGAGCCGGCGGCGCTGCTCGTCGACCAGTTCGTGCAGGGCGCGCTCGGGCGTCGCGACACGGCGCCCGTCACCGGCGGCGAGCCGGTGCGCGACGAGCCAGGCCCGCACCTCCTCGGGCACGCCCCCGAGCGCGTCGTGGGGGCCGGGGTCGTGGGGGTCGCTGTCCGGCATGGGGCGACCCTAGGGCGGCGCGGGGCGCCTTGGCCATGGCCGGAACACGCCCCGGGGGCGGCGGACGGCCCGAGGGGGGCGGATGACCGCAATCGGTCACGCCTGATTCGGCCGTGGTCAACCTCCCGTCACCCCCAGTATGTTTTCGCCGCGCACCGCGACTTCCACCGCGCCGGCGGACGGCGACCCCGTCCCCCCGGCCGGTGAGCGGTGCGCACCGGACGCCCCCGTCACGAGGGACGGGAGGGCACCGGGCGGCCTCGTCCCCGCCCGCACGTGCCCGGCGCACCCCCCGCACAGCGTGCTGTCCCACCTTCCGCGTCACGCCCCGCCCACACCGCCGGCCGGCCACCCACCGCCCGGCGGGGCGGACCGTGCGCTCCCCCACCCGCCGGCCCCGGCACCCCGCGGCCGGCCCCACGAAAGGTGTCAGCTTCCCCATGCGCAGAACCCACATCGGCGCCCTCGCCGTCGCCCTGCCCCTGGCCCTGGCCCTGACCCCCGCGGTCGCCGCCGCCGAGTCCCCCGCCCCGCTCGTCGGTGTCGCCCAGGCCCCCGCCGCGCAGGAGATCGCGGGCCGCTACATCGTCACCCTCAAGGCGGACGCCGACCCGGCGGGCCTGCTCAAGGCCCGTTCGCTGAAGGCCCGTCACGTGTACGAGGACGTCATCAACGGCTTCGCCGCCGATCTGACGCCCGCTCAGCTCACCAGGCTGCGCGGCGACGCGCGGGTGGCCTCCATCGAGGAGGACCAGCGGATCGTCTCCACCGCCACGCAGTACAACGCCCCCTGGGGCCTGGACCGCATAGACCAGCGCAGCGGGCGGGACGGTTCGTACACCTACACCCGCAACGGCTCCGGGGTGACCGCCTACATCATCGACACCGGCATCGACACCGCGCACGCGGACTTCGGCGGCCGGGCGCGGAACGTGTTCGACGCCTTCGGCGGCAACGGCGCGGACTGCAACGGGCACGGCACCCATGTCGCGGGGACCGTCGGCGGGACCACCTACGGCGTGGCCAAGGGCGTGCAGCTCCGCGGCGTGCGGGTGCTGGACTGCCAGGGCTCCGGTTCCTACTCCGGCATCATCGCGGGCTTCGACTGGGTGCGGCAGAACGCGGTGAAGCCCGCGGTCGCCAACGCCTCGCTCGGCGGCGGCTACTCCTCGGCGATGAACAACGCCGCCACCGCGCTGGCCAACTCCGGTGTGCACCTGGCCGTGGCCGCGGGCAACGACAACCAGCCCGCCTGCAACTACTCGCCGGCCAGCGCGGCGGGAACCATCACGGCCGCCGCGTCGGACTCCTCGGACCGCAAGGCGAGCTTCAGCAACTACGGCGGCTGCGCCGACATCTACGCGCCCGGCGTGAGCATCACCTCGGCCCGCGCGGGCGGCGGCTCCACCTCGATGAGCGGCACCTCGATGGCGTCGCCGCACGTCTCCGGGGTGGCCGCGCTCTACAAGGCGACGTACGGCGACGCGTCCAGCGCCACCGTCAACACCTGGCTGATCAACAACGCGACCGCCAACGTGATCGGCGGCAACGTGAGCGGGACGCCGAACCGCCTGCTGTTCAAGTCCACCCTCTGATCATGTCGTCCGTGATCACGCAGTCCACCGTGTGATCCGGCACAGAGGAGGCCCTGCGGGGCTGCCGGAGAAGCCCGGCCGGTTCAGGGGGCCGGCCGGGCGCCCGGCGTTCCGGGCGCCCCCGTGCGCCCGGCGGTTCGGCGCGCATCCGTTCGCGGCTGGTGACAGGCTGAAAGGGCGGATGTGTGCAGGAACCAGGAGAAAGCGACAGAGAGATGATCACCACGGACTTCGTGCCCGGTCAGCCCTGCTGGATCGACCTGGGCGCCCCCGACGTCGACGCGGCGGCCCGCTTCTACGGCGGAGTGTTCGGCTGGCAGGCCCAGTCGATGGGCGACGGCGGCGGCGACTACCAGATGTTCCAGCTCGACGGGAAGACGGTGGCCGCGGTCGGGAAGCTGACCGAACAGGGCGCGCGCTCCGCCTGGATGGTCTACTACGACACCCGTGACATCGAGGCCACCGTCAAGGCCGTCGAGGAGGCGGGCGGCACCGTGCGGATGCCGCCGTCCGAGGTGTCCGAGGAGGGCAGGTTCGCCCAGCTCACCGACCCGCAGGGCGCGCAGTTCGCGGTCTGGCAGGCGGGCGCCTATCCCGGCATCGGGGCCACCGACGGCCCGGGCAGCCTGGGCTGGGTCGAGCTGATGACGACCGACTCGGCCGCCGCGCAGCGCTTCTACGGCAGTGTCTTCGGCTGGACCGGCCAGGACACCGAACTCCCCGGGGGCGGCGGCACGTACACGATGGTGACGCCCGCGGGGCAGCCGCCGGAGCGGATGTTCGGCGGTGTGATGGCCATGCCGGAGATGTTCGCGTCGGGCGAGGTGAAGCCCTACTGGCACCCCGTCTTCGGCACCTCCGACTGCGACGCCACGGTCGCCCGGGTGCGCGAGGGCGGCGGCGGGGTGTCCATGGGCCCGGAGGACGCGGAGGGCGTCGGCCGGCTGGCGGTCTGCACCGACCCGGCCGGGGCGGAGTTCGTCGTGCTGACCCCCGCCCCGCCGGCTCCGGGCGCGCCGGGCGCCTGACGCGGTCGTCCCGCTCGCGCGGTGGGGCTCAGCACGCGGTGGGGCTCAGAACCAGCCCTCGGCGGCCTTGTAGGCGATGCCGTCCAGGATGTCGTGCTCGCTGACGACGACCTCGCGGGCGCCGGTCCGCCGCATGATCGTGAGCAGGACGAGCGCCCCGGCCTGGATGACGTCCACCCGGCCGGGGTGCATCACGCCGATCGCCGCGCGCTCGTCGTGGGTCGAACCCAGCAGCATCGTGGTGATCTCCTCGACCTGCTCGTAGGAGACCACCGCGTGGTGGATGCGCTCCGAGTCGTAGGCGTCGAGGCCGAGCGCGATCCCGGCGACGGTGGTGACGGAGCCCGCCAGGCCGACGAGGGTGCCCGCGTCGCCGATCGGGACGGTCTCGGCCGCCAGGTCGAGCGCCGCCTCGATGTCGGCGCCGATGGCGGCGATCTGCGCGGGCGTGGCGGGGCTGTCGGGCGCGTGGCGCTCGGTGAGCCGCACACAGCCGATGTCGACGGAGCGGGCGGCCCGCGCGTGCTCGTCGCCGACGACGAACTCGGTCGAGCCGCCGCCGATGTCGACGACCAGGTACGGGGTGGCCAGGTCGGAGCGGCCCGCGAGCGAGCGGGTGGCGCCGGTGAAGGAGAACTCGGCCTCCTGGTCTCCGGTGATGACCTCCGGCTCCACGCCGAGGATGCCGAGGACCCCGCTCACGAACGCGTCGCGGTTCTCCGCGTCGCGGGAGGCGGAGGTTGCCACGAAGCGCACCGTCTCGGCGCCCAGCTCCTTGATCACCCGCGCGTAGTCGCGGCAGGCGGCGAAGGTGCGCTCCAGCGCCTCGGGGGCGAGGCGGCCGGTGCGGTCGACGCCCTGGCCGAGCCGGACGATGGTCATCCGGCGGTCGAGGTCGGTGAGGCTCCCGGTCCGGGGGTCCACGTCGGCGACGAGCAGGCGGATGGAGTTGGTGCCGCAGTCGATGGCGGCGACACGGGTCACTCGGACTCCTCCCCGGTGGCGCAGCCGGTCACGCAGGGGCCCTTGCGCCACCACTCGGGCAGCATCGAGATCGCCTCGTCGCCCAGCGGATTCACCCCGGGGCCGGCGGCGAGGGAGTGGCCGACGAGCACATGGAGGCACTTGACCCGGTCCGGCATGCCGCCGGCGCTGGGGAAGCCCTGGAGCACCTCGACGGCGTCGCGGCGGGCGATGTAGTCCTCGTGGGCGGCCCGGTAGGCGGCGGCCAGCTCGGGGTCGGTGGCGAGCCGGCCCTGCATCTCCTTCATGACGCCGTTGGCCTCCAGGGTGCCGATCGCGGACGCGGCACGCGGGCAGGTCAGGTAGTACAGCGTCGGGAAGGGCGTCCCGTCCGGCAGGCGGGGGGCGGTCTCGACGACGTCCGGCCGGCCGCAGGGGCAGCGGTGCGCGATGGCGCGCAGTCCGCGCGGCGGCCGGCCGAGCTGCTGCTCGAACGCGGCGATGTCCGCGTCGGTCGGCTCGGTGTGCTCGGTGGTGGGAGGAGGGGTTTCCATGCCTGCCTTGATGCTGTGTTCGCTGTCGGGATGCTGTGCCCGCCGTCGGACGGCGGTGGCGCGGGCGCGGCCCGTGCCGTGGTGCTACTCGCGGTCGGCCTCGTCGACGCCGTTCCACACGTTCGAGTACCAGGGCCGGTCGGCGGCGCCGTCGTCCGCGCGCCGCTCCTCGGCCGCCTCCGGGTCGATCACCGTGTAGGAGGTCTCGCCGGGGAAGACGTAGTGCAGGTGCTCGCGGGCGAGCCGCCGGACGTACATGTCGTCCTGGAGGCGGGCCTTCTCGTCCCGGAGGCGCTCGACCTCGTCACGGGCCTCCTCCATGAGGCGTTCCTGCTCGGCGATCTCCGCGCGCTGGGAGACGTACTGCCGTATCGGGTAGGCGAGCGCCACGACCAGCGAGCAGACGACCAGCGCGAGGAAGGCGGCCCGGCCGGTGAGCCGGGAGCGGCGTGCCTGGCGGCGGTTCTGGGACCGGTAGACGCGGGCCGCGGTCTGCTCGCCGAGCAGCCGGATCCTGGTCGCGGTGGAGAACCGGTCCTGGTCCCCCGGCGGCCTGCGGGCCATGGTCTCGCCTCCCCGTTACGCGCGTACGTCCCCGGACACGGTACGGGACCGCGGCCGGGGACGTACGGAGGCGGGGGCGTCGGCCCTCGCCGGGGCGCTCGGCTCCGGGGGCTCGGCCCCCGGAACGCTTGTGCCTAGTCCGCGAAGCGGAACCGCGGGAAGGCGGAGCGGCCCGCGTACACCGCGGCGTCGTCGAGGATCTCCTCGATGCGCAGGAGCTGGTTGTACTTGGCGACGCGCTCGGAGCGGGCCGGGGCGCCGGTCTTGATCTGGCCGCAGTTGGTGGCGACGGCCAGGTCGGCGATGGTGACGTCCTCGGTCTCGCCGGAGCGGTGGGACATCATGCACTTGAAGCCGTTGCGCTGGGCGAGCTCGACGGCGTCCAGGGTCTCGGTCAGCGAGCCGATCTGGTTGACCTTGACGAGCAGGGCGTTGGCGGCGCCGTCCTCGATGCCGCGGGCCAGGCGCTCCGGGTTGGTGACGAAGAGGTCGTCGCCGACGATCTGCACCTTGGTGCCGAGCTTGTCGGTGAGGACCTTCCAGCCGGCCCAGTCGTCCTCGAACAGCGGGTCCTCGATGGAGACCAGCGGGTAGGAGGCGACGAGCTCCTCGTAGTACTCGGTCATCTCGGCGGCCGAGCGGGACTTGCCCTCGAACTCGTAGACGCCGTCCTTGTAGAACTCGGACGCGGCCACGTCGAGCGCCAGGGCGATGTCCTTGCCCGGGGCGTAGCCGGCCTCCTTGATGGCCTCGAGGATGAGGTCGAGGGCGGCGCGGTTGGAGTCGAGGTTCGGCGCGAAGCCGCCCTCGTCGCCGAGGCCGGTGGACAGGCCCTTGGTCTTCAGCACCTTCTTGAGGGTGTGGTAGACCTCGGTGCCCCAGCGCAGGGCCTCGGAGAAGGACTCGGCGCCGATGGGCGCGATCATGAACTCCTGGATGTCCACGTTGGAGTCGGCGTGCGAGCCGCCGTTCAGGATGTTCATCATCGGAACGGGCAGCAGGTGCGCGTTCGGGCCGCCCAGGTAGCGGAAGAGCGGGAGGTCGGACGCCTCGGAGGCGGCGTGCGCGACGGCGAGGGAGACGCCGAGGATGGCGTTGGCGCCGAGCGAGGACTTGTCCGGGGTGGCGTCCAGGTCGAACATCGCCTGGTCGATCAGCCGCTGCTCGGTGGCGTCGTAGCCGACGAGCTCCGGGCCGATCTGCTCGATGACGGCGAGGACGGCCTTCTCGACGCCCTTGCCCTGGTAGCGGTTCTGGTCACCGTCGCGGAGCTCGAGGGCCTCGAACGCACCGGTGGAGGCGCCGGACGGAACGGCAGCACGACCCGTGCTGCCGTCGTCGAGGCCAACCTCGACCTCGACCGTGGGGTTGCCTCGGGAGTCGAGGATTTCCCGGGCTACGACGACGTCGATGGACGGCACGAGCATCTCCTTCTGGGATGTGACGCGAGAAAAGTGCAGAGGTCTGCTTGGCCTTGCGACAAGAGCCTAACCGGCGCGGCGGCGTACGCCGGGCCGATGCCCGCCCCCTGGGACGAAAAAGGGCATCAAGACCCTCGCGGACGGACAAACCCTCTGCTTCTACCCGGCGGTAACCGGGGTGGACCCCGACGGGACCGGGGGCGGTGCGGGTGGGGACGGCGCGGTGCGGGTGCGTTTTGGGGTGCGGGTGGGGACGGGGGCGCCGGCGGACCGGGGCGCCCGGCGGGGCGGGGGGGGGGGCGCCCGGGGCGGCCGGGCGGGAAGGGGCCGCACACGGGCCCGGCCCGGCGCCTTCGGGGGAAGGGGGCGCCGGGCCGGGAGCGGTGGGGGGAGGGAGCGGGTCAGCGCAGGTGGAGCTGCTGGCCCGGGTGGATCACGTCGGCGTCCTCGACGACGTCCTTGTTGAGCTCGAACAGCTTCTTCCAGCCGCCCTCGACCTTCTCGGCCGTGGCGATCGAGCTGAGGGTGTCGCCGGCCACGACCTTGTACTCGCCGTCGCCCTTCTTGAAGCTCTTGGCCTCGGCGGCCTTCTTCGGCGCGGGGGCCTCGGCGCGCTCGGAGCGGGTGGTCGGGGCCTCGGCGCGCTTCTCGGCGGGCTTCTCGGCGGGCTGCTCGGCGGCGCCGCCGTCGTAGGAGGCGCTGGACAGGCCGACGCCGCAGCTCGGCCAGGCACCCTTGCCCTGGCCGGCGAGGACCTTCTCGGCGACGGCTATCTGCTGGGCCTTGCTGGCCTGGTCGGCGGTGGACGCGTAGGCGGTGCCGCCGTAGGCCGCCCAGGTGGAGGCGGAGAACTGCAGGCCGCCGTAGTAGCCGTTGCCCGTGTTGATGGACCAGTCGCCGCCGGACTCGCACTGGGCGACCTTGTCCCACTCGGAGGCGGTCGCGGCCGAGGCGGAGCCGGCACCCAGCAGCGGGGCGGCGATGACGGCGCCGGTGACGCCGGCGAACGCGGCGACGCGGGCGAACTTCGACGGGCGGCGGTGCTTGGCGATGCCGGAACGCAGCATGAAGTACTCCTCACCGACGCCTGCGAGGTGAGCTGTCGGGTTCGGGCCGGAAAGTTGCCCGGCCGCGCGTCCTTGCGCGCGGCTCCACCCCTAGCCGTCACCGGCGTCCTCGTCGGACGGCCGGGCCGGCACCTACCTGGGTCCCCCGCTCCTGCCTTCGGCGCTTTTCGAGCGTCGACTGTTCCCCCCGACCGACGGCAGGATTCGGCGTTTCGGTCAGCGGTGCCCGCGGTGGCGAGCGATTCGACCGTAAACACACCGCTCCCCGATGTTCAAAGACGAACATCGGGGAGAATTCGGACGAACCGCCGTCGATGTCAGGGGTGTTTCCGCAGGTCGTGGCCGAGATGACCGAAATCGGCCGCCGAAAAGGGCGAGTTGCGGCAAAGAGACCCTTGTCTCACTCGCACAGAACGGACATTTACCAGCGAACCAACCCGCCGGACGACTCCGTGAACTACTCCTGCTCCAGGCCGAGATCGAGGCTCTGACCGGGCAGGATGAGGTCGGGGTCGTCGCCCACGGTGGCCTCGTTGGCCTGGTAGAGCGCGGTCCAGCCGCCGGGGACCTCGCGCTCGTCGGCGATCGCCCAGAGACTGTCGCCGGCCTGCACCGTGTACGCCCCGGCCGGAGCGGAGTCGGTCACACCGTTGCGTGCAGATCCGTCACCCCGTGAGGCATGACGGGCGTTTTCGCGCTCCTTGTCCGCATTGCCCTCATTGCTTCCACTGGCCCCATCGGTCTGGCCCTCCGCCCCGGCGTCCTCGCGGGCGGGCTCGCCGCGGTGCTTGCCCGTGGCGCCGTCGGCTGGCGCGGGCGCCTCCTCGGTGGCGTCCGCGTCCTCGGACGCCTCCTTCTCGCCGGCCTCGGGGGTGGCGGCGGGGCCGGTGGCCCCGGGGCTCGGCGTCGCGCTCTTCTCCGGCTTCTTGCCGAACCCGGACTCGCGCTCGGGGGCCACCTCGCGCTTGGTGGTGTCCCGCGCGCCCTCGCTCGCGCCGGCTTCCGGCGTCAGCAGGTCCCCGGGCAGACCGCCCGGGTCGACGCCGCTGTCGGAGCCGTCGTCCACCAGACCGGCCACGATCGAGCACGCCTGCCACGCCTCGGGCCCCTGGGCGTCGAGCACCTTCTCCGCGACGGCGATCTGCTGCGAGCGGCTGGCGAGGTCCGCGCTCGGCGCGTACGCGGTGCCGCCGAAGCTCTCCCACGACTCCTGCGAGAGCTGGAGGCCGCCGTAGAAGCCGTTGCCCGTGTCGATGGACCAGTTGCCGCCGGACTCGCACTCGGCGACCCGGTCCCAGGTGGAGGCGTCGGCCGCGGACGCGGAGCCCGCCCCGAGCAGCGGGATGGCGATGGCCGATCCGGTCACCCCCGCCGCGACGACGATGGCCGGTGCCTGACGGGGGCGGCGGTGACGTCCGTTCCCGGAGCGCATGCGGTTGCCTTTCGCGTGACTGCTGAGGCCCGTGTGACCGGATGAGGTCCTCGGGTGGGGGTGAACGTAGCCGCATTCGAACGCAAGTCACAAGTCGATGCAGCGCAGATCACGTGAAAGTCACATTTCTGATGCTCCGTCAGTTGCCGGCGGGGGTGAACTCGACGGGCAGAGCACGCAATCCACGCATGATGAGCCCGCCCCGCCAGCGCAGATCGTCCGGATCCACCGCAAGCCGCAGATCCGGCGCACGCCTCAGCAGGGTGGCGAGCGCCGTCTGCCCCTCCAGCCGGGCGAGCGGCGCGCCGAGGCAGTAGTGGATGCCGTGCCCGTATCCCAGGTGCTGGTTGTCGGCCCGGGACAGGTCGAGGGTGTCCGGCTCGGCGAACCGCGCCGGGTCCCGGTCCGCCGCTGCGAGGACCACCAGCACCGGGTCCCCGGCGGCGATCGGCTGCCCCCCGACGGTGAGCGGCTCGGTGGCGAACCGCCACGTGGCCAGCTCCACCGGCCCGTCGTAGCGCAGGAGTTCCTCCACCCCGGTCTCCAGCAGGGCGCTCTCGCCGGCCGCCAGCGAGGCCTGGAGCCGTTCGCGCTGAACGGGGTGGCGCAGCAGCGCGTACACACCGTTGCCGATGAGGTTCACCGTGGTCTCGAAACCCGCGAAGAGGAGGATGAAGGCCATCGCGGCGGCCTCGTTCTCGGTCAGGTGCTCGCCGTGGTCCGACGCCCTGATGAGACCGGAGATCAGGTCGTCGCCCGGCTGCTCGCGCTTGCGGTGGATCAGCTCGGCGAGATAGCCGCGCATCTTCTTCACCGAGCGGGCCACCCCGCCGCGCGGTCCTCCGCCGTGCCGGATCATCATGCCCGCCCAGTCGCGGAAGTCGTCCTGGTCCTCGGGCGGGACGCCGAGCAGGTCGCAGATGGCGTAGATGGGGAGCGGGAAGGCGAACTCGTGGATGAGGTCCGCGCTCCCCTTCGCCGCGAAGCCGTCGATCAGCCGGTCCGTGAGCTCCTGCACCCGCGGCGCGAACTCGGCCACCCGGCGCGGGGTGAACGCCTTCGACACCAGCCGCCGCAGCCGGGTGTGGTCCGGCGGGTCGATGTTCAGCAGATGGGTCATCAGCTCGGCCTTGCGCTCCCCGGGGATGCCGGTCCTGCCCCGGGCGTGCGCGGGCTCGTCGTGGTGCGCGGGGTTCTTGGAGAGCCGCTGGTCGGCGAGGGCCTGCCGGGCGTCCGCGTACCGGGTGACCAGCCAGGCGTCCACCCCGGAGGGCAGCGTGGTGCGGTGCACGGGCGCGTGCTCCCGCAGCCAGGCGTAGGCCGGGTAGGGGTCGGTGGCGAACTCCCAGGTGAAGAGTTCGGGGGCGGCGGTGTGCGGGTCTTCCGGGGCGTTCACCCCCCGACGGTATCCGGACCGCCGCGGCCCTACGCCCCGGTGTCCGGCCCGCCCGCTCCCTACACCCCGGTGTCCGGACCGCCGCGGCCCTACGCCCCGGTGTCCGGCCCGCCGAGGCCCTCCGCCGCGCGGACGGCGTCCCGGTAGGTGCGGGCGGCCGCGCGCAGGGCGGCCTCCGGGTCGGTACCGGCCGCCTCCGCGCGCACGGCGAGGGCCAGGAGCTCGTAGCCGACGCCCTCGCCGGACGGGGCGGTCACGTCCAGCCCCGCCGTGCGGACCCGGGAGGCGAGCTTGGCCGCGAGGGCCAGGCCGGGCTGGCCGAGCGGCACCCCGTCGGTGACCGACTCCCGCTGCTTCTCGATCGCCTTGGTGCGCAGCCAGTGGGCCTTGACCTCCTCGGGGGTCTCGGCCTTCTCGTCCCCGAAGACGTGCGGGTGCCGGTGGATCAGCTTCTCGACGATCGTGGCGGCCACGTCGTCCACCGAGAACGGCTCCCCGGCGTCCTCCTCGGCGATGCGGGCGTGGAAGACGACCTGGAGCAGGACGTCCCCCAGTTCCTCGCGCAGCTCGGTGCGGTCGCCGTCCTCGATCGCCTCGACGAGTTCGTACGCCTCCTCGATGCCGTACTTGGCGAGCCCCTGGTGGGTCTGCCGGGAGGACCAGGGGCACTCGCGGCGGATCCGGTCCATGACCTCGACCAGGTCGAGCAGGCGTGCGCCCGGCAGGTCGTACGAGCCGGGCAGCAGCTCCAGGTCCGGCATGGCGACCCGGCCCGAGCCGCCGAGGCGGGCCAAGCCGTCGGTCAGCGCGGACTCGCCGGCGCCGGAGGTGACGACGACGGCCGTCCGCCCGCCCGCGCAGGCGGCGACCAGGTCCTCGGCGCCGGGCACCCGGAGCTCCACCGTGACGCCCGCCTCGCGCAGGTACGGAAGCTGCGGATGCGCGTCGTCGGCGCAGAGCACCAGGTCGGCGGCGCGCAGCACCTGCCAGGCGGGCCACGACAGCAGGCCGGGGGCGACCCGGTGGCTGGCGGTGAGCAGGACGATTCGGCCGGTGTCGACGGATGCTTCTTCGGTCACCCGTCGAACCTACCGCGCCGCCCCGGGGGCCGTGCCGACGGCCGCTCAGGCACCCTCGGGGGCGGCTTCCTCGTCCTTGGTGACCTGGGTGATCCAGGGCGCCTTGTAGGCGCCGAGCTCCAGCTTGGCGTCGTCCCAGGCGCCGTAGCGCGGGTTGACGTCGATGTCGAGGGCCTTCGCCGCCGCGGTGAAGGCCTCGTTCATCTTCTGCTGGCCCTCGGGGGTGTTGGTGGCGCCGATGGCCTCGGCGATCTTGCCGACCATGACGTCGCGGCGGACCACGTCGTCGAGCTGGTCGGGGGCGACGCCGCGCTGCTGGAGGTACATGGCGGCCATCTGCTCGTCGCCGCCCGACTGCTGGGCGAGCGCGGCCCTGGCCGCCTGGATCTCCTTGCGGCTGACGCTCACGCCCGCGTCCTCGGCCGCCTTGGTCACCACCCGGTCGACGATCAGGTCGTAGAGCTTGGCGCGGCCGAGCTGGCCGGTGCCCTTGATGAGCTCCGCGGCCTGCTCCGACGACTGCTGCGCGTCGCGCACGTCCCTGACCTGGGCCTGCACGGTGGAGACCTCGATGCGCTGCCCGCCGACCACGGCGGCGGCCCCGGGGTGGGCCTCGCTGCCGCAGGCGGCGAGCAGCGGCACGGCGGCGACGAGTGCGGCGGAGAGGGTGAGCGCGGTGCGACGACGGCGGTGCAAAGGAGCCTCCCGGGGCGAGATTGTGCATCGGTGCACAAGGCCTTGCGGTGATCGATGGTAGGCAGTCGGAGTGGCGTGGGCCACTGATTCGCCAAACGATTCGCCAGGCGGTCGGATGCGGGCGCGGCCGGCGGGGGGCGGTGAGGCGTGGTGCCCGTGCCCCGGGAGGGGCCGGAGGCCCTACGCCACCGGCTCGCGCGTGAGCTCCGGCGGGCGGCGGTCGGGGCCGAGCATGATCGTGCGGGAGACCACGAAGGTGACCGGGATCGCCGCCGCGGCGGCGATCAGCGGCGCGTACGTGCGGTTCTGCCCGAGCACGTCCACCAGCAGCCACACCCCGCCGGTGGTGACGGCGAAGTTGGCCGCGTTGGTCAGCGGGAACAGCAGGAACTTTCGCCAGGTGGGACGCGTCCGGTAGGTGAAGTACGAGGTCAGGAAGAACGAGCCGACCATGCTCACCAGGAAGGCGACCACATGCGCCGCCACGTACGGCAGCCACCGCAGCAGCACCAGGTAGAGGCCGTAGTACGTACCGGTGTTCACCACCCCGACCGACGCGAATCTGACGATCTGGCCCCGTAGGGTCATCGGCCTACCAGTTCCCCCGCACGCCTGTTGCGGTCGTCGTCCCGCCGGGGAAGGCCGGCGTTGGTCGCCTTCACCAGGAAGTGCGGTCTGCGCTTCACCTCGTAGTAGATGCGCCCGACGTACTCGCCGACCACCCCCAGCATCAGCATCTGCACACCGGCGAGCGCGATGACCGCCACCAGCAGGGTGACATACCCGGGGGTGTCCACGCCGTTCACCATGGCGACACCGACGATCCAGGACGCGTACACCATGGCCACGCCGAGCAGCAGCATTCCCAGATAGATCGCGGCGCGCAGCGGTTTGTCGTTGAACGACAGAAGGCCGTCCAGGCCGTAGTTGAGCAGTTTCCCGAAGCTCCATTTGGAGCGCCCCTGCTCACGCACCGCATTCTCGTACTCGAACGTCGTCGTACGGAATCCGACCCAGGCGAAAATGCCCTTCGAGAAGCGGTTGTACTCGGTCAGCTCCAGGATCGCGTCGACCGTCCGCCGCGACAGCAGCCGGAAATCGCCGACGCCGTCCACCAGCTCGACGTCGACCAGCCGGTTGATCAGCCAGTAGTAGGCGCGCGCGGTGACGGTGCGGGTGACCCGGTCGCCCTTGCGGGTGCGCTTGGCGATGACCTGGTCGAATCCGTCCTCGTGCAGCGCCAGCATCCGGCGGACCAGCTCCGGCGGGTGCTGGAGGTCGGCGTCCATGATGACCACCGCGTCGCCGTCGGCGTGCTGGAGGCCGGCGAGCATCGCCGCCTCCTTGCCGAAGTTGCGGCTGAAGGAGACGTATCGCGTACGGGAGTCGGCGCCGGCGATCTCCTGGAGGAGGTCGAGTGTCCGGTCCTGGCTTCCGTCGTCCACGTAGACCAGCTCGAATTCCTGCCCGAGCAGGTCGAGTTCGGCGGTCACATGGGCGTGGAAGCGGCCGATGATCTCCTCTTCGTTGAAACAGGGGACCACTATCGAGATCAGCACGGAAGAACAACAACCGGCCCGAATGTCGCTTCCCGGTGCTCCACATGACCTCCCGGCGACCATTGAGTGAACTGCCCTTCGCGGCCGGTGATTTCGTCATCGGCGCTGGCATATTCGAGCCCATCATGTGGAATCTGTCCTCCGCGCGCGGCCGGGCCGCCGCCTTCGCAGCGCTGATCACGGTCGGGGCGGTGACGGCCGGCGACCTCGCCGCCCGCACCTTCCCGTTCGGCCCGCACACCCGCAGCGTGAACGACCTCGGCAACCAGTTCGTCCCGTTCCACGCCCGGCTGTGGGACCTGCTCCACGGGCGGGCGGACGGCGGCGTGCTGCTCGACTGGCAGTCCGGCTACGGGAGCAACGCGCTCACCGACCTCGGCACCTACCTCACGAGCCCGTTCTCGCTGCTGGTCGGCCTCTTCCCGCGGGACGAGATCGACCTGGCCGTGTACGTCGTCACACTGGTCAAGACCGCGGTGGCGGCCGCCGCCATGGCCTGGCTGCTCACCGCCCTCCACCGGGGCGGCGGACGCCGCTGGATGGCGGGCGTGCTCGGCGCCTCGTACGCCCTGTGCGGCTGGTCGGTCACCGAGGCGTCGTACAACCCGATGTGGCTCGACGGGCTGATCGCCTTCCCGCTGCTGTGCCTGGCCGCCGAGTGGGCGCGCACCGGCCGGCGTCCGCTGCTCGGCCCCGTGCTCGTCGCCCTCGCGTGGACCGCCAACTTCTACACCGCCTACATGGCCACCCTGGGCGCGGCACTCGTCCTGGCCACCCGGCTGCTGCTCGACGGCACCGGCGGCCGGGAGCGGATCGGGGCGCTGCTGCGCGCGACACGGACGGTGCTGCTCGGGGTCGGGCTCGCGGCACCGGTCCTCGTCCCGGTGTTCCTCGGCTCGACGCACGCGTACCCGGGCTGGACCAAGGAGTTCGCGCCCGCGCCCTGGACGGACGTGTTCGCCCGGACGCTGCCCGCCACGTACAGCTTCTTCAGCCCGGCCGTCTTCGTGGGCGGTGCGACGCTGCTCCTCGCGTTCGCCCTCGCCTTCCACCGGGCCGCGCCCCGGCGGGAGCGGATGGTGTGGACGGTGCTGACCGCCGCCGTCGCCCTCTCCCTCCAGTGGGGGCCCACCCATCTGCTGTGGCACGCCTTCGCCACCCCGAACGGCAGCCCCTACCGGCAGACCTTCGTCCTCGCGGGCCTCGCCGTGATCACCGCCTGGACCTGCGTCGCCCGCGGCTGGCCGGACCGCCGGGCGCTGGCCGGCGGCACCGCGGCGGTGCTCGCCCTCGCGCTCGGCGCCACCGGCAGCCAACTCGCCGGGCGCGACGCGTACCTGCTCTTCGCGGCGGGCCTCGCCGCCGTCGTCGCCGGACTGCTGCTCGCCGCACGCGGGCGGGCCCTGGTGGTGGCCGCCGTGCTGCTCACCGGCGCCGTGGCGGGCCAGGCGGCGGCCACCACCGCGTACGCCGACCGGGAACGGCCGCTGCGGCTGGACCACTATCCGCAGTGGGGTGCCGGGCACGACGCCCGCGCCGCCGCCGTCGCCGCCGCCGACGGCTGGCCCGCCCACCGCACCGACCCCGGCCGCACCCAGCTCACCGCCAACGACGCGCTGCTGCTCGGCGGGCAGGGCGGCGCGTACTACAGCAGCCACACCGCCGACGTGTGGACCCGCACCCTCTCGGCGCTCGGCGGCGGCTGGACGTCGCGCGGGCGCAGCCTCCAGTCCCTGGACAACCCCGTCACGGACGCCGTGTTCTCGGTCGGCGCCCGGCTGCGCACCGCGCCCGGCGGACAGCCGCTGACCGTCCGCCGGGAGGTGCCGCCGCTGGTGACCGTCCGGCCGGCGGGAGGTGAGCCCGTCTACGGGGACTCGCCGTTCCGCAACCAGGAACTGCTGCTGGGCGCCCGCGTCTACGAACCGGCGGTGGACGGGGTGTGCCGGGCCGGCACCGAGGTCTTCCTGTGGGCGCCCCAGTGGACCGGCACCGCGCGCCTCGGCGACAACCCCGGGGAGCGGCTGCTCGGCGGGGAGCCCCGGCGGCGGGCCGCGCTCACCCCGCTCGGCACGGCCACCGCGCCCGGGACGCCCGTCGTCTACAGCGGCGAGGCGCCCCGGGACGCCGAGATCGGCTGCCTGGACCCGGCCCGGCTCTCCGCCGCCGTGGACGGGCTCCGCCGGACGGGCGCGGTCTCCGTCGAGGTCTCCGCGCACGGGGTGAGGGCCGAACTGCCGCCGGGCAGCACGGGGGTGGCGGTGCTCGCGGCACCGCGGATCGCCGGATGGTCCTGCGACGGGCGCCCGGCGGACGCCCACCTCGGCCTGGTCGCCGTCCCCCTCGACGGCACCCGCACCACGGTGAGCTGCTCCTTCCGCCCTCCGGGGTTGCTCGCGGGGGCGGGAGCGGGGGTGGGGGCGCTGCTCGGGCTGCTCGTCACGGTGGCCGTCGCCCGGCGCCGCGCCTCCGGGCCTGGCCGTGAGGCCGGCTCGGGTGCGGGTGGGAGTGTGCCCGCACCCCCGCTGCGCGCGGGTGTCCTCAATCGCCGGACGGGCTGAGATTCCCGGGCATGGCCGGCCCCGTGAAACCAGCCCCGCCGGCGATGGAGGCGCGGGGTGCGGGGCGGAGCCCCGCCGGACCGGGGCACGGGTCCGGGTCCGGACCCGGGCACAGGTCCGGACCCGGGCACAGGTCCCGACCCGGCCAGGCCCGGGAAACCAACCTCACCGGACCCGGCTGCACGCCGGTGGGCCCGCACGGCCTGCGGCCGTGTCCTCAAGCGCCGGACGGGCTGAAGTGACCCGAACCTCTCCAGCCCCGCCGGCGTTTGAGGCGCGGGGTGCGGGGCGGAGCCCCGCCGGACCGGGGCACGGGTCCGGACCCGGCCGAGCCCGGGGAGCCGACCTCACCGGACCCGGCTCCGCGCCCGTGGCCGCGGCACGGCCTGCGGCCGTGTCCTCAAGCGCCGGACGGGCTGAGATACCCGGGCGTGGCCGGCCCCGTGAAACCAGCCCCGCCGGCGTTACGGGCTGGAGTGGCCCCCAGCACGCATCACGTGCGGAACTGCCGCTGGTGTTCCAGCGCTCGACGGAGCTCCCCCGGGAGGTGGTGGTACGGGCCGTAGGCCAGTTCCGCGTCGTACAGCAGGGAGCGGAACTGGCCGTGGGCCGCCGTGTGGTCGCCCACCGCCAGCAGCAGGTGGCCGATCCGGTGCCGTACCTGGAAGGCGCGGTCGCGGTCGGTGCTCTCGTAGTACGGCAGGACCGCCCGGTACTCGGCCAGCGCGGCGGCGGGTTCGCCGAGCTGCTCCAGGCACTGGGCCGCGTCGTGGCGGAACTGCAGCGTCTGCGGGTCGGCCGGGCCGGCCTCCGCCGTCCGGTCGTCGGCGAGGCGCCGCAGCTCCGGCAGGGCGCGGCGGTACTGGCCGTCGTCCATCAGCGTGGCCGCGTACTGCTTGCGCAGGATCCGCACGACGGGCGACCGCTCGCCGTGTTCGGCGGCGGCGGCCGGGAGTATGCCGCCGAGGACGTCCACGGCCCGGGTGATGCTGCCCTCGCCGAGCAGCCGCTTCACCTCGTCGACCGCGGCGGCGACGTCCGGGCGGGGCGCGGGGACGGCCGGGGGCACGACGGGTGCCGGGGGCTGGCCCACACGGTCCGGCCACGGCGCGTGCGGGCGCACGAAGGGCCGGGTCGGGTCCAGCGGGCCGGTGGGGCCGCCGGGCGACGGCAGCAGGGGGGCCAGCGCCTGGTAGACCTCCTGCGCGCCGGAGGGCCGGTGCTGCGGGTCCTTGGCGAGCAGGTGGAGGACGAGCGCCTCCAGGGGCTCCGGGATCTCGGGGCGGAGCTGCCGCACCGGGAGCGGCGGCTCGTGGAGGTGCCGGTGGAGCACCCCGAGCGCGGTGGAACCGGCGAACGGCACGGTGCCGCTGAGGAGTTCGTGGAGCAGCACGCCGAGGGCGTACAGGTCCGTGTAGGGGCCGACCGCGCCGCCCATCGCCTGCTCGGGGGCCATGTAGGCGGGGCTGCCGATGGGCGAGCCGGTGTGGGTGAGGCGGGTGGTGTCGGTGTCGATCACGGAGGCGACGCCGAGGTCGAGGACGGTGACCGTCCCGTCGGGCTTGACCATGACGTTGCGCGGCTTGAGGTCCCGGTGGACGATCGGCACCGCGTGCACCGCCCCGAGCACGGAACAGAGCTGCGCGGCGATCCCGACGGCCCACTCCCACGGGTAGGGCTCGTGCTCGGCGAGGTGGTCGGCGAGGTCGGCGCCCTCGACGTACTGCATGACGAGGTAGAGGTCGTCGCCGTCGCTGCCCGCGTCGTGCACGGTGACGAGGCCGGGGTGGCAGACCTGGGCCGTCACCCGGCACTCGCGCACGAAGCGGCGGCGCATCTCGTCGGCGGCGGTGGCGGCGGCCATGTGGTCGGGGCGCAGCAGCTTCACGGCGACCCGGCGGTCGAGCCGGCCGTCGTAGGCCGTCCAGACCTGGCCCATGCCGCCCTGTCCGATGAGTGCGGAGAGCTCGTAACGGCCCCCGACGACGCGTCCGTTCACCGGGCGCCGCCCCGGTCCTCGTGCCCGGTGTCCCGGCGGTCGGTGCCGCGCAGCAGGTCGCTCAGCTCGTCGAGTTCGGCGCGGACCTGGTCGATGCGCGGGGTGCCGGGGGGCGGGGTCCGCCCGGGGGGCGGGGTCTGCGCGGACACGGAACCGGGCGCGGGAACGGGCGTGGACCCGGGCGTGGAACCGGGCGGCGGCGTGGGCGCGGAGCCGGGCGGCGGCGTGGGGTGGTGCGCGGGCGCGGGCCCCGCGGATATCGGCGGGGCCACCGGCGGATAGCCGTACGCGGGCGGCGCGGTCTGCCGCGGCGGCGTCGCGTAGGGGCCCGTGAACCGGCCCGCGGTGCCGTACGGGGAGCCGGCCGCCGGCGGTGCGCCCGTGCCCGGGCGGGGCGGCTGGTGGTGGCGGATGTCGGTGACCAGGTAGTGCACGGGGACGCCGATCGCGAGGGCGAACAGGGCGGCGAGGCACACCCAGTCCACGGCCCGCGGGTCCTCCTGCGCCGAGGCCGTCTCCCCCGCGGTGCTGAACTCCCCCATCACCACGAGCGCGGTCACGGCGACGACCAGGGAGACCCAGAACAGCACCCAGTCCATGCGCCTGCCGCGCATGATCGCGATGCGGAGCATCGTGCCCCAGGCCAGCAGTCCGAGGCTGAGCAGCGCGAGCGCCACGAGGACGATGCGCACGACGACGAGCAGCGCTGTCGAAGGGCGCGCGGGCTGCGGCGGCGCGAAGCCGTGGCCGTGCATTCCTGCTCCTGGGGTGCCTGGGGACGCGGCGGACGGGACTGAGGCTGACTGAGGCGGACTGAAGCGTATACACCGACACCGACACCCCGCGGCGGGTTGTACGGAACGGTTGTCCGATACATCACTCCCGCCCGGCCGGAACCGCCGCCCGCCGCCCCGGCACCGGGAGCTCGGCCCGGGCCCCGCCCGGACCCGCGCCCGAATCCGCGCCCGGACCCGCGCCCCGACCCGCATCCGAATCCGCGCCCCGACCCGCGCCCGAATCCGCGCCCGGACCCGCGCCCCGACCCGCGCCCGAATCCGCACCCGGGCGGGGCCCGGCGCCCGGGTCACTCCGGCAGGACGCTCCCGTCGGTGAGGCCGTCGTAGAGGCCCTGCACGAGCTGTTCGCCGAGGCGGCCGGCGAGGCGGAGCGCGTCCTCGAACTCGGCGAGGGCGCGGAAGCGTTCGCCGTAGCGGCGCTGGTCGGCCAGCGGCAGCCGGGGGAGCTGGATCCGGCGGACGTCGAGGCGGGTGGCCGTCGACGCGTAGCTGCTGGCCTGCCGCTGGTTGGCGCTGCCGCGCAGGAACCCGGCGAGGAACCAGGCGTCGAGCGCGGCCGGATCGGGGCGCAGCAGCTGGAGGTTGCGGCCGAGCGCGGCGCCCGCGAGCGCGTCGCAGGCCACCCGGACGACGGTGCCGCTGCCGAGGACGGGCACGACGATGTCGCCCCGCTCGATGAGCACGGCCTCCTCGTCGGGGCCTTCGGGCAGGGTGCCGGTGGCGCCCCGGCCGGCGAGCACGTCCTGCTCGGTCAGCACGGCGGGGGACGATTCGGCACGGGCGGCGCCGGCGCCGCCGGCGCGCAGGACGAGGTCCTGGGCGCGGGCGAGTTCGCCGACGGTGGTGGAGGGCCAGGCGGCGGGTGCGGCGGCCGGCGCGGGGCGGGCCGGGCTCGGGGTGAGGTCGGTGGTGCGGCCGAGGGTGCGGGTGAGCCGCTCGCGGACGCGGGCGAGTTCGTCGGCCCCGCCGGCGGCGGGCGGCGGCAGATGGCGGGCGGGGGCGAGGTCCACGTCGTCGTCGAGGAGTTCGACGACGGGGACGGCGCGGCTGACGCCGGGGTTCTCCTCGACCGTGCCGTGCCGGTCGAACGGCCCCCAGGCGTCGAGCACGGCGGTGCGCAGCGCCCCCCAGTCGAGGCGGTCGCGGCCCGCGGCGGCCGGCTCCGCACCGGCCTGGCCGGCGGCGGTGTCGACGACGAGCAGTCCGGACGCGGGCCGGTCGGTGACGGCGGGCCGGCGCAGCACCCACAGGTGCAGCGGGATGCCGTAGGGCGGCGCGGCTCCGGCCGGGAGGGCGACGACGGCACGCAGCGCGCCGCGGCGCAGCAGCCCGGCCCTGATCCGGCGGCCGGAGCGGCGGGACGCGGCGGCGGGCGGCATCAGCAGCACGGCCGTGCCGCCGGGCCGCAGCCGGGCGAGGGCGTGCTGGACCCAGGCGAGCTCGGATTCGGTGCGGGCCGGGAAGCCGTACTCCCAGCGGGGGTCGTAGGCGAGTTCGTCGTGGCCCCAGTTGCGCTCGTTGAACGGCGGGTGGCAGAGCACCGCGTCGGCGGCGAGGTCGCCGTAGGCATCCGCCCGCAGGGCGTCGCCGGCCTCGGCGCGCACGGTGGCGCCGGTGTGCAGGGCGAGGCGCAGGGCGGTGAGCGCCGCGAGGCCGGGGTCGGCGTCCTGGGCGAGCAGGCGGCCGGGGCGGCGGACGGCCCGCAGCAGCGCGCCGGTGCCGGCGGCCGGGTCGAGCACGGTCCCGCCGTCCGGGACGAGGGCGGCCATCAGCTCGGCGAGGCCGGGCGGGGTGAGGGAGTACTGGCGCGGGTTGGCGTCGAGTTGACGGCCCAGCAGGAACTCGAACGCCTGGCGGGCCCCGATCTCGGCGGCGAGTTCCGCGATGCCGCGCAACAGCGGTACGGCGTCCGCGAGTTCGGCGGCGTCCGGTACGCCGACGACGCCCCGGGCGCCGAACCGCGCGGTGAGCACCTCGTCGAGCGCGCCGGGCAGCACCTCGGCGAGCCGCCGGTCGGAGACGGCGGCCGCCTCCAGCCAGGCGGCGGGCCGGTCGTGGACGAGGAGCAGGACGCCGCCGGCCTGGACGAGGGCGGTGACGCCGCCGCCGGGGTGGGCGGCGAACTGCTGCCAGACCCGCTCCCGCAGCGGGACCTCGGCGAGCTTGCCCTGGTCGCGCAGCCACCGCTCGACGTCCGGCAGGGCGAACGAGGGGCTGGTCTCCGTGCCGCCGACGGGCTTGGGGAAGTCGGCATGCCTGCGGCGCCAGTTGCTCACCGCCGCACGTCCGACACCGGCGAGTCTGGCGATCTGGGCGGCGGTCACCTCCGCCGCGTTCTCCTGCACCCGGATCCCCCTCGGCTGGCCCGATCAGTTGGTCACGCTGCTGTAACGGCGATCCTAGCGACTGCGCGGACAGCACGCTTCACAACGTGAGCAACACTGTAAACCGAGTTCTCGTGTTGACTCGGTTCACAAGCTCTGCTGTTATTGACCCCGCGAAGCACGGATCTTCACGCAGGCTTTACACACTCCACTCGGGGGGAACACCCATGTCTCAGCCCACGCAGTCGCAGTTCGGAGCGCCCTACCCGGGCGGACCGGAGGGCTTCGTGCCCCAGGCGCAGCCGCGCAACGGTCTCGGCACCGCCGGTCTGGTGCTCGGCATCATCGGCCTGGTCGTCGCGGTCATCCCGCTGCTCTTCTGGCTCGGCGGCTTCCTGGGCCTGCTGGCCCTGATCTTCGGCCTGGTGGGCCTCGGCCGCGCCAAGCGCGCCCAGGCCACCAACAAGGGCATCGCGCTCGCCGGCACCATCCTCGGCGGCGTCGCCATCGCCGCGGGCATCGCGATGGGCGTCGTGACCGTCCTCGCCGTCGACAAGGCCGTCGACGAGATCAACAAGTCCGTGGAGAGCGTGGCCACGGAGGACGCCAAGAACCAGGAGCCCGCCGACGCCGCGACCGACGCGGCCGCGGACACCGGCGAGGAGCCGATCGCGGAGGGCGAGATCCTCGCCGGCGGCGACGCGGTGATCTACGACGACAAGCTGACCGTGACGGTCTCCGAGCCGAAGGCCTACACGCCCAGCGAGTTCGCCATCGGCCACACCAAGGGCAACAAGGCGTACCAGGTCACGGTCGTCATCGAGAACGCCGGCAAGGAGAAGTTCGACTCCACGCTGGTGACCGCCGACGCCCGCGCCGGCGAGGACGGTGTCGAGGCCGAGCAGATCTTCGACGACAAGGTCGGCAGCGGCTTCGACGGCAACATCGCCCCCGGCAAGAAGGTCACCGTGACGTACGCCTTCGACGCCCCGGCCGCCGCGAAGACGCTGACCGTCGAGGTCTCCCCCGGCATCATGCACGACGCCACCCAGTGGGAGCTCAAGCTCTGATCCGACGGGATCCCACGGGATCCCCCACGGTCCGGTGCTTCGCGCACCAGCCGCCAGGACACCGCCGCCCGCGGCGGGCGTCCGACGCGGGGCCCCGCCCCGCCCCCCGGGGGGGAGTGTGCAGGCCGTCCACACCGGACGGCCTGCACGCGTGTGTGCGGGCGCCCCGCTCAGAGGCGGTGACGCACCCACACATTGGGCTCGACGTACACCGCGTACCCGCGTTCGGCCTCGACCCGCACCGGCACCAGCGCGCCCGGCACCACGGTCTCGCCGCTCTCCTCGAAGGGCAGGCCGGTCCACCGCCGCCACTCCTCGGTCGACCCGCTCACCGTCATCGACGCCGGCGCCACCTTCTCCACCACACCGCCCGCACGGACGTGGACCCGCAGCCACGGGTCGTACGGCAGGCCGTCCGACTCCCGGGTGCGGCGGGCGTACTCGTGGATCGGGGTGTGCGGCTCCGCCGCCTTGGCGCTCGGCCGCACCGGGGCGATCACCTCACGGAACCCGAGCCGCGCCGCGTTGTCCCGCATCGCCGCCAGCATCAGCGCCGATATGCCCTGCCCCTGGCGGCCGGTGGCCACCGTGATCTCGACGGCGCTCACGGTGTCCGGGGTGCGGCCGTGGCGCAGGTCGGAGAAGGCCCAGAGCATCACCTGGTCCCAGCCGCGGTCCGGCAGCTCCCGCCGCCCGTCGGTGTCCAGGGCCAGCGGGACGCTGAACGCCCGTGCCACCACCTCACCGCCGGGTGCGGTGGCCACGAGGACGTACTCGGGGAGCTCGGCGACGATCCGGCCGATGTTGGCCCAGCCGACCGGGTCCTGGGCGACGAACTCGTCCCAGGTGTCGAGCATCCGCCACAGGGCGTCCTTCAGCCCGGGGCGTTCGGCGAGGGTGGTGATGGTGAGGTCCGATTCCATCGCCGCAGGTTAACGGCCCTTCCGCCGCACCTTGCAACGGTTTTCCGCGCCCTCGGCGGCACCGTTCACGGCACCGCGCCCGCCCATGGCGGCACCTCTCACGACACCGCGCCCACGACGGCACCGGTCACGGCACCGCCGCGGCACCGTTCACGACGGGGGGACGCCGGCGCCGGTGCTACCCGCCGCACTGCGCCAGCATGGTCCGCTTGTCCGGGGCGGTGACCGCCATCTCGTACTTCAGGGCCACCTGCGCGAAGCGCACCGCGTAGGCGCACCGCACCCCCTTGTCGGGCGGCAGCCAGGAGGCGGGGCCGGAGTCCCGCTTGGCGGAGTTGGCCCGGCCCTGGACCGGCAGCAGGTTCAGCGGGTCGTTCGCCAGCCGCCGCCGCTTGGCGTCGTCCCAGCGGGCGGCGCCGAGCTGCCAGGCGTACGACAGCGGGACGACGTGGTCTATCTGCACCTCGGCGGCCTTCGCCTTCTTCCAGGCGATGTCCTTGCCGGTGTACGGGTCGTGCAGCACCATCGAGACGACCACGCAGTCCGAACCGGAGCGGAACTCCACCTCGCTGCCGTGGAGTTTCAGCAGATCGTTGCGGGTGTCGCAGCCGTTCCTGGCCAGGGCGACCCCGTCCGCCGTGTCCAGCCAGGCGTGCCCGAAGGCGTCCCGCTCGTAACCGGTGCGCGGGCCGCGGCCCTTGACCGTCAGGCGCTCCACGAGGGCCCGCGCCTTCTCCCGGTCCGCGCCGGCCGTCACCGCCGCCAGCCCCCGGCCGGTGCCCTCCGGGTTCGCCAGCGGGCTCACGGCGGACGAGGAACCGCCCCGCGCGGGCGGCGCAGATTCCCCGCCGGCCCCGCCGGGCGCGCCGACGCCCGTGACGTCGCAGCCGGCGAGCAGGGCGACGGCCGTCAGCACGGCCCCGGACGTCACATGTCGCTTCACGCGGCGTACGGTACCGGGCCCCCGCCGCCCGCGGGAGCGGCGGGGGCCCGGCCCGGGGCCTTCGTCAGGAGCCGAGCACGGTGGTCAGGAACTCGCCCGTCCAGGCCAGCAGTTCGCGGCCCACCACCGGCTTGCCGCCGATCTTCCCTGCGGTCGGCCGGGGCACCAGGATCTGGTGGACGGCCGGCTTGACGACCGTGCGCGGGTACAGCCGCTTCAGCCGCAGCTCCTGCGACTCGCGCAGTTCCACGGGCGCGAAGCGGATGTTGGGGCCCTGGAGCACGATCTCGCCGACCCCGCAGGCGCGGGCCAGCATCCGCAGGCCCGCCACGAGGAGCAGGTTCTCCACGGGCTCCGGCAGCTTGCCGTAGCGGTCGGTCAGCTCCTCGCGGACCGCCTTGATGTCGTCCTCGGAGGTGGCGGACGCGATCGCCCGGTAGGCCTGGAGCCGCAGCCGCTCGCCGGGCGCGTAGTCGTGCGGGACGTGCGCGTCGACGGGCAGCTCGATCTTGACCTCCAGCGGCGGCTCCTCCTCCACGCCGCCGTCCAGCGAGGCCCGGTAGTCCGCGACGGCCTCGCCGACCATGCGGACGTACAGGTCGAAGCCGACGCCCGCGATGTGGCCGGACTGCTCGCCGCCCAGCAGGTTGCCCGCGCCGCGGATCTCCAGGTCCTTCATGGCGACGTACATGCCGGCGCCCATCTCGGTGTGCTGGGCGATGGTGGCGAGCCGCTCGTGCGCGGTCTCGGTCAGCGGCTTCTCCGGCGGGTAGAGGAAGTAGGCGTAGCCCCGCTCCCGGCCGCGGCCGACACGGCCGCGCAACTGGTGGAGCTGGGAGAGGCCGAAGTTGTCGCCGCGCTCCACGATGAGGGTGTTGGCGTTGGAGATGTCGATGCCGGACTCCACGATCGTCGTCGACACCAGCACGTCGAACTTCTTCTCCCAGAAGTCGACGACGACCTGCTCCAGCGCCGACTCCGACATCTGTCCGTGCGCCGTGGCGATCCGCGCCTCGGGGACGATGTCCCGCAGCCTCGCGGCCGCCCGGTCGATCGACTCCACGCGGTTGTGGATGTAGAAGACCTGGCCCTCGCGCAGCAGTTCGCGCCGCACGGCGGCGCCGATCTGCTTCTCCTCGTACGGGCCGACGAAGGTGAGCACCGGGTGGCGCTCCTCCGGCGGGGTGGTGATCGTGGACATCTCGCGGATGCCGGTGACCGCCATCTCCAGGGTGCGCGGGATGGGGGTGGCCGACATCGTCAGCACGTCGACGTTGGCGCGGAGCTTCTTGAGCTGCTCCTTGTGCTCCACGCCGAAGCGCTGCTCCTCGTCGACGACGACCAGCCCCAGGTCCTTGAACTTCGTCTCCGAGGAGAAGAGGCGGTGGGTGCCGATGACGATGTCGACGGAGCCGTCCCGCAGGCCGTCCAGGGTGGCCCTTGCCTCGGTGTCCGACTGGAAGCGCGACAGCGCCCGGGTGACGACGGGGAACTGGGAGTACCGCTCGGAAAACGTCCCGAAGTGCTGCTGCACCAGCAGCGTGGTGGGGACGAGGACGGCGACCTGCTTGCCGTCCTGGACGGCCTTGAAGGCGGCGCGGACCGCGATCTCGGTCTTGCCGTAGCCGACGTCGCCGCAGATCAGGCGGTCCATCGGGACCGTCTTCTCCATGTCCTCCTTGACCTCGGCGATGGTGGAGAGCTGGTCGGGCGTCTCCGCGTACGGGAAGGCGTCCTCCAGCTCGCGCTGCCAGGGGGTGTCGGGGCCGAAGGCGTGGCCGGGGGCCGCCATCCGGGCCGAGTAGAGCTTGATGAGGTCGGCCGCGATCTCCTTGACGGCCTTCTTCGCCCGGGCCTTGGTCTTCGTCCAGTCGGCGCCGCCGAGGCGGTGCAGGGTGGGCGCCTCGCCGCCGACGTACTTGGTGACCTGTTCGAGCTGGTCGGTCGGGATGTAGAGCCGGTCGCCGGGCTGGCCGCGCTTGGCCGGGGCGTACTCGACGAGCAGGTACTCGCGGGTGGCGCCCTGCACCGTCCGCTGGACCATCTCGATGTAGCGGCCGACGCCGTGCTGCTCGTGGACGATGTAGTCGCCGGCCTCCAGGCTCAGCGGGTCGATCGTCTTGCGGCGCCGGGTCGGCATCCGCTGGCCGTCCTTGCCGGCGGCCTTCTGGCCCGACAGGTCGGTCTCGGTGAGCACGGCGAGCCGCAGCGCCGGGTCGACGAAGCCGTGGTCGATCGAGCCGCAGGCCACATGGACGACGGACGGGGTGATGGCGGTGAGGTCCGCGTCGAGGCGGGCGGCGATGCCCTCGCCGCCGAGCACCTCGACGGTGCGCGACGCGGGGCCGTGGGCCTCGGTGACGAAGACGGTGCGCCAGCCGTCGGCCAGCCAGCCCTTGGTGTCGGCGAGCGCCCGTGCGGTGTCGCCGCGGTAGGACTCCGGGGCGTGCATGCCGAGCTTCACCGTCTCCTCGGACAGTTCCTCGTCGGCGGCGAAGGGCGAGACGGACCACCACATCATGCCGATCTCGCGGGCCCGGTCCCGCACGTCGGCGATCCCCCACAGGGAGGCCGCGCCGACGTCGATCGGGGCCTCGCCGCCGCCCGCGGTCGCCGCCCAGGACGCCTGGAGGAACTCCTGGCTGGTGGCCACGAGGTCGGCGGCCCTGGTCCGTACCCGCTCCGGGTCGCAGACGACGGCCATCGCGCCCTCGGGCAGCACGTCGAGCAGCAGCTCCATGTCGTCGACGAGCACGGGGGCGAGGGACTCCATGCCCTCGACGGCGATGCCCTCGGCGATCTTGCCCAGCAGTTCGCCGAGCTCGGGGTGGGCCTCGGCGAGCCGGGCCGCCCGCTCCCGCACCTCGTCCGTGAGCAGCAGCTCCCGGCACGGCGGCGCCCACAGGCCGTGCTCGGCCACCTCCAGGGAGCGCTGGTCGGCGACCTTGAAGTAGCGGATCTCCTCGACGTCGTCGCCCCAGAACTCCACCCGCAGCGGGTGCTCCTCGGTGGGCGGGAAGACGTCGAGGATGCCGCCGCGTACGGCGAACTCGCCGCGCTTCTCGACCAGTTCGACCCGGGAGTAGGCCGCGGCAGCGAGACCCGCCACGATCTCCTCCAGGTCTGCCTGCTGCCCGGTGCGCAGCGCCACCGGCTCCAGGTCTCCGAGCCCCTTGACCTGGGGCTGGAGCACCGAGCGCACGGGGGCGACGACCACGCTCACCGGCCCGGCGGCCGGGTCGTCGGCCGAGGGGTGCGCCAGCCGGCGCAGCACGGCGAGCCGGCGGCCCACGGTGTCGGAGCGGGGGGAGAGCCGCTCGTGGGGCAGGGTCTCCCAGGACGGGTACTCGACCACGCCCTCGCCGGGCAGCAGCGAGCGGAGCGCGGCGGCCAGGTCCTCGGCCTCCCGGCCGGTGGCGGTGACGGCGAGCACGGTGCGGCCCGCGTCGCGGGCGAGGGCGGCGACGGCGAACGGACGGACGGCGGGCGGGCCGACCAGGTCGACATGGGCGCGGTGGCCGTCCGCGGCCGCCTTGACCGCTTCGGCGAGCGCCGGATCGCGCACGACGGCGTCGAGAAGACCGTGCAGGCTCATGAGGGGCATCCATCCGGGAGCGGGGGGTGGGCGACGCGTCGAGGACGTGGACAACGCGAAGGACCCGACACGTCGCACGGGCCGGGGGTCTCCAGCCTACGACGGCCCTGTGACAGCCGCGCCCCGGTCCCGTCCCCCGGCCGCGCGCCGCGCACCCCGGCGGGCGGGGCGCGGGGCCGGCGGGTGCCGGACGGCGCACGGCCCCGGTCGTCCCGCGAGGGGACGCCCGGGGCCGTGCGCGCCGGCGGCGGGGCCGGACCCCCGTACCGGGTCCGCCGCCGGCGGCGGTGCGGTCAGTCCGTGGCGATGGCGTTCAGGACGTTCATCCGGCCGGCCCGGAAGGCCGGGACCAGGGCGGCGAAGAGTCCGACGAAGGCCGACCCGACGAACACGGTGAGGATCGTGGGCCAGGGGATGTCCAGGACGCCCAGGCCCTCCAGGGCCAGCAGCTTCTGCGCCGAGGTGCCCCAGCCCATGCCGAGCCCGAGGCCGAGCAGGGCGCCGAAGAGGGCGATGACGACCGACTCCAGCCGGATCATGCGGCGGAGCTGGCGGCGCGAGAGGCCGATCGCCCGCATCAGGCCGATCTCCCTGGTCCGCTCGACGACCGACAGGGCGAGGGTGTTCACCACGCCGAGGACGGCGACGATGATCGCGAGCGCCAGCAGGCCGTAGACGATGTTCAGGAGCTGCCCGATCTGGTCCTTCAGGTCCTGCTTGAAGTCGGTCTGGTTCTGCACGCTGTACTGGGGGTAGTCCGCGAGCGACTTCTTGAGGGCGGTGTACGCCTCCTTCTCCTGGCCGTCGGCCGCCTTGGCGAACATGATCATGTTCTGCGGCATCTTGTCGGCCGGGATGTAGCGGGCGGCGGTCGTGATGTTCATGTACATCGCGCCCTTGTCGATGCTCACGTCGTCCGAGGTGATGGCGGCGACCTTCAGGCCGGCCGTCCGCCCGCCCGCGAAGGCGACCTCGATGGTGTCGCCGACCTTCACCCCGTGCCGCTCGGCGTAGCCGTCGCCGACGGACATCGCGTCCTTGCCGTAGGCGGCGGCGAGCTCCCCGGCGACCGTCTCGCGGCGCAGGTCCTCGGCGTACGTCGGGTCGGCGGCGACGAGCTGCTCGTCCTCGGTGACGCCGTCGGGCGCGGTGATCTTCGCGTCGACGCCCTTGTACTCGGTGACGTGGTCGAGGCCCGGCGTGCGCTCCAGGGCCTGCTGCGCCTGGGGCACGATCGGCCCCATGGTGGTGGACTGCACGATGAAGTCCGCGCCCACCGACTTGTCGAGCTCCTCGGTCGCGGAGGCGACCATCGAGGAGCCGACCACCGACAGGCAGGCCACCAGGGCGAGCCCGATCATCAGGGCGGCGCCGGTCGCCCCGGTGCGGCGCGGGTTGCGGAGCGCGTTGCGCTCGGCCATCCGCCCGACCGGGCCGAAGGCCCGCAGGACCACGGCGCTGAGGGCGCGGACCACGACGCCGGCCAGCAGCGGGCCGACCACGACGAAGCCGATCAGCGAGAGCACCACGCCGAGGCCGAGGTACATCGAGCCCTCGCCCGCCTCGTCCGCCCGGGTGGCGGCGAACAGCGCGGCCGCGCCGGCGGCGGTGAGGACCAGGCCGATGCCGCCGCGGATCCATCCCGCCTTACCGTCGGCCGGCATGCCGGAGTCGCGCAGGGCCGCCATCGGCGACACCTTGCCCGCCCGGCGGGCCGGGACGTACGCGGCGAGGACGGTGACGAAGACGCCGAGCACCAGGCCCACCACCGGCGTCGTCCACTTCACGGTGAGGTCGTCGGTGGAGAGGTTCATGCCGACCGCGGACATCATCTCCATCAGCCCGACGGCCAGTCCCACGCCGGCGCCGACACCGGCGACCGATCCGACCAGGCCGAGCAGCAGCGCCTCGATGAGCACGGAGCGGTTGACCTGGCGGCGGCTCGATCCGATGGCGCGCATCAGACCGATCTCCCGGGTGCGCTGGGCGACCAGCATGGAGAAGGTGTTGACGATGAGGAAGATGCCGACGAGGAAGGCGATCCCGGCGAAGCCGAGCATGGCGTACTTCATCACGTCGAGGAAGGAGCCCACCTCCTCGCGGCCGGCGTCCGCGGCCTCCTTCGCGGTCTGGAGCTGGTACGGCTGCTCCAGGGCCGAGGCGATGTTCCGCTTCAGCTCGTCGTCGCCGACCCCCGCGTCGGCGACGACCAGGACCTGGGTGAACACGCCCTCCTTGCCGAGGAGTTCGCGCTGGGCGGTGGCGGTGTCGAAGTAGACGACCGCGGCGCCCGGGTTGGTGACCGTGAACGCGGCGATGCCGGAGATGCGCGCCGTCAGGTCGCCGGTGACGGCGATGGTGCGCAGTTCGTCGCCGAGCTTCAGGCCGTGCTTGTCGGCGGTGTCGGCGTCGACCATCACCTCGGTGGGGCCGCGCGGGGCGTGGCCGGAGGCGATCTTCATCGACTTGAGGTCGTTGGTGGTCCAGTTGGAGGCGATCGTCGGCGCCCCGGTGGTCGACCCCATGTTCTTGTTCTCGGAGTCGACGACGGTGACGCTGAGGCTGGCGACGGCGCCCTCGGCGGACTTCACCCCGTCCACCGCGGCGACCTCGTCGACCAGGGCGGCGGGCAGCGACTCGGGCCGGCCGTTGGCCGGCATGTCGTCCACCTCGGTGTCCTCGGGGCTGACGGTGACGTCGGCGGATGAGGTGGCGAACAGCTTGTCGAAGGTGGTGTTCATGGTGTCGGTGAACACCAGCGTGCCGGAGACGAAGGCGACGGACAGCAGCACGGCCACCGCCGAGAGGGCCATCCGGCCCTTGTGCGCGAAGAAGTTGCGCAGGGAGGACTTGAGCACGGTCATGACGTACGCCCCCGGGCGTCGAAGTCCTTCATGCGGTCGAGGACGGCCTCGGCGGTCGGCCGGAGCATCTCGTCGACGATGCGGCCGTCGGCGAGGTAGAGCACCCGGTCCGCGTAGGAGGCGGCGACCGGGTCGTGGGTGACCATGACGATGGTCTGGCCCAGTTCGTCGACGGAGCGGCGCAGGAAGCCGAGGACCTCGGCGCCGGCGCGGGAGTCCAGGTTGCCGGTGGGCTCGTCGCCGAAGATGATCTCCGGCCGGGCGGCGAGGGCGCGGGCCACCGCGACGCGCTGCTGCTGGCCGCCGGAGAGCTGGGTCGGCCGGTGCTTCAGGCGGTCGGAGAGGCCGACCGTCTCGACGACCCGGTTCAGCCACGCGGCGTCCGGCCTGCGGCCGGCGATGTCCATGGGGAGCGTGATGTTCTCCAGGGCGTTGAGCGTCGGCAGCAGGTTGAACGCCTGGAAGATGAAGCCGATGCGGTCCCGGCGGAGCTGGGTGAGCTTCTTGTCCTTCAGGCCGGTGATCTCCGTCTCGTCGATGAAGATCTGGCCCGAGGTGACGGTGTCGAGGCCGGCCAGGCAGTGCATCAGCGTCGACTTGCCGGAGCCGGACGGCCCCATGATCGCGGTGAACCGGCCGCGGTCGATGTCCACGTCGACGTGGTCGAGCGCGACGACCCGGGTCTCGCCGGAGCCGTAGGCCTTCACGACCTGCCGTCCCCGTGCGGCCACGGCCTGGCGCCCTCCGGTTTCCCCGTGTGCGGGGGTGGTCACAGCCGTAGTCACGGTAGGTCTCCTCATCGGGAATTGAGCTGACGGTCCATCGGATGCGGGGGCGAGGGCGCCGCCGCGGTCACACGTCGAGTCTTCCGGCCGGGGGCGCCCGGCGCGCTGGTGCGCGGCGCAGTCTTGGTGCGGGGGTTTACCCCACCCCCGGTGGTGGTGCGGGGCCCGGCGCCGGCCGTAAGACCAAGGTAAGGACGGGGCGGCCCCCTTCTCGTCGTCCGCCCGGACGAACGAACCCTGGTCACAGATGAGGAGTTGCCCCTAGGGGCTCTCCGCCTGTGGGGGGAGGGCCGCTACACCGGGAGTGCACCCTCCCGCGGCGTCGGCCTCAAGTGAGAAGGTGTCCCCCAGAAATAGATGCATCGGGAAATGATCCGGGGGGCGTCATGGGAAGCACCGGCCGCGCGCAGGGCGTGTCCGACACCGCGCCGGCCCCCGCACCTCCGGACGGCCGGCGTCCGGTGGTCGCGGCGCTGATGCTCGGCATGGGGCTGGCGGCACTCGACGGCACGGTGGTGTCGACGGCCGTGCCGCAGATCGTCGGCGACCTGGGCGGCTTCGCCGTCTTCTCCTGGCTGTTCTCGGGCTATCTGCTGGCCGTCACCGTCACGCTGCCCGTCTACGGCAAGCTGTCCGACACCTACGGCCGCAAGCCCGTCCTCGTCGCCGGGATCGTGCTGTTCCTCGTCGGCTCGCTGCTGTGCGCCTTCGCCTGGAACATGGCCTCGCTCATCGCCTTCCGGGTCGTCCAGGGGCTGGGCGGCGGGGCGCTCCAGGGCACGGTGCAGACGATCGCCGCCGACCTCTACCCGCTGAAGGAACGTCCCCGCATCCAGGCCCGGCTGTCCACGGTGTGGGCGGTGTCGGCGGTCGCGGGCCCGGCGGTCGGCGGGCTGCTGGCGGCGTACGCGGACTGGCGGTGGATCTTCCTCATCAACCTGCCGGTCGGGGCGGTCGCGCTCTGGCTCGTCGTCAGGTACTTCACGGAACCGGCCCGTCCGGAGCCCGCCGCCCGCGCCCGGGTGGACTGGCCCGGCGCGCTGCTCGTCTTCCTGGCCACCGCCCTGCTGCTGACCGCCCTCGTCCAGGGCGGTATCGCCTGGCCCTGGCTCTCGGCACCATCCCTGGCGCTGCTCGGCGCCAGTGCGGTCCTGATCGCCGCGACCGTGGCGGTCGAACGCCGGGCCGCCGAGCCGGTCATCCCCGGCTGGGTGTGGCGCCGCCGCACCATCGCCGCGGTCAATCTGGCACTGGGCGCGCTCGGTCTGCTGATGGTGGCGCCGACCGTCTTCCTGCCGACCTACGCCCAGTCGGTGCTGGGCCTCGGGCCGATCGCCGCGGGCTTCGTGCTGTCGGTCATGACGCTGAGCTGGCCGGTCAGCGCCGCGCTGTCGAACCACGTCTACAACCGGATCGGCTTCCGGTGGACGGCGATCATCGGGATCGGCTGCGCCATGCTGATCCTGGCCGCCTTCCCGCTGCTGCCGTACCCGGGCGCGGCCTGGCAGCCGGCGCTGCTGATGCTGCTGCTCGGCGCGGCGCTCGGCCTGTTCCAGCTGCCGCTGATCGTCGGCGTGCAGTCCACGGTCGGCTGGTCCGAACGCGGCACGACGACGGCCTCGGTGCTCTTCTGCCGCCAGGTCGGCCAGTCGCTGGGCGCGGCCCTGTTCGGCGCGGTCGCCAACGCCGTCCTGCTCTCCCGTCTCGGCGGCGGCGACCTCGACTCCGTCTCCCGCGCCCTGGACGGGTCCGGCGGGTCGGCCGCCGCCGACACCCTGCGGCGCGCGGTGGACGCCGCCGTGGACCACGTCTACACGGGCGCGGCCGTGGCGGCCGGCCTGGCGCTGCTGGTGCTGCTGTTCGTCGCCCCGAAGCGCTTCCCGGTCCGCACGGACGAGGACTGAGCGCCCGGGAGCCCCGGGCCGGCCCCTCGGGGGCTCCCGCACAGGATCGTCACCGAACCGACATACCGTACGGTCGGTAACCCCTTACGACATCCGCTACCGGTGAGTAACGTACGCGGACCACCAGCGCCACCCGCCCCGTCCCCGATGGGCGGCAAGGAGCAGCACGATGTCGTACCACCACGCGTTCCCCGAACCACCCGCTCCCCCACGCCCCCGGCCCGACGGCCGGCACCGGCAGCCCGGGCCCGGCCCGTACCAGGACACCCACCCGGACCCGTACGGCCAGTACGGCTTCGCCGGGACACCGTTCGACGACGGCCGGGACCACGGCGACCACCGGGAGCGGCCCGCGGCCCCCGGGGCCGGCGACCGCCAGGAGATCCGCCGGCTCGGCTCCGCCTACCGCCGGCTGCGCCGCGTCGCCACCCTCACCGCGCTCGGCTACTTCGTGCTCTACCTCTTCCTCTCCGGCTACGCGCCCGGCCTGATGACCGGCCGGATCAGCGGCGGGCTCACCACCGGCGTCCTGCTGGGCCTCGTCCAGCTCCCCGTCGCGCTCGCCGCCATCGCCGTCTACGAGCGGATCGCGCGCCGCCGCGTCGACCCGCTCGCCACGGCCGTCCGGGAGCGCGCCGAGGCCGCCGCCACCGCCGCCCCCCGCGGACGGCGCCACCCCGCGGGAGGTGCGCGCGCGTGAACGGCTTCGACTCCGACGCCCAGACCATGTCGCTGATCGCGTTCATCGCCGTCATCACCGTCACGCTGCTGCTCTGCGTGATGACCGGCCCCGACCGCGACGACCTCGGCGAGTTCTACACCGGCTACCGCTCGCTCTCCCCGGTGCAGAGCGGGCTCGCCATCGCGGGCGACTACATCTCCGCCGGCACCGTGCTCGGCACCATCGGCATCATCGCCCTGCTCGGCTACGACGGGCTCTCGCTCGCCCTGAGCACCGTGCTCTCCCTCGTGCTGATGATGTTCCTGCTCGCCGAACCCCTGCGGAACGCGGGCCGGTTCACCATGGGCGACGTCCTCACCCGGCGCACCCCCGGCCCGGCCGTGCGGATCACCTCGGCCGCCGTCACGCTCACCGCGCTGCTGCCGCTGGTCGTCTTCCAGCTCGCCGGCGCGGGCGACCTGCTCGCCGTCGTCCTCGGCTTCCACGCCGACGGGTTCAAGACCGGCTCGATCGTCTTCCTCGGCCTGCTGATGATCGCCTACGCGGCCATCGGCGGCATGAAGGGCACCGCGTTCATCCAGATCGTGAAGACCGTGGTGCTGCTCGGCGCCTCCACCGCCGTCGCGGTGCTCCTGCTGGAACGCTTCGACTTCAGCCTGGGCGGCCTGCTGGCCGCCGCCGAGCGCGGCAGCGGCGCGGGCGACGCCTACCTCACCGCCGGCCTCCAGTTCGGCGGCGACCAGACGGACATGATCAGCGCCCAGCTCACGGTGGTGCTCGGCGCCGCGGTGCTGCCCCACATCACGATGCGCATGTTCACCGCCCGCAGCGCACGGGCCGTGCGCCGGTCCATGTCATGGGCGGTGTCGACCGTCGTGGTGACCTGCCTGCTGCTCGCCGTCATCGGCTTCGGCGCCGCCGCCGTCGTCGGCCACCAGGGGCTCGTCGCCGCCGACCCGCAGGGCAAGAGCGCCTTCCTGCTGGTCACCCAGGCCCTCCTCGGCCAGGAGCCGGGGCCGCTGGGCTCGCTGCTCTTCACGGGCGTGGCGACCGCGGTCTTCCTCACCCTGCTCGCCTCCGTCGCCGGGATCACCCTGGCCTGCGCCAACAGCCTCGCCCACGACCTCGTCGCCCACGGGCTGCGCAGGGTGCGGCCGAGCCACGCGACGGAGATGGCGGTGGCGCGCGCCGCCGCCGCGGGCGTCGGGCTCGTCGCCCTCGCCGTCGCGGCCGGCGCCCGGCACCTCAACCTCCAGGCGCTGCTGATGCTGTCGTTCTGCGTCGGCGCCTCCGCGGTCGCCCCCGCACTGGTCTACAGCCTGTTCTGGCGCCGGTACGCGCGCACCGGGCTCCTGGCCACCCTGATCACCGGCACCGTCTCGGCGCTGGTGCTGATGACCGGCACCGACCTGGTCTCCGGCTCGCCGCAGGCCGTCTTCCCCGAGGCGGACTTCAACTGGTTCCCGTTCACCACGACCGGGCTCGTCTCCGTCCCCCTCGGCTTCGCCGCGGGCTGGCTCGGCACCGTGCTCTCCGAACGCCGCGGCGCCGCCGGCGCGGAGGCCCTGCGGTACGAGGAGGTCGAGCCCGTCCTGCTGGCGGGCGCGCCGGCCGCCGACCGGACGGCCTGACGCCCGACACGACGGGGGCGCCCCGCGGGAGATCCGGATCTCCCGCGGGGCGCCCCCGTCGTGACGCGCGCTCAGCGGCGGCGGCTCACAGCAGCCCGTCCCACATCTGCTCCAGCAGGACCGACCACCAGCTCTCCGGCGACGCCAGCGCCGCCGGGTCGAGCGCGGCGAGCTGGGCCTGGAAGTCGACCGTCCAGCGGCCGGCCTGCTCCGGCGTCAGCCCGTACCGCAGCCGCCACATCCGGCCCAGCAGCGCCATGCAGCGCACGAACTCCGGCAGCCCGGTGTTCACGAACTGCGGCGCCACCGGCTGCCCGCCGGGACCGGCCTCCACCGGCACCGCGACGATGTGCGCCGTCCCGTACTGCACACAGATCGCCCGGCCGAAGTCGCTGCCGAGCACCAGGTAGGAACCGGCGTCCGCGGCCGGCTGCACCTGCCGCTGCGCCGCCAGCTCCGCGAGCGTCGGCACCACCGGCTGGGCAGGCTGCGCCCAGAAGAACGGGTTGAAGTCACCCGGCAGACCGGCCCACACCAGGGTCGCCGCCACGATCTCCGGCACCCCCTGACGCGACACCGCCCGCTGGTCGAAGCGGCACAGCCCCTGCGGGCCGAACGCCCCGAGCAGCTCCTGCGCCACGCCCTCCGGCGGCAGCGGCGGCGCGGGCGGCACCTGGGGAAGGGGCGCGCGTACCGGAGCGGGCCGGGCGGGCCCGTCCGCCACCTGGTGCAACTCGCCCTGGTGGGCGAGCAGTTGCTGCATGCCCTGCTGGCGCGACGCATGGTCGGTGCCGTACGGGGCGATCGAGGTGATCCGTGCCTGGGGCAGCGTCTCGCGGATCATCCGCACGCAGTACGCCCCCGGCAGCTCGCACGACTCCAGCTCCGTGTGCAGCTCCAGCACCTGCTGCGGCGGCACGTTCAGCGCGCGCAGCTCGTGCAGGATCTGCCACTCGGGGTGCGGCGTGCCGGGTGCCGAGCGGCGGATGAGCTGGGCCTCGGAACCGTCGGGCGCGCGGTAGCGCAGCACCGCCTGGTAGCCGGGGCCCACCGTCGGCACGCCGGAGGGCTGCTGCGGATAGCCGTAGGCGGGCGGCTGCCCGGGGTGCGGCGCGTTCGGCACCGGGCCGGGGGGACCGGGCGGCTGCGGCGCACCCGGACCCATCTGGGCCGGACCGGCGAGCATCGTCGCCGCGTGGTGCACCCCGCCGGCGGGCGGCGGCGTCGCACCGGGCGGCGGCGTGGAGCCGGGCGCCGGCGGCGGACCGGGAGGACCGGGCGGCTGCGGCGCACCCGGACCCGCACCGAGCTGGCTCGGATCGGCCAGCATCGTCGCGGCGTGGCTGACCCCGCCGCCGGGCGGCGGCGTGGAGCCGGGCGCCGGCGGCGGACCGGGAGGACCGGGCGGCTGCGGCGCACCCGGACCCGCACCGAGCTGGCTCGGATCCGCCAGCATCGTCGCGGCGTGGTGCACCCCGCCGGGCGGCGGCGTCGCACCGGGGGCGGCGGCGGACCGGGCGGCGGTGTGGAACCGGGCGCGGGCGGCGGCCCTGGCGGACCGGACTGCGGCACGAGCTGCGTCGGCAGGTAGCCGCCCGCCGGAGCGCCGGGCGCACCCGGGCCGGAGGCGGGCGGCGGGGTGGCACCCGGGGGCGCGCGCCGGGGGTGCCGGGCGCACCGGGCGGCGGCGGGGGCGTCGCCCCGCCCGACGCGGGCCGCGCGCCGCGCGGCGGCCGCACGGCCTTGCTCGTCGCCGCGTCCGCGATGTCCGCGTTGCCCCGGGGTGTCAGCCCGGGCGGCGGCGTGGCGTCGGCGGTGGGCGCGTCGGGCGGCGGCGTCCCCGCGCCGAGCGCCGGGGACACGGTGGTGCGCGGCAGCGCGCTGCCGCCCGACATCAGTGCCGTGGGAGCGTCGGCGCTCACCGACGGCGGCGGGGGCGCGTCGGGGTTCAGCGGCGGCGCGAAGACCGTCGCGGGCAGCGGCACGGAGGCGTCGCCCCCGTCCCCGGCGCTGGTGTCCGTCCATCCCGTGCGGCCCGACGGCGTGGCGGGCACACCGTCGGAGGCGGTCGGCTCGTGGTCGTCGGCGCCCGCGTCCGGCCACACCGGCGCCGCGCCCGCACCGGAGTCGCCCGCGGCGGGCCACGGCGTCGCCGAAGCGGCGGCGGCCGAAGGCGAACCCGCGGCAGGGGTCGCGGCGGCCGGAGCCGGAGCGGCCGGAGAAACGGCGGCGGGGGCCGGAGCCGGGTCGCCCGACGGCGCGCCCGCGCCGTCCGTGGCGGACTGCCCCGCCAGGGACCGGTCCCGCCGGTCGGGGATGCCCAGCCGGTCGGCGGCCTCCTGGAGCCACTCCGGCGGACTCAGCAGGAACGACGTCTGGTTGAGGTCGATCCGCTCCGGCGCCTCGCCCGCAGCGGGAGCGGCCTGCGCCGCCCGCGCGCCGTACTCCTCCTCGTAGCGGCGGATCACCTCACCGACCGGCAGCCCGGGCCACAGCGTGGCCTCGCCGCTGTCCCGGGCGATCACCAGCCGCTGCTGCCCGCCGTCCGAACGCGCACCGCCCTCGCGGTCCTCGGCCCAGACCACGAAGCCCAGGTCGAACTCGCGCACCCGCACCTCACGGTGCTGATACGCCGGCACCTCGCCGTTCACCCACTCCTCGGCGCGCTCCTGCGCCTGCGCGAATGTCACCATCCCACTCTCACCCCTCGCCCGGAACGGGAACCGGCACGGCGTGCGCGAAGCCGCCGTCCACCATCAGATTCGCCACGGTCTCCAGCTCGGGGGGATTGCCCGCCAGCCGCTGGAGGAAGGCGTCGAAGTCCGCGCCGCACGGCAGCAGCAGCCGCTCCACCCGCTCCTGGACGCTCAGACCGTCCCGGTCACGGGCGTCGTCGTAGGCGCAGAACCAGACCGAGCCGATGTCGGAACCCCGCACCTTCACCGCGAGGATCCCGCCCTGGGCGAACGCGACGCCCAGGTAGTCCTTGGTGAGGTGGTCGCGCAGGCACTTGTTCACGTACACCAGGTCGTTGACCGCGGCCTCGTCCCGCACCGTGAAGAAGGGCTGGTCCACCAGGATCCCCAGCTCGGCGTCGAGTGCCGCGCCCACCGGCGCGCAGCCGCCCGCCGCCTTCAGGAAGGTGCGGTACGCCCCGGGCAGCCGGTACCCCAGGTCCTCCTCGACACCCAGCAGCTGCTGCTCGGTGACCGCCACCGCGTGCCGCGGCAGCCGGAAGTGCGCCGGACGCGTCTCCTGCAGCGGACGGGTGCCGCGCTTGGACTGGTCCACCGGGGCCGTCACCAGCCCGCCGTGATGACGCAGCAGCGCCTTCACCTCGACCGGCACCAGCTCCATCCGCCGCGTGCCCGGCACGTGGTGCCAGGTCCAGCCGTGCGGAGTGGCGACGGCGGACACCGTGTCCCACAGGGGGTGGCCCTCCGCGTGCAGGGCCGCGTTCGCCGACACGTAGTCGGTCAGCCGCAGCTCGTCGACACCGAAGCCCTCCGGGGGCTCGGCGATCTCCGCCGCCGCACGGGCGTACGGCGAGAAGTCCGGGAACCCGTGGTCGTCCATCCGCACACCCCGCGGGTGGCGAGCGGCCCTCACCGGGTCCGGGAAGTGCACGAGCTGCCCGGCGTAGGCCGCGTTCGGTGGCGCGGTACGCGCGCCGGCCCCGGGGCCCGTGGCTGCCCCCAGGCCCTGCCGACCTGTCGTCATGGCGTTTTGCCCCCTGTGGCGTCTGGCTGGTTCAGCACAGCCTATGCGGTACGGCAAGAGGGGCCCCTGGCGCTCCGCTTCCGTAACGAACAGTCACTTTCGAGTGACCCAACGCCCATCTGGCGACACGTTTCAGCGACCCAGCTTCCCCCCGTGCCGTCCCATTTGGCAGGCTGTTCCCTCGCATCCTCGGGGGAGTGCACGGAGGGGACCGACAGAACCATGCACACAGCGCAACCAAGTTCGTCACCCGGCACATCCGGCGATCCGCGCCTGAGCTGGAGCAGTGACGAGCCCGCACGCCCGCCCGCCCTGCGGCACCGCCGCGACGGCATCCTGCCCGCGGTGGCCGCCGCGCTGTCCGTGCGCGGCGAGACGCTCACCGGCACCGCGGGCAAGGGCGACCGTCCACCGCTCCTCCACCCGCTGGTGCAGGACTTCCTCGACACCCTCACCAGCGGCCAGCGCGAACGTTTCACCGGCCGCTGCCCGGAGGCCATCCTGCTCTCCCGGCACCTCACGGCCGCCGAGTCGCAGCGCTCCAAGCGCGCCCAGCGCAAACCGCTGACCCACGGCGAGGCCCGCCGCTCCCTCAAGCAGGCGAAGCTCACCGCCCGCCGCATCCGCGAGGACGGCGACCCCCTGCACGGCAGCTACGCCCCGCCCTGCCGGTCCTGCACCGCCATGCTCGACCACTTCGGCGTACGCCCCGTCGACCCGACCGCCTGACACCTGCCCGGCACCACACGGCACCCGCCCGACAGAACGGCTGACCTCCACACCGATGCCCGACCACCTGAGCACGACCCGCTTCCCCGTCGCCGTCGACGCCGCACTGCGCGAGGCCGGCTGGCAGCCGGGCCGCTGGGACATCAAGCAGGCCGAGCACTGGGCCGACAGCCTGCGCGCCCACGCCTCACCCGCCGGACACCGGCACAGCGTCTTCCCCGCCGTGGTCGAGGCCTGGGCGGAGTTCGGCGGACTGACCCTCGTCGCCGCCGGGCCCGGGCGCCAGTACGCGCCCGCCCCCGTCCTCCTCGACCCCCTCGCGGGCCTCCACCTCGCCCGCACCCTGGCCGACCTCGGCCGCGCCCTGGAGACGGAGGTCTCCCCGCTCGGCATGGAGGGCGACCAGCAGGCCGTCCTGGCCATGGACATCGAGGGACGCGTCTACAGCATCGACCACACCGGCGACTACTACCTCGGCCCCGACATCGACCACGCCCTGACCACCCTGGTCACCGGCGTCCAGCCCGCCCGGCTCACCACCGGCTGACCGCCCGGCGGCCCGCCCGGCGCGGGGGCCCGCCTCAGGCCGCCCGCTCCCCGTGGGGCAGCACCGCCGACACCCGGAAGCCGCCCGCGTCGGTGGGGCCCGAGACGAACACCCCGCCCAGCGCGGTCACCCGCTCCCGCATCCCCACCAGCCCGTTGCCGCCGCTCGGCAGAACCGGGGCCGCCGTGCCCGCGGCGTCCGGCGCCCCGTTCTCCACCTGCATCGCCACCTCCGCCTCGCGATGCGCGAGCCGGACCCTGACCTTCGCCCCGGCCGCGTGCTTGTGGACGTTGGTCAGCGCCTCCTGCACCACCCGGTACGCGGTCTGCTCCACCTGGGGCGCGTAGTCCCGCGCGTCACCGTGCACCGCGAACTCCACGACCATCCCCGCCTGCCGGGACTGCCCGACCAGCGCCTCGATGTCCGCGAGACACGGCCCGTCCTCCGCCGCCGCGGCGGCGGCCGCGGCCGCGGCCGCCCCCACCGCCGCCAGCGGCACCGGCTTCGCCTCCGGGACCTTCTCGGAACCGCCCGCGCGCAGCACCCCGAGCATCTCCCGCAGCTCGGTCAGCGCCTGTCGGCCCATGTCGCCCACCAGCGCCGCGTTCTTCACCGCCTTCTGCGGATCCTTGAGCGCCACCGCCTGCAGCGCCGCCGCGTGCACCACCATCAGGCTCACCCGGTGCGCGACCACGTCGTGCATCTCCCGCGCGATCCGCGTCCGCTCCTCCTGGCGCGCCCACTGCGCCCGCTGCTCGGCCCGGTCGGCCAGCAGCGACAGCTCCTGCTCCAGGCTGTCCGCCCGCTCCCGCAGGCTCTCCATCAGCCTCCGGCGCGCCCCTATGTACAGACCGAGCAGCACCGGCGGAGCCGTCAGCCCGAGCGACAGGAACACCGCCGTGACCGGCTCGTACCAGGCCCCGTAGTCCGCGGCCTGCACGTCCTGGCGGACCCGGACGAAGGTGACGATGAACGTGGCCGCCAGCGACATCCCGGCCAGCGTCGCCATGATCCGCCGCGGCACCTCCGACGCGGCCAGCGTGTAGAGCCCGACGACGGCCATCAGATAGCCCATCTCCGCCGGCGTCGTCGCCACGGACACGAGCACCACGGCGATCGGCCACCGCCGCCGCAGCACCAGCACCGACCCGACGGCCAGTCCGAACAGCACCCCGAAGGGCACCGGCAGACCGGCGTGCTCGGCGAAACCGACCCCCTGCACCGCGCACTCCAGGGCCGACGCCGCCGCCAGCCCCACATCCAGCACGGCACTGCGCCGCCGCCCCCACCACAGCCACGCCCGGGCGGTCGGGCCCGTGGCGTCCTGCTCTGCCCCCGTTGCGGTCATGCCCTCCAGACTACGGGCGGGTGCCACCGGTTTAAGGGGGGTCCCACGGGCGCGCGTCGGGGCGTACGCCGTCGCTCCCGGCACCACGGACGGAGTGCGGACACGGCGGTTCCCACCCGAAAAGCCACCAGAACACTCGAACTGGTGAATCGATCAGCATGTCGAACCACGGGGCCCCGCCGCTGCGGACGATCTCCCCATGGCACATTCCGACGACAGCCCCACCGCCTTCGAGGACCTCCGCGCCCGTGCCACAGCGCTGCGCCGCCAGGGCCTCAGCCTCCGCCAGATCCGTGACCGCCTCCGCGTCCACAACAACGATCTCCTCCACCGCCTGGTCGGGGGCGAACCCCCGCCGGCCCGGACCAGACAGCCCAACGCCAAGGACGACCTCCGCGCCCGAGCGCGCGAGCTCCGCCTCGCCGGCCTGACGTACGACCGCATCCAGCTCGAACTCGGCTGCTCCAAGAGCTCGATCTCCCTCTGGGTACGCGACCTCCCGAAGCCGGAGCCGCGGTACACCGAAGAGGAACAGCGGGCGCTGATGAACGCGGGCCTGGCCCATCTGAGAGCCGCCCGGGAGGAGGACCGGAGGACCGCGAAGGCGGAAGCCGCGCACAGCGTCGGCGAGCTCTCGGAACGGGAGCTGCTCCTGGTGGGCGCCGCGCTCTACTGGGCGGAGGGCGGCAAGGACAAACCGTGGCAGCGCAGGGAGCACCTGAAGTTCATCAACAGCGATCCGGATGTGATCAGGCTCCATCTGCGATGGCTGGAGCTGCTGGGCGTCAGCCGGGACCGGCTCCGTCTGACGCTGAACATCCACGAGAACGCGGACGCCGCAGAGGCCCAGGCCTACTGGGCGAGGCTCACGGGGACGGACGCGTCGCACTTCAACAAGACGGTGGTCAAACGGCACAACCCCCTGACGCGGCGCAGGAACACCGGACCGGCGTACCGAGGGGCTCTGACGGTCTACGTCAGGGGAAGCGCGGGCCTGTACCGTCGCATGGAAGGCACTTGGTACGGCATAGTGGGGGCTGCTCTGGACCCCGGTAAGAGAAAACGGGCATAGAGCGCATGCCATCCCGGGTCGTCTAATGGCAGGACAAATGGTTTTGGTCCATTGAATGAGGGTTCGATTCCTTCCCCGGGAGCCACCAGCACGCTGCGGGTCCTGACCTCACGGTCAGGACCCGCGCCCGTTTCCGCTCCGAAACCCCCCGGTATCCTTCGGGTGTCCACCACCCGAAGCCGAAGGGCATTTCCGTGAGCGCCAATCGCCCGGCAGCCGTCGTCGTCCTTGCAGCGGGTGAGGGCACCCGCATGAAGTCGAAGACCCCCAAAGTCCTGCATGAGATCTCCGGGCGTGCGCTCGTGGGACACGTCGTATCGGCCGCGCGTGAGCTGGAGCCCGAGCAGCTCGTCGTCGTCGTGGGCCATGCGCGCGAGCAGGTGGAGGCACACCTCGCCGACCGGTACGCCGGGACGCGGACCGCGTTCCAGGCCGAGCAGAACGGCACCGGTCACGCCGTGCGCATGGGGCTGGAGGAGCTCGGCGGGGCGCCGGACGGCACGGTGATCGTGGTCTGCGGCGACACCCCGCTGCTGACCGGCGCGACCCTGTCCGCGCTCGCCGCCACCCACGGCGCCGACGGCAACGCGGTGACGGTGCTGACCGCCGAGGTGCCCGACTCCACGGGCTACGGCCGCATCGTGCGCGACGCCGCCACCGGCGCGGTGACGGCGATCGTCGAGCACAAGGACGCGAGCGACGCGCAGCGGGCGATCCGGGAGATCAACTCCGGCGTCTTCGCGTTCGACGGCGCGCTGCTCGGCGACGCGCTGAAGAAGGTGCGGACCGACAACAGCCAGGGCGAGGAGTACCTGACCGATGTGCTCGGGATCCTGCGCGAGGCGGGTCACCGGGTGGGCGCGTCGGTGGCCGGGGACCACCGGGAGATCCTGGGCATCAACAACCGCCTCCAGCTCGCCGAGGCGCGGCGGCTGCTGAACCAGCGGCTGCTGGAGCAGGCGATGCTCGCGGGCGTGACGGTGGTGGACCCGGCGTCGGTCGTCGTCGACGTGACGGTGACGTTCGAGCCGGACGCGGTCGTGCACCCGGGGACGCAGCTCCTCGGCGCGACCCATGTCGGCGAGGGCGCCGAGGTCGGCCCGAACACGCGGCTGACGGACACCGTGGTCCACGCGGGCGCCCGGGTGGACAACACGGTGGCGTACTCCTCCGAGGTGGGCGAGGGCGCGTCGGTGGGGCCGTTCGCGTATCTGCGCCCCGGGACGAGGCTTGGCGCCAAGGGCAAGATCGGCACCTACGTCGAGACGAAGAACGCCGTGATCGGCGAGGGCACCAAGGTGCCGCACCTGTCGTACGTGGGCGACGCGACGATCGGCGAGTACTCGAACATCGGCGCGGCCAGCGTGTTCGTGAACTACGACGGCGAGAAGAAGCACCACACCACGATCGGCTCGCACTGCCGTACGGGCTCGGACAACATGTTTGTGGCTCCTGTCACTGTCGGGGACGGCGCCTACACGGCCGCCGGCTCCGTGATCACGAAGGACGTGCCGGCCGGTTCACTGGCCGTCGCCCGGGGCCAGCAGCGGAATATCGAGGGTTGGGTGGCACGCAAGCGTCCCGGCAGCGCGGCCGCGCAGGCTGCCGCGGCGGCAACCGAGGACGTCGTCGGCGAGAACTGACCGGAAACAGGTGCGTCCAACTCGGCGTACCGTGATACGTGCACACAAATTCGGCTGGCTCGCGTCCGGGGTTCCCAGGTCTCCTGGGACCGTGGCGGCCAGAGAACACGTCTGAGGAGACAGTGCTGTGACCGGGATCAAGACGACCGGCGAGAAGAAGATGATGCTCTTCTCCGGCCGCGCCCACCCCGAGCTTGCCGAGGAGGTCGCACACCAGCTCGGTGTCGGCCTCGTCCCGACGAAGGCATTCGATTTCGCCAACGGTGAGATCTACGTCCGCTTCCAGGAGTCGGCCCGCGGCGCGGACTGCTTCCTGATGCAGAGCCACACGGCTCCCATCAACAAGTGGATCATGGAGCAGCTGATCATGATCGATGCTCTCAAGCGGGCCTCGGCCCGGAGCATCACCGTGATCATCCCGTCGTACGGCTACGCCCGGCAGGACAAGAAGCACCGCGGCCGCGAGCCGATCTCGGCCCGGCTGATCGCCGATCTGCTGAAGACGGCCGGGGCGGACCGCATCCTCACGGTGGACCTGCACACGGACCAGATCCAGGGCTTCTTCGACGGTCCGGTGGACCACCTGTCGGCGCTGCCGGTGCTCGCGGACTACGTGGGCGCGAAGGTGGACCGGAACAAGCTGACGATCGTCTCGCCCGACGCCGGCCGGGTGCGGGTGGCCGACCGCTGGTGCGACCGTCTGGACGCGCCGCTGGCGATCGTGCACAAGCGCCGTGACAAGGACGTCGCCAACCAGGTGACGGTCCACGAGGTCGTCGGCGAGGTCGAGGGCCGGGTCTGCGTGCTGGTGGACGACATGATCGACACCGGTGGCACGATCTGCGCCGCGGCGGACGCGCTGTTCGCCAACGGGGCCGAGGACGTCATCGTGACGGCCACCCACGGCATCCTGTCGGGCCCCGCGGCCGACCGGCTGAAGAACTCGAAGGTGAGCGAGTTCGTGCTGACGAACACGCTGCCGACGCCCGGTGAGCTGGAGCTGGACAAGATCAAGGTGCTGTCGATGGCGCCGACGATCGCGCGCGCGGTGCGCGAGGTGTTCGAGGACGGCTCGGTCACGAGCCTCTTCGAGGAGGACAAGTAGGCGGCGCACCCACCGTCTTCGCGAGGGCCGTCCCGCCGTGTGCGGGGCGGCCCTCGCGCGTGCGCCCGGCGCCGGACGGGTGGACGCGGGGCACCGGGTCCGCGGGCGCCGGGGGCCTGGTGCGCGGGCGCCGGGTGCCTGGGTGTGCGGGCGCCGGGTGATCCATTTGGGGCCCGGGGGGCCGCCGCGTAGACTGTGCGGGTTGCTCGGCGAGGGAGGCCGCACCGGTGGTGCGGCGGTCCGTTATCGACGCGCTCTTCGTAGCAGGCCAGTCGTGGCCGGGTGACCGCCACCAGTTCGTTTACTGCTTACGAGGAGTGCACATGTCCGAGGTCAAGCTCGCCGCCACGGTCCGTTCCGAGTTCGGCAAGGGCGCCGCCCGCCGCATCCGCCGCGAGGACAAGGTCCCCGGCGTTCTCTACGGCCACGGCACCGACCCGGTCCACGTCACGCTGCCGGGTCACGACCTGCTGCTGGCGCTGCGTACGCCGAACGTCCTGCTCGCCCTCGCCATCGACGGCAAGAACGAGCTCGCGATCCCGAAGGCCGTGCAGCGCAACCCGCTCAAGGGCTTCATCGAGCACGTCGACCTGCTCCTCGTGAAGCGCGGCGAGAAGGTCAGCGTCGACATCCCGGTCCTGACCGAGGGCGACCTGGCCCCCGGCGCGTTCCTGGTCGAGCACGTGCTGAACGCCCTGCCGGTCGAGGCCGAGGCCACCCACATCCCCGAGTCCGTCACGGTCTCCGTCGAGGGCCTGTCCGCCGGTGACTCCGTCCTGGCCAAGGACGTCACGCTGCCCAAGGGCACCACGCTGACCGTCGAGGACGACGCCGTCGTCATCCAGGTCCTGGCCGCGCAGGCCGAGGAGCCGGCCGCCGAGGGCACCGAGGGCGAGGGCGACGAGGCCGCCGAGGCCTGAGCCGTAAGCTCTGCTTGAGCTTTTCACGGGGTGGCGGGCTGCGGCCCGCCACCCCGTTCCTTCTGTTCGGGCCGGTGACGAGGAGAGTCGGCACAGATGTCGGACGTGAACGCCCCCTGGCTGATCGTGGGTCTCGGCAACCCCGGGCCCGGTTACGCGGGCAACCGCCACAACATCGGCTTCATGGTGGCCGATCTGCTGGCCGAGCGCATCGGCGGCTCGTTCAAGCGGGCCCAGAAGGCGCAGGCCCAGGTGCTGGAGGGCCGGATCGGGCCGCCCGGCCCGATGAGCCGCCGGGTGGTGCTGGCGAAGCCGATGTCGTACATGAACCTCTCGGGCGGTCCGGTGACGGCGCTGCGGGACTTCTACAAGGTGCCGACGGCGAACGTCGTGGCGGTCCACGACGAACTGGACATCGACTACGGCACGTTGCGGCTCAAGCTGGGCGGCGGGGACAACGGCCACAACGGGCTGAAGTCGATGACGAAGGCGATGGGCCCGGACTACCACCGGGTGCGGTGCGGCATCGGCCGCCCGCCGGGCCGGATGCAGGTCGCGGACTTCGTCCTCAAGGACTTCTCGTCGGCGGAACGCAAGGAACTGGACTGGTTCGTGGACCGCTCGGCGGACGCGGCCGAGTGCCTGGTGATCGACGGGCTGGAGCGCGCGCAGGGCACGTACAACTCCTGACCACCGCGGGGCCGGGGGCTGAGACGTTCGTCGCGCCTGCCCGGTGGAGGTTGACCCGGCGCAGTCCCATGGCCAAAGATCGCGGCCCATGAAGCGGAACTCCTCGGACCGGATGATCACCCACGCCCGCACCGCGGCGATGGCGCTCGTCGCGCTGCTGCTGGTGGTCGCGGGCTTCTGGACGTCCTGGGACGACGCTCAGCACGTACTGCTCTCCAAGGGGCGCGAACACGGCACCCTGCGGATCGAGAGCTGCGACGAAGAGGTGTGCACCGGGCCGTACACGCCCACGGGCACGGCGGGGGCCCGGGACGAGGTCACCATCGAGCGGTCCGTCGCGGTGCGCAAGGGCGAGACGCTGACCGTGGTGCTCAGGCCCGGCACGGGCGAGGCGGTGCGGACGGGCCCGGCGGGCGGGCTGTTCGCCTGGCTGCCGCTGGGCGGCGCGCTGCTGCTGGCCGCGCTGGTGATCGGCGGCGGGATGCGGCTGACCAGGGCGGCGTGGGTGTCGGCGGGTGTGGGCGGGGCGTTGCTGGTGGCCGCGTTCCTGGCGCTCTGAGGCGGCCCGCGGCGGTGCGTCCGGAAGAGCGGAAGGCGTCCTTCACCTGATCGTTGTCAGGATTTTCGCGACATCGGGCGACAGTCGGTGCATACGGTGCGCGAAGTGACTTGACCGGCACGCGTGTTCCCGAGGACGCTGAGCCGCCCCCCACGGTCCCTTCTCAACCGATGGACTGCCATGCGCACCTTCCTTTCCGCCGGCGCCCTGATCACGGCCGCCGCGCTCACCGCGATATCGGCTCCGGCCGCCCACGCCGTGCTGCCCGCCACCAAGGGCGACAACGGCACCGTGAAGATCCACGACGCCACCACGGGCGAAGAGCTCAGGAACAACGAGCCCAAGGTCTGCGAGTTCTACCTGGTCGCCTTCAAGTTCGACGCCGGACAGAAGGCGGACTGGGAGATCCAGGCCTGGGCGAACAACGACCTCGACAAGGGCACCGTCGTGGAGTCCGGCTCGCTCACCCTCGACGAGGAGGGCCACGAGCGCACCGAGGACATGAAGCTCCCCAAGGGCCAGTACAAGCTGTTCTGGACCTTCGAGGGCGAGAACGGCAAGGCCAAGCACAAGGTCTTCAAGTCCACGTGCGAGGACGTCGAGCCGACCCCGGGCACCTCCGAGCCGACCCCCGGCACCTCCGAGCCCACCCCGGGCACGTCCGAGCCGACCCCGGGCACCTCGGAGCCCACCCCGGGCACCTCCGAGCCCACCCCGGGCACCTCGGAGCCCACCCCGGGCACCTCGACCTCCGCGGCTCCCGTCCCCGGCGGTGACGACGCCTCCGGCGACCTCGCCGAGACCGGCAACGGCGCCCCGCTGGGCCTGCTGGCCGGCCTCGCGGCCGTGCTGGTCGCCGGTGGCGGCTACCTCCTGGCGCGCCGCCGCACGGCCACCCGCCACTGATCGCATCCCGCACATGACGGTGCCCCCGTCCCGGACCTCGGTCCGGGACGGGGGCACCGTCGTGTCGTGGCCCGCCGGTGTCAGCCGGTGTTGCGCAGGCCGGCCGCGACGCCGTTGACCGTGAGGAGCAGGGCGCGGGCCAGCAGCGGGTCCGCGTCCTCGCCGCGCTCGGCGGCGTCCCGCTGGCGCTTGAGCAGTGCCACCTGGAGGTAGGAGATCGGGTCCAGGTAGGCGTCCCGGATCCCGAACGTCTGCTGGAGCGCCGGGTTGGAGCCGAGGAGTTCGTCGTTGCCGGTCACCCTCAGCACCTCGGCGACGGTGAGGTCGTGCTCCGCCTCGATGACGTCGAAGACGTGCTTGAGGTGGTCGGGGACGAGGGTGTCGACGTAGTGGCGGGCGATCCGCAGGTCCGTCTTGGCCAGCGTCATCTCGACGTTGGCGAGGAAGTTGCGGAAGAAGTGCCACTGGCCGTGCATCTCGTCGAGCACGCCGTCGAGTCCGGCCTCGCGCAGCGCCTTGAGACCGGAACCGACACCGAACCAGCCGGGCACGATCTGCCGGGACTGGGTCCAGCCGAAGACCCACGGGATGGCGCGCAGTCCGTCGAGCGAGACGCCCGAGCCGGGGCGGCGGGAGGGCCGCGAGCCCAGGTGCAGGTCGGCGAGCTGGTCGACCGGGGTGGAGGCCAGGAAGTACGTCGGGAGGTCGGGGTCCTCGACGAGTTCGCGGTAGGCGGCGTGGGCGGCGTCGGAGACGACGTCCATCGCCGCGTCCCAGCGGGCGAGCGACTCGTCGGACTGGCGGGGCGCCGTGTGCAGGGCGGACGCCTGGAGCGTGGCGGCGACGGTCAGTTCGAGGTTCTCGCGGGCGAGCGAGGGGATCAGGTACTTGTCGGAGATCACCTCGCCCTGCTCGGTCACCTTGATCTCGCCCTCCAGGGTGCCCCAGGGCTGGGCGAGGATCGCGTCGTGCGAGGGGCCGCCGCCGCGGCCGACGGTGCCGCCGCGGCCGTGGAACAGGCGCAGCCGTACGCCGTGCCGGTGGGCCACGTCGCGGAGCCGGCGCTGGGCGCGGTGGATCTCCCACTGGCTGGTGGTGATGCCGCCGAACTTGGACGAGTCCGAGTAGCCGAGCATGACCTCCTGCACGTCGCCGCGCAGGGAGACCAGGCGCCGGTAGGAGGGGTCGGCGAGCATGCCCTCCAGGATGACGTCGGCGGCCTTGAGCTCGTCGGTGGTCTCCAGCAGGGGCACGATGCCGATCTTCGCCCAGCCGGCGTGCAGGTCGATCAGTCCGGCCTCGCGGGCGAGGACGGCGGCGGCGAAGACGTCGTCGGCGCCCTGGCACATCGAGATGATGTACGACTCGATGACCTCGGGGCCGAAGCGCTCGAACGCCTGCTTGACGGTGTGGAACACGCCGAGGGTCTTCTCCCCGGCGGCGTCCAGCGGGGCGGGCGTGGGAGCCAGCGGACGCCGGGAGCGCAGCTCCTTGGCGAGGAGCTTCTGCCGGTAGTCGCGCGGCATGTCCGCGTAGCGCCAGGACTCCTCGCCGAGGCGGTCGAAGAGCTGGCCGAGGGCGTGGTGGTGGGCGTCGGCGTGCTCGCGGACGTCCATGGTGGCGAGCTGGAGGCCGAAGGCGGACAGGGTGCGGATGACCCGGTCCATGCGGCCGTCGGCGAAGAGGCCGCCGCGGTGCTCGCGCAGCGACGTCTGGATCACGGTGAGGTCGCTCAGCAGCTCGGCGGTGCCGAGGTAGTCGCGGCCGTCCTCGTGGGGGGTGCCCTTGGCGAGGCGCTCGCGGGTGTTGACGAGCTTCTGGCGGATGCAGGTGGCCTTGAGCCGGTACGGCTCCTCGGCGTTGAGGCGCTTGTAGCGGGGGCTGATCTCGGGCAGCCGCTCCAGGTCGGCCTGGAGCGAGGAGAGGAGCTCCTCGGTGGCGCCCGCGTAGCGGATGGAGTTGGAGAGCAGTCCGCGCAGGTAGTCGATGACCTCGATGGCGTCGGTGATGCCGTGCTCGTGCTGGAGGATCAGCACGTCCCAGGTCACCTGGGGGGTGACGTTGGGGTTGCCGTCGCGGTCGCCGCCGATCCAGGTGCCGAAGGTCAGCGGGCGGGTGCCGGGCGGGAGCTCGACGCCGACGCGCTCCAGTTCGGCGGCGAGGTCCTCCAGGACGTCGCCGACGGCGCCGGCGTGCAGCTCGTCGAGGTAGTAGATGGCGTTGCGGGCCTCGTCGGCGGGCTCCGGGCGGACCACCCGCAGTTCGTCGGTCTGCCAGATGAGGTCGATGTGCTCGGCGAGGCGGAGGTCGTGGCGGCGCCGGTCGGCGGCGATGCCCGGGTTCTCCAGCAGTTCGGCGATCCGGCGGAGCTTGTTGAGGACGGAGCGTCTGGCGGCCTCGGTGGGGTGCGCGGTGAAGACGGGGCGCACGTTGAGGTTCCGCACGGTCTCGCGCAGGTGCTCGGGGTCGGCGTCCTTGAGGCGGTCGGCCGTGCGGGCGAGCAGTCCGCCCTCGGCGGCGCGGCGCTCCCGCATCTCGTGGCCGCGGTGGACCTGTTCGGTGACGTTCGCCAGATGGAAGTACGTGGAGAACGCGCGGACGAGCTTGGCCGCGGTCTCCAGGTCGGTGTCGCCCAGCAGCTCGGCTGCGGCCGCTCCGTCGGTACGGGTCAGGGCACGGACGCGCTCGACGAGGTCGAGGAGTTCGTGGCCTTCCTGGCGCACGAGCGTCTCGCCGAGAAGATCGCCCAGTCGGCGGATGTCGGCACGCAGTTCGGCGGTGGCGGTAGGGGTCTGGTCGGCACTGCTCACAGGTGCGGCTCCTTGCAGTGTTTGAGCACGTCTGGAGGGGTTCTGGAGGCTTGCGGACCGCGCTGTCCGACGACACCCAGGATAGGTGTCCATTTTCCCGGCGTTGTCCACAGGTCTCTTGCCGTGCGGCCGGGCGCTGCCATACTTACGTCGCCGTAGGTTACGGCCCCGTAGCCACGGGTGTCCGTGGGCCGGGCCTTGGCCCATGGTCCGCCGGGTCACCCGCCCGCGGGTCCACCGCTCCCCCACCCCCAGGGAAGTTTCATGACCACTGGTCCCGATCTGCTGGACGGCGCATCCCCGGCGCCGGCAGCCGACGCCCCCTCCGCCACGCTGGGCGGTGACAGCAAGCGCACGATCGAGCAGCTCGCGCTGCTGCTGTTCATCACGGTGCCCTTCCTGGCCCTGGTCGCGGCCGTGCCGCTCGCCTGGGGCTGGGGCGTGAGCTGGCTCGACCTCGGGCTGATGGTGGTCATGTACTACATCGGCTGCCACGGCATCACGATCGGCTTCCACCGGTACTTCACCCACGGCTCGTTCAAGGCGAAGCGCCCGCTGCGGATCGTGCTGGCGATCATGGGGTCGATGGCCGTCGAGGGGCCCCTGGTGCGCTGGGTGGCCGACCACCGCAAGCACCACAAGTTCTCCGACGCCGAGGGCGACCCGCACTCGCCCTGGCGGTTCGGCGAGACGCTGCCGGCCCTGATGAAGGGGCTGTGGTGGGCGCACATCGGCTGGCTGTTCGACGAGGAGCAGACCCCGCAGCACAAGTACGCCCCCGATCTGATCAAGGACCCGGCGCTGCGCCGGATCTCGCGCCAGTTCGTGCTGTGGACGATCGTGTCGCTGGCCGTCCCGCCGCTGGTGGGCGGTCTGGTGACGATGTCGTGGTGGGGCGCGTTCACGGCGTTCTTCTGGGGCTCGCTGGTGCGGGTCGCGCTGCTGCACCACGTCACGTGGTCGATCAACTCGATCTGCCACGCGGTCGGCAAGCGCCCCTTCAAGTCGCGTGACCGCTCGGGCAACGTGTGGTGGCTCGCGGTGCTCTCCTGCGGCGAGTCCTGGCACAACCTCCACCACGCCGACCCGACCAGCGCCCGCCACGGCGTGCTGCGCGGCCAGATCGACTCCAGCGCCCGGCTGATCCGCTGGTTCGAGCTGGCGGGCTGGGCCTACGACGTGCGCTGGCCGCAGCGTTCCCGGCTCGATGCCCGCCGGGTGTCCGCCCCGGGCGGGAGCGGCTCCGCCGAAGCGGCATGATGGACGATGTGGCGAGTGACGGCAGCAGCAACGGTACGGAGAAGACGAGGTCGCCCGGCAGGCGCGCCCGCCGGGTGCGGATGACCGGGGCGGAGCGCCGGGAGCAGTTGCTGGACATCGGCCGCACCCTCTTCGCGGAGAAGGGCTTCGAGGGCACGTCGGTGGAGGAGATCGCGGCCAAGGCCGGGGTGTCCAAGCCGGTGGTGTACGAGCACTTCGGCGGCAAGGAGGGCCTCTACGCGGTCGTGGTGGACCGCGAGATGCGCCAGCTGCTGGACATGGTGACGGGCGCCCTGACCGCGGGGCATCCGCGGGAGCTGCTGGAGCAGGCGGCCTTCGCCCTGCTCGACTACATCGAGGCGTACACGGACGGTTTCCGCATCCTGGTGCGGGACTCGCCGGTGGCCCAGTCCACGGGCACGTTCGCCTCGCTGATCAGTGACATCGCCACGCAGGTCGAGGACATCCTCGGCATGGAGTTCAAGAACCGCGGCTTCGATCCGAAGCTGGCGCCGATGTACGCGCAGGCGCTGGTGGGCATGGTGGCCCTGACCGGCCAGTGGTGGGTGGACGCCCGCCGGCCGAAGAAGGCCGAGGTCGCGGCCCATCTGGTGAATCTGGCCTGGCACGGTCTGGACGGCCTGGAGCAGAAGCCGCGGCTGATAGGCCACCGCAAGAGCTGACGCGCGCCCGTACGCCCGGGGCCCCGCCACGATCCGTGGCGGGGCCCCGGGCATGTGCAAGGCTCCGGGCGGGGCGGGCGGCGCCCCGGGCCGGGGGCGGTCCGAGGTCCGGCGCGGCGATCAGGAGAGCTTGCGGGCGACGGCGAAGATCCGGCGGAACGGGAAGACCGTGCCGTGCTCGCCCGGCGGGTAGGCGGCGCGCAGCAGGTCGCGGTACTCGGACAGGAACGCCTCGGTGGCCTCGGGGTCGTCGGCGAGCTCGGTGAGCACGGGGCGCAGGGCGGTGCCCTTGACCCAGTCGAGGACGGGGTCCTCGCCGCCGAGGAGCTGGAAGTAGGTGGTCTCCCAGGCGTCGGCGTCGCAGCCGAGTCCGGCGAGGCGCACCAGGTAGTCGGCGGGTTCGAGGATGTGCACGTACCGGCGGCCCAGGTCGCCGAGGCGGCCGCGCCAGCGGGGCGTCTCGCAGAGTTCGCCGAGCAGGGCGTGGCTGGGTGCGGTGAAGTTCCCGGGGACCTGGAAGGCGAAGGTGCCGCCGGGGGTGAGCCCGTCGATCCAGCCGGCGAAAGACTCGGGGTGGTTGGGCACCCACTGGAGGGCCGCGTTGGAGACGATCAGGTCGTACGGCTCGCCGGGGGTCCAGTGCGCGGCGTCGGCGGGGCGGAAGTCGAGCCAGCCGCCGCCCGCGGTGGCTCCGGCGTGGTCCTTCCCGGCCTGCGCCAGCATCTCGCGGGAGAGGTCGAAGCCGGTGATGTGGGCGTCGGGCCAGCGGTCGGCGAGCAGGGCGGTGACGTTCCCCGGACCGCAGCCGATGTCGGCGATCCGGGCGGGGCGGCTGCCGGAGGGCAGCCGGGGTATGCGGGCGAGCATGTCCAGGAAGGGACGGGCGCGGTGTCCGGCGTGGCGCAGGTACTGCTGTGGATCCCAGGTGGGTGCGGAATGCATGTTCGATCCCCCTTGCAGGAACAGGATGCCGAAGCGGAAGGGTGTTCCGGGCCGACCATGCCCAATAGTCAAGGAGACTATATCTTGACGTCAAGAGACTTCATGTCGAGGGACCAACTACACTGATCGCCATGGAGGACGAGGTCGATCGACTGGTCGCGGCGTGGCGCCGAGAGCGCCCCGACCTCGACGTGGAACCGCTCGAGGTGCTCAGCCGTGTCTCACGGCTCGCGCGCCACCTCGACCGCGCCCGCCGGCTCGCCTTCTCCGAGCACCAGCTCGAACCCTGGGAGTTCGACGTGCTCACCTCGCTGCGCCGCGCGGGGGCGCCCTACCAGCTCTCCCCCGGGCAGCTCCTCACCCAGACCCTGGTCACCTCCGGCACGATGACCAACCGGATCGACAGGCTCGCCAAGAAGAACCTGGTCGAGCGGCTGCCGGACCCGAACGACCGGCGCGGGGTGCTCGTCCGGCTGACCCCGGAGGGCCGCGACCGCGCGGACCAGGCGCTGGCCGGTCTGCTCGCCCAGGAGCGGGCCATCCTGGCCCAGCTCTCCGGCCCGCAGCGCACCGAACTGGCCGCGCTGCTACGCCAACTTACCGCCCCGTTCGACAACGTCCCCGGCTAGATCCACGCTCAGGTCCGCCGGCCCCACACCCGCCCGGCGGGCGAGGGCGACCGCCGCCAGCGTGGAGTGGACGCCGAGCTTTCCGAGCACGTTCTGCATATGGGTCCGGACGGTGTGCGGTGACAGGAAGAGGCGCTCGGCCACGGCTTTGCGCCCCAGCCCCGCCACCATGCAGCGCAGCACCTCCTGCTCGCGCGGCGTCAGGGACTCGACGAGCTGCTCGCTCTCGGTGCGGTGCTTGCGGGCCGCGGTCAGCTCCCGCAGCACGCCGGTGAGCAGCGCGGGCGACATATGGGTCTCGTCGCGCAGCACGCCCCTGATCACGCCCAGCAGGCGTTGCAGCGAACAGTCCTTGGCGATCCAGCCCGAGGCGCCCGCCTGGAGCGCCAGCGCGGCCCGGCCGGCGTCGTCCTTCTCGGCCAGCACCACGGACCGCACCGAGATCCGGTGCGTGCGCAGTCCGGCGACGAGCGAGATGCCGTCCACCACGGCCTCGGCGTCCCGCGCCGCGGGCACCGCGCGGGGCGCGGGCAGCGCGGCCGTGCCGAGGTCGGCGTCGACGAGCATGACGTCGAAGCGCCTGCCGTCGGCCGCCGCGCGCTCCAGACACCGCAGCGCCGCCGGCGCGCTGCCGGCCGCGGCCACCTCGACGTCGGGCTCGGCGGCGAGCGCCGCGGCGAGCGACTCGGCGAAGATTCGGTGGTCGTCCACCACCAGGACCCGGATACGAATCACCTGCACCCCCAGTGCGGGAGGACGGATCTGCGCGGACACGGCGCCTGGGGAGCGGTACGCACCGCGCACGGCCGCCGCCGTGCTCTCAGTGATACCCCGCCCCGGACGCCGTACCCAGCGGTCTCGCCCCCTGATCGACACCGGCCCCCACCGGCGATGTGCATCAGAGTACGGACGGCGGCCGGGCACGGAAGCCCTTTTGCAGAACTGATCACCTCCGGCGTTCCTGGTGGTGCCGATGTTGCACAAGGTGACAGAAGCCGACGCCGTCCCCGTCAGGAGAACCGTCGACCGCCGGGAGAACCGCCGACCGTCAGGAGAGCCGGCGGGCGCCCTCCGCCGGGACGGCCGTGAAGAGCCGCGGTGCGAGCAGGGAGCGGTCCGCGAAGGCGTCGAGGACCGCCTTGCCGACGTCGGACGACCGGGAAGCCTCCGTCAGCACGATCGCCGAGCCGCCGAAGCCGCCGCCCGTCATCCGGGCCCCCAGCGCGCCCGCCGCGACGGACGCCTCCACCACCAGGTCCAGTTCGTCGCAGGAGACGGCGAAGTCGTCCCGCAGCGAGGCGTGGCCCTCCGTCAGCACCGGCCCGATGGACCGGAAGTCGCCGGCCACGGCATGGCCGATCACCCGCTCGACGCGGGCGTTCTCGGTGACCACATGGCGCACCAGCCGGCGCACCTCGGGGTCCTCGACGCGGCCGAGCGCCTCGTCGAGGGCGGCGTACGGCACGTCCCGCAGCGCGCTCACGCCGAGGGCCGCCGCGCCCGCCTCGCAGCCGGCGCGGCGCTTGCCGTACTCGCCCTCGCTGTGGGAGTGCTTCACCCGGGTGTCGACGACGAGGAGTTCGAGGCCGTGGGCGGCGAGGTCGAACGGGACCTGCCGGCGGGTCAGGTCGCGGGTGTCCAGGTGGAGGGCGTGGCCCGCCTCGCAGCAGGCGGACGCCGTCTGGTCCATGATCCCGGTCGGGGCGCCGACGTAGGAGTTCTCGGCACGCTGGCACAGCCGGGCCAGCGCGGGGCGGTCGAGGCCCAGCTCGCACAGATCGCTCAGGGCGAGCGCGGTGACGACCTCCAGGGCGGCCGAGGAGGACAGACCGGCGCCGGCCGGGACGGTGGACTCGTAGTGGATGTCCGCGCCCGGGACGCTGTGCCCGGCGTCGGCGAGCGCCCACACCACACCGGCCGAGTAGTCGGTCCAGTCGCCCGAGCGGCGGCCCGGGTCCAGGTCGGCGAGGCGCAGTTCCACCGGGTCGCCCGGCACGTCGGCCGAGTGGAGCCGCAGCACGCCGTCGTCGCGGAGGGCCACGGTGGCCACCGTGGTGTGGGGCAGCGCGAAGGGCATCACGAAGCCGTCGTTGTAGTCGGTGTGCTCACCGATCAGATTCACCCTGCCGGGCGCCGCCCAGACACCGTCCGTCATGACGCTTCTTCCCTTCCGCGGGCGAACGCCCATGCGTCGGAAACGATGCCGGCCAGGTCGGCACGGCTCGGTCGCCAGCCCAGGCGCTGCCGGGCCGTCTCCGCGGATGCCACCAGCACCGCGGGGTCCCCGCCGCGGCGGGGTGCGAGGACCTCGGGCACGGGGTGGCCGGTCACCTTGCGGACGGTCTCGACGACCTCCCGCACCGAGAAGCCGTTGCCGTTGCCGAGGTTGCAGATCAGGTGCTCGCCCGCGGCGGCCGCGTCGAGGGCCAGCAGATGGGCCTCGGCGAGGTCGGCGACGTGGATGTAGTCGCGGACGCAGGTCCCGTCGGGGGTCGGGTAGTCGTCGCCGAAGACGGAGATGGACTCCCGCTTGCCGAGGGCGACCTGGAGCACCAGCGGGATCAGGTGGGACTCCGGGTCGTGGCGCTCGCCGAAGTCGCCGTAGGCGCCGGCGACGTTGAAGTAGCGCAGGGAGACCGCGGCCAGGCCGTGGGCCGCCGCCTCGCCGCTGATCATGTGGTCGACCGCGAGCTTGGTGGCGCCGTAGGGGCTGGTGGGGGCCGTCGGGTCGGACTCGGTGATGGGCGTCGAGACCGGTTCGCCGTAGGTCGCCGCGGTGGAGGAGAAGACGAGGGTGCGCACCCCGGCGTCGCGCATGGCGGCAAGCAGCTCCATGCTGCCGCCGACGTTGTTCCGCCAGTACTTCTCCGGGTCCGTGACCGATTCGCCGACCTGCGAGAACGCGGCGAAGTGGAGCACTCCGCCGTAGGAGCCGTCGAGCACGCGCGCGGCGTCCTGGACGCGGCCCTCGATGAACTCGGCCCCGGCCGGGACGCCCTCACGGAAGCCGGTGGAGAGGTCGTCGAGCACGGTCACCCGGTGTCCGGCCTCCAGCAGATGCTGGGCGACCACACTGCCGACATATCCCGCTCCGCCTGTGACCAGGTACTTGTTGCTCACTTGCTGGCTACCTCTCGCAGTCGTCCGGCCGCCGCCTCCGGCGGCACGTCGTTGATGAACACGCTCATACCGGACTCGGAACCAGCGAGGAACTTCAGCTTGCCGGAAGTGCGGCGAATGGTGAAAAGCTCGAGATGGAGCGCGAAGTCGTCCCGCCCGGGCGCCGTGAACGGCGCCTGGTGCCAGGCGGCGATGTACGGCGTGGGCGGTTCGGCGTCGCCGAAGATCCGGTCGAAGCGCCTCAAGAGTTCCAGATAGATCTGTGGGAACTCCGTGCGCGCCGCGCCGTCGAGCGCGCGCAGGTCGGGGACGCGGCGCTTGGGGTAGAGGTGCACCTCGTACGGCCAGTGCGCGGCGTAGGGCACGAAGGCGATCCAGTGCTCCCCCTCCAGGACCACCCGGCTGCCCTCCTCGCGCTCGCGGGCGACCACCTCGTCGAAGAGGTTGCCGCCGCCCGCCGCGCGGTGGTCGGCGGCGGAGCGGAGCATCAGGGCGGTACGGGGGGTGGTGAAGGGGTAGCCGTAGATCTGGCCGTGCGGGTGCTGGAGGGTCACGCCGATCTCGGCGCCGCGGTTCTCGAAGCAGAAGACCTGCTCGACGCCCGGGACGGCGGCCAGTTCGGCGGTGCGGTCCGTCCACGCCTCCAGCACGAGTCCGGCCTGCTCCTCGGAGAGGTCGGCGAAGGAGGCGTCGTGGTCGGAGGTGAAGCAGACGACCTCGCAGCGGCCCCGTTCGCCGGCGAGGGAGGGGAAGCGGTTCTCGAAGACGACGACGTCGTAGTCCGTGTCCGGGATCTCGCTGAGGCGGCCGTCCCGCGAGGGGCACAGCGGGCACTCGTCGGCCGGCGGGTGGTAGGTGCGGCCCTGGCGGTGGGAGGCGACGGCGACGCTGTCGCCGAGGAGTGCGTCGTGCCGGATCTCGGACGCGGTGGAGACCGCGTCCAGCGGACGCCGGTCGGCGGCGTCGCGCACGGCGTCGTCCCGGGAGTCGTAGTAGACCAGCTCGCGCCCGTCGGCGAGCCGGGTCGACGTCTTCTTCACGCGGAGCTCCTCGATCACTCCCAACCAACAGAACCGCACACAAAAAACCACGACCGAACATCACTGTCAAGACTTTCGGCGTCGGCCTGCGGTTTCCCACCGTGATCACCTGCGCGCCCCGGGTCACGCTCGATCACGATCGAACAAAGAACACCATCAGAAGTGTTCATTTCTCGAACATCACTGCGTACGTTGCCGGGTGACTCAGTTCGCGCAACGAAGCGAGTACTCATGCATTACCTGGCCGACGGGCTCCGGCTCCCCACGAACGGGCTCGACTACGCAATCCTGGCGATCTACTTCGCCGTCGTCCTGGGCATCGGCTTCGCCGCCCGGGCGAGTGTGAAGACCAGCCTCGACTTCTTCCTCTCCGGCCGCTCCCTGCCCGCATGGGTCACGGGTCTGGCCTTCGTCGCCGCCAACCTCGGCGCGACGGAGATACTCGGCATGGCGGCGACCGGCGCGCAGTACGGCGTCGCCGTCGTCCACTGGTACTGGATCGGCGCCATCCCGGCGATGGTCTTCCTCGGCCTGGTGATGATGCCGTTCTACTACGGCTCCAAGGTCCGCTCGGTGCCCGAGTTCCTGCTCCAGCGCTTCGACAGGTCCGCACACCTGCTCAGCTCGGTGCTCTTCGCGTTCGCCGCGATCCTCATCGCCGGCGTCAACCTCTACGCCCTGTCCATCGTGGTCGAGGCGCTCCTCGGCTGGCCGCAGTGGGTGTCGATCGTCGTCGCGGGCGCGTTCGTCCTCGCGTACATCACCATCGGCGGCCTCTCCTCGGCCATCTACAACGAGGTGCTCCAGTTCTTCGTCATCCTCGCCGCGCTGCTGCCGCTGACCTTCCTCGGGCTCAAGCGCGTCGGCGGCTGGGACGGGCTCACCGGCTCGCTGGAGGCCAGTCACGGGCCCGAGTTCCTCACCGCCTGGGGCGGCACCGGCATCGGTGACCCCAACCCCCTGGGCGCCAACTGGCTCACCATCGTCCTCGGCCTCGGCTTCGTGCTCTCCTTCGGCTACTGGACGACCAACTTCGCCGAGGTGCAGCGCGCCCTCTCCGCGAAGAACCTGTCCGCCGCCAAGCGCACCCCGCTGATCGCCGCGTTCCCGAAGATCTTCATCGTCTTCCTGGTGATGATCCCCGGCCTCGTCGCCGCCGTCGTCGTCCCGAAGATCGGCACCGCCGGCTCCGGCCTCACCTACAACGACGCCATCCCGCTGCTGATGCAGGAACTGCTGCCCAACGGCGTGCTCGGCATCGCCGTGACGGGTCTGCTCGCCGCCTTCATGGCCGGCATGGCGGCCAACGTCTCGTCCTTCAACACCGTCTTCACGTACGACATCTGGGCCAAGTACGTGAAGACCGGCCGCGACGACACCTACTACCTGCGCTTCGGCCGGCTGATCACCGCGATCGGCGTGCTGTGCTCCATCGGCACCGCGTTCCTGGCGTCCAGCTTCAGCAACATCATGGGCTACCTCCAGACGCTGTTCTCCTTCTTCAACGTGCCGATGTTCGTGGTCTTCATCATCGGCATGTTCTGGAAGCGGGCCTCGATGAAGTCCGGTGTCTGGGGCCTGCTCGCCGGCACCACGGCGGCGATGGTGAACTACTTCGTCGTCTACAAGCAGGGCATCGTCGACATCCCCTCCGAGCAGGGCGCCAACTTCGTCTCCGCGATCGTCGGCTTCGTGGCCGGCGCGGTCGTGATGGTCGTCGTCACCCTGTTCACCGCGCCCAAGCCGGAGGCCGAACTCGCCGGCCTGGTCTACGGCACGCGCTCCCCCGGCATGGCCGAGGCGCCCGCCGAGGGCGACGACGCCTGGTACCGCAGGCCCGCGCTGCTGGGCTGGGGCGCCGTCGCCATCGCCGCCCTCTGCTACATCCCCTACTCCTTCTGATCCGGTCGGAGGCCGAAGACCATGTCCGAACTGCACCGCGAAGTCTCCGAGCTGGAGGGCAAGTCCGCGACCGCGGCACGCCTCTTCGACATCCGCCGCATCATCGGCGGCCTGTTCACCCTCTACGGCGTCATCGTCACCACCGCGGGGGTGTTCGCGTCCGACGCCGACCTCGAGAAGGCCGAGGGCGTCAACATCAACCTGTGGACCGGCCTCGGGATGCTGGCCCTCGGGCTGTTCTTCCTCGCCTGGTTCGCCCTGCGGCCGGGCACCTCCCCCGACGGACCGGACGCCCCCGGACCGGACGGGGATGAGCCGTCTGCCCCCTGAGGACCGGCTCTAGCTGCGGCCGGGCGGCGTTCCGTACGCCGCCCGGTCGAGCAGCCCGGTCCGGGCGGCCAGTGCCGCCGCCTCCAGCCGGGACCCCACGCCGAGCTTCATCAGCACCCGCTGCACATGCGTGCGCGCGGTGCTCGACGCTATCCCCATCCCGGCCGCGATCAGCCGGGTGTCCTCGCCCTCGGCGACCCGCACCAGCACCTCCACCTCGCGCGGGGTCAGCAGCGTGAGCAGCCGCTGCCCCTCGTCGTCGGGCTGGGCCGCCGGATTGAGCAGTTCGGCGAAGGCCCCCTGGAGGAGCTGCGGTGCCACCACCGCCTCACCGGCCCGGACCTTGACCATGGCGCGTTCCACGCCCTCGATGCGTTCGTCGTGGCGCACGTAGCCGGAGGCCCCGGCGGCGAACGCGGCCGCGATGCCGCGCGGGCTGGGCACCGGCCCGAGGACCACCACCGCGACCTGCGGCCGCTCGCGCTTGATCCGGACCACGGGGTCGAAGGCGCCCGGCGCCGCCGGAGCCTGGGTGCCCAGCAGGCACACCTCGGGCGCGCGCGCGACGACCAGCTCCGCGGCCCCCGCGGCGGGCGCGGCGGCGGCGAGCACCCGGTGCCCGCGCAGTTTCAGCGCCGAGGCCAGTGCCTCGGCGAGCAGTCTGTGGTCGTCGACCACGATGAGCCGCACGCCCATCGAGCAATCCTCCCCGTCGGACCCGGCCCCCCGGCCTCCTGACCACGGCAAGCTACACGCTCGTGCACCCGCGCGGGCCCAGGTCCCGGCAGAAGGCTCACGGATCACCGAATTCGGCGGCAATCGGAGCCGGTTGCCCCGGCGATGGTGTAGTCGCCGGGCCGCGGAGGGGCCGCGTGCGTGGCGCGGCCGGGGGCGGACCACCGAAAGATACGGGCACCCCCGCCCGCCCGGAAACCGGCGCGCCCGGGGACGGGACGGCGATGGCCGGGAACGGCCGGACGCGCGTACGCCCGGCCCCGGAGACGGCGATGGCGACGGCGATGGCGCGCGTACGGCCGGCCCGGGAACGGCGATGGCGCGCGTGCGGCCGGACGCGGAAACGGCCGTGGCCCGGTCCGCCGGAAGGGCGGGCCGGGCCACGGGCCGGACGGGAGGGGTCAGTCGGCGACGGTGAAGACGATCGCCAGGTACTTCTTGCCGTAGGTCGACTCGCTCGCCCGCGGCTTGCTCATCAGATCCTGCGAGATGAAGAAGCGCCCGCCCTGGTAGCGGTACTCGGAGCCGTTCTCGGTGAAGCTGGTCTCCGCGTCCCGGACGGAGCGGTCCGCCGGGTTGTCCATCAGCACCGTCTGCTCGAAGGTCGCGCCGTTGATGCTGACGATCTGACCGCCCTTGTTGTACGGGGGCCACTTGTAGACGATCAGGTTGCCGCCGTCCATCCGCAGCGGCAGCGCGTGGTAGCCGGCACCCGCGTCGGCCCGCTCCGGGGTGCCCTTGCCGGTCTTCAGGTCGAAGGCGACGATCTCGTTGGTGCGGCCGAGGTCGCCGCCCGCTTCGTGCTCCTCCGTCGGCAGGTAGAGCTTGCCGTTGCCGACCACCACGAACTGGCAGCCCTCCACGCCGTCACTGGCCGGGCAGCGGGCCAGGTACTTGTCGCCGGGGGCCGCGATCCGGGCGAGCAGCTTGCCCGTCTTGGCGTCGATGGAGAAGAAGTCCGAGATGCCGAAGGTGCCGGTGTCGCCGACGTCCGCCGCGACGACCAGCGGGTCGCTGGACACCACGCGCGCGTCCTCGACACCCGCGGGCATCTTGTAGGAGGAGAGCGGGGTGCCGTTCTCCGCGTTCACCGGCTGGACGACCGCGGTCTGGTTGCCGTACTCGCCGCAGGTGCGGACGGCCACCAGCGCCTTGCCGCCGGCGTAGCCGATGTCGCGGCAGTTGTCGGCGTCGACCGTCGGCTTCCAGCGCTCGGCACCGGTGTTCAGGTCGAACGCGGCGCCGCCGTAGAGGCCGCCGGCCGCGACGGTGCCGCCGCTGACGGTGACCTGCTCGAACTGCGTCTTGCCGTCGCCCCCGGCGCCGCCGGTGACGGACTTGCTCCACAGCAGCTTGCCGGTGGTCAGGTCGAGGACACCGACCTCGGTGCACTTCTCGTAGAACTTGGGCGCGGTCCGCTTCTTGGCCTCGAAGAGGATCGCGGTCTTGTTGTCCTCGGTGACGTGCCGCGAACCGGCGCAGACCTGGCCGGCGAGCGGGGTCGTCCACAGGGCGTTGCCCTTGGCCACGTCGTAGCCGACGACCGAGTTCACGCCGGGCTTCACGAAGGCCTTGTCGGTGACCCAGGAGCCGGGCACGGCGGTCAGGTCCTCGCGGGCCGGCTCGGGGAGCTGGTAGGCCACCTTGGAGGAGGTGGTGGCGCCCGGCTTCTCGGTGCCGGCGCCGTCGGGCGCGGTCTTGCCGCCCTCGCCGCCGTCCTTGCCGCCGTCACCGGAGGCGCCGCCCGAGCTGTTCTTGGCCTCGTCCTTCTTGCCGTCGTCACCGGACGAGGCGTAGACGATGCCGCCGACGACGATCAGCACGATGGCGACGGCCGCCGCGATGATGATCTGCATCTGGGTGCTGATCCTGCGCCCGCCGCCGCCACCGCCGGGGCCCGGCGCCGCGGGCTGCATGGGCTGCGTCGGGTAGCCGTACGGCTGCTGTGCCGTCGCGCCCTGCTGCGGGGCGCCGTAGGCGGGCTGGCCCTGCGTCGGCGCCCCCGGGTAGCCGTACTGCTGCTGGGGCTGCGTCTGCGGGTAGCCGTAGGACCCGCCGCCCTGCGGGGGCGTCTGCGGGTAGCCGTACGAGCCGTCCTGCGGCGGCGGCGTCTGCGGGTAGCCGTACGAACCGTCCTGCGGCGGCGGGGTCGGGGCGCCGAACCCGCCGGCCGGGGGCTCCTGGGGGCCGCCGAACCCGCCCTGCGGGGGCTCGTTCGGCGGCTGGTTCGGGGGCGGGCCCGGCGGCTGGTTCGGCGGGGGCGGCGGCTGCGTCATGGGGTGCTTACCTCAAGGGACGGAGAGGGGAGGGGGATTCGGGGGCTCGGGCCGCGATCACCGGCCGAAGCCCATCATGGTCTTCGTCTTCTTCTCCTCCTCGTCGTTGCCGGCGCTCACCCGCCCGCTGGCGATGAAGAAACGGCCGTCGGCGTAGGCCATCTTCGGCGAGTAGAAGGAGCTCTCGATCTGCGAGGTCGACGCCGGGTTCTGGAGCAGCGTCCTGGGCGCGCCGCCGGACGGGGCGATCGTCGCGAGCGTGCCGCCCGTGTCGTAGGAGGCGCCCATGTAGACGAGGAGCTGGCCGCCCTCCATGCGCAGCGGCGACATCTCCCGCTCGGCCGGGGCCTTGGAGCGCCAGGCCGCCTTGCCGGTGTCGAGGCTGAACGCGACGACCTCGTTGGCGTTGCCGTAGCCGGTGTCCGTCGCCATGTAGAAGTTCCGGGCGTCGGCGGCCACTCCGGTGCAGCCTTCGAGGTTCTGGCCGAAGACCACGAACGCGCCGCCGCAGCGGGGGGCGAACTTGTCCTTGCCGCCGTCGATCGTGGCGCGGGGCTTGCCGGCGTCGGTCAGCGCGACGATCGACCACTTCTTCGGCTCACGCTGGGTGATGGAGATGACCAGCGGGCTCGACGAGTAGACCTTGTCGATCTCCCAGCCCTCGGGCGTGTTGTACGACCACTTCACCTTGCCGGTGGCCGGGTCGAGCTCCTGGAGCTGGTGCTTGGGCTTGTCGTAGTCGCTGGTCGGGCAGCTCGCGCCGGCCAGCAGCTTGGGGCCGCCGGCGAAGGCGAAGGGCTTGCAGCCGTCGGACGGACCGGTGAAGAGCTGCTTGCCGTCGGCGAGGGAGAAGCCGTAGGAGCTGCCCGTGCCGCCCACCGCGAGGGTGTTGCCGCTGATGGAGAGCGTGTAGTCGGCCAGCGACGCGAAGGCGCCGGTGGGCTTGGGGATGGACTTCTTCCAGCCCGCCTTGCCGGCCTTGAGGTCGATCATCTGGAGGTCGTTGCACTTGGCCTTCTCGGTGAGGCCGTCCTCGACACCGATGACGATCTTGCCGTCGGCGGAGGCGTTCACGGGGGCCGAGCACACCTTGGTGCTGACCGGGACGCTCCACTTCTTGCTGCCGTCGGCCACCGAGTAGCCCGCGACCTCGCGGTACATGGCCTTGACGACGGTGTCCCCGACGGTCCACAGGCCGAAGACCTCGGCGCCGTTGCGCGGCAGGTCGACGTCGTTGGTGTTGAGGAAGAGGACCTTGGACTCGCCGTCCTTGCGGCCCGCGTTGAGGTCCTCGGCGCCCTCGCCGCCGCCGTCGCCCTTGCCGTCGCCCTGGTCCACGCTCTCGGAACCGGTCGGCTTCGGCGCGTCGCTGGACTTGCTGACGGTCGGCTTGTCCTCCTTGCCGTCGTCACCGCTCAGCACGAACCAGGCGCCGCCGCCGACGACGAGCAGGCCGGCGACCGACGCCGCCACGATGATGCCCGGCTTGCCCTTGAAGAAGCCGCCGGGACCACCGCCGGAGGGCGGGGTCGGCGCGCCCGGGTACTGCGGCTGCGTCGGGTAGTTGCCGTACTGCGGAGCCTGCTGGCCGTACGGACCGGGCTGCTGGCCGTACGGACCGGGCTGCTGGCCGTACGGGCCGGGCTGCTGGCCGTAGGGGCCCGCCTGCTGGCCGTACGGACCGGGCTGCTGGCCGTAGGGGCCGGGCTGGCCCTGCTGCGGGTAGCCGTAGCCGGGCGCGCCGGCCGGCGGCGTGGGCGGGGCCGGCGGCATCTGGGGCGGCTGGGCGGGCGGCTGCGGGACGCCCTGCGGGTCCTGGGGTGCTCCGAAGCCCGGCGGCGGCTGTGTCATGGCGTACTACCTCTGAAGTGGTCGGATGGGGTGAGGAGTCGGGTTGCCCGGACGACCGGGGCCGCTCTCGCCGGTCGGGGGCCGGCGGCATACGGAGAATCCCCGGCGTCACGCCGGTCGGGCACTTCGCGCATCAGCGCCTCCCCCTGTCTCCTGCGGTCCGCTGCGCCGGGCGCGGAAGTCCCCCCGTGAGGTCCCCCGACGGCCCGTGCCCCCGTCACTCCGGCGGTCGCGTACGAGCGGTGCCGTGAGAATTCGGCCGGACCGTTCCCTTCGGATTTCGGCCGAACATGGTCGGGCGCGTTTCTTTCTACCACTCCTGATGAAGCCGGAACGGGTCCGGTCCTCCCCTGTTCCCAAGGGAGGACCGGGCCGTGATGCGGTTGTTACGCGCTTTCCACCGCTTCCACACGGATGGCGGGCGGGGCCGGAACTACGCGTCCTCGGCCAGCTCCAGCCAGCGCATTTCCAACTCCTCGCGTTCCCCCGCGAGTTCGCGGAGCTGCGCATCCAGTTTCGCCACCTTCTCGAAGTCCGTGGCGTTATCGGCGATTTGCGTGTGCAGCGTGGATTCCCTGCCCGCGATCTTGTCGAGCTGCCGCTCGATCCGCTGGAGCTCCTTCTTGGCGGCGCGGGCGTCGGCGGCCGGCTTCTCCCTGGTGCCGGCGGAGGCGGCGGCCGGGACGGCGGGGGCCGCCTCCGCCACCATCCGCGCGCGGCGCTCCAGGTACTCGTCGATGCCGCGGGGCAGCATCCGCAGCGCGCCGTCACCGAGCAGCGCGAAGGTCCGGTCGGTGGTCCGCTCGATGAAGAACCGGTCGTGGGAGATCACGATCATGGAGCCGGGCCAGCCGTCGAGGAGGTCCTCCAGCTGGGTCAGGGTCTCGATGTCGAGGTCGTTCGTCGGCTCGTCGAGGAAGAGCACGTTCGGCTCGTCCATCAGCAGGCGCAGCAGCTGGAGCCTGCGGCGCTCACCGCCGGACAGGTCGCCGACCGGCGTCCACTGCTTCTCCTTGCCGAAGCCGAACTGCTCGCAGAGCTGCCCGGCGGTCATCTCGCGGCCCTTGCCGAGGTCGACCCGGTCGCGCACCTGCTGCACGGCCTCCAGCACCCGCAGGGACGGCGGCAGTTCGGTCACGTCCTGCGAGAGGTAGGCCAGGCGCACCGTCTTGCCGACCACGACCCGGCCGGCCGCGGGCTGCTGCTCGCCGCCGGTGGTGGCCGCGTCGCCGAGCGCCCGCAGCAGGGAGGTCTTGCCCGCGCCGTTGACGCCGACCAGGCCGATCCGGTCGCCCGGACCGAGCTGCCAGGTCACATGCCGCAACAGCACCTTGGGCCCGGCCTGGACGGTCACGTCCTCCAGGTCGAACACGGTCTTGCCGAGCCGGGCCGAGGCGAACTTCATCAGCTCGGAGGTGTCCCGCGGCGGCGGCACGTCGGCGATCAGCTCGTTCGCCGCCTCGATGCGGTAGCGCGGCTTGGACGTCCGGGCGGGCGCGCCGCGCCGCAGCCAGGCGAGCTCCTTGCGCATCAGGTTCTGCCGCTTGGACTCCTCCGTCGCGGCGATGCGCTCGCGCTCGGCGCGGGCGAAGACGTAGTCGCTGTAGCCGCCCTCGTACTCGAACACGTCGCCGCGCTGCACGTCCCACATGCGGGTGCAGACCTGGTCGAGGAACCAGCGGTCGTGGGTGACGCAGACGAGCGCCGAGCGCCGGGCCCGCAGATGCTGCGCCAGCCAGGCGATGCCCTCCACGTCCAGGTGGTTGGTCGGCTCGTCGAGGACGATCAGGTCCTGCTCGGCGATGAGCAGCTTGGCCAGCGCTACCCGGCGGCGCTCGCCGCCGGACAGCGGGCCGATCACCGTGTCGAGGCCCTGCGGGAACTGCGACAGGTCCAGCCCGTCGAAAAGGCCGGTCAGCACGTCGCGGATCTTGGCGTTGCCCGCCCACTCGTGGTCGGCGAGGTCGCCGATGACCTCGTGCCGGATGGTGGCCGCGGGGTCGAGCGAGTCGTGCTGCGTGAGGACGCCGATCCGCAGTCCACCGCTCTGGGTGACCCGCCCGGTGTCGGGCTCCTCCAGCTTGGCGAGCATGCGGATCAGCGTGGTCTTGCCGTCGCCGTTGCGGCCGACGACGCCGATGCGGTCCCCCTCGGACACGCCGAGGGAGACGGAGTCCAGCAGCGCACGGGTGCCGTACACCTTGCTGACTGCCTCGACATTGACCAGGTTGACGGCCATTACTCTCCTGCCAGGGGGAACGATCGACGTCCCAGCCTACTTGTCAGGCGGGCCCGCCCCCGCCGGGCAGTGCGGCGAGCGGCCGTCCGGCCCGTCCCGCCCGCTCCACCAGCAGCCATCCGCCCAGCGCCATCACGACGGCGGCCGGCGCGCTGACGTGCACCGCGATCAGCAGGGCCGTCCGGCCCTCCAGCAGCCCGCCGAAGCCGACCATGGACAGGCCGAGGACGCCGAACAGGCAGAGGGTGATCCCCACGGCCGCGATCGGGCCGGTGCCCGGCGGCGGCGCGACGGGCCGCCCGCCCGGCCGCTCGAACCTGCGGAAGACGGCGACCAGGAGCGCGGTCACCGCGGCGGCCGCGGCGATCCTCGGCGGCGTCTGCGCCCACCAGGCCGCGGAAGCGGGCTCCGGCAGCGTGATCCCGGCTGCCGCCATCGCCCCGTACACCCCGAGCATCGCCGTCAGGTGCCACAGGAACGCCGTCATCGCGATGCCGTTGGCGGCGACGACCGCCCGCCACACCCCGGCCCGCGCCACCAGCCGGCCACCGGGCCCCCGGAGCAGCTCGACCGCGCCGACGAGCCACAGCCCGTGGCAGAGCAGCGCGAGCGTCGGCGGCGCCATGTTGGAGATCTTCTCGCCGGGCATGCCCACCATGGACAGCGGATACGGCCCGAACGCCACCAGCGCCGCCGCCCCGGCGAGACCGGCCCCCGCGAGCAGCCCGGGCATCCTGATCCGGCCGTCGGCCCGCAGGAAGCCGAGCTGGTGGACGGCGAGCCAGACGAACGCGAAGTTCAGGAACTCCACGAACGGCACCCCGAACGCGAACCGCAGCACGTCCACGAGGACCGCGCCCCCGGCGAGCACGCCGAACGCGCCCCACCCCCAGCGCTCGTGCAGCCGCAGCAGCGGCGGGGTGAACGCCACCATCGCGAGGTAGATCCCGATGAACCACAGCGGCTGCGTCACCAGCCGCAGCGCCACCCCGGTCATCCCGCCGCCCCCGCCGAGCAGTTGCACGACGAGCGCCAGCGCCCCCCAGACCAGCACGAAGGCCATCGTCGGCCGCAGCAGCCGCTGCAAGCGCCCCCGCAGGAACGCCGAGTACACGGCCCCCTCCGGATGCCGGCGCCCGAGCGAGCGGTAGGAGAGGGCGTGCGAGAACCCGCCCACGAAGAAGAACACCGGCATCACCTGGAGCGCCCAGGTCAGCACCTGCAACCCGGGCACGACGGCCAGCAGGTTCCCCACGCCGTCCTCGGTCACGGCCGCCATCAGCCAGTGCCCTGCGACCACGGTCGCCAGCGAGGCGACCCGCAACAGGTCGACGTACCGGTCACGATTCTCGGGGGTGCGCTCGGCGAGCGCCCGCACAGTCGATGCCATACCCGCCACCCTGCCGCCCGCTCCGCGGCCCGGTCAGAGCGCAGCTACTCACCCGCGCGTGAGTACCCCCTCCGCCTCCGGGCCGCCGGGCGTGCACCTCAACTCCGGCCCCGCCGGACGTGCACCCCCGTGCGCCCTCCGGCCCCGCCTTGCGCTCTCCGGCCCCGCCGGCGTTCGAGGCGCGGGGTCCGGGGCGGAGCCCCGGTCACGGGAAGGGGCGGGGTGGGGAAAGGCCCGCCGCAGGCGCACCACCCCCCGCCCGAAGCACCCCGCCCCCGCACCCCTACCCCCGGGAAACCACCCTCGCCCCCGCCGCCGGCCCCTGGGCCACCCGCGCCGCCCGGCACGTCCCGGAGGCGAGGAGCGCCGCGGCGACCCCCCGCGCCGACTCCTCGTCCTTCGTCAGGAAGGCCGTCGTCGGGCCGGAGCCCGAGACGAGCGCGGCGAGCGCCCCCGCGCCCGTCCCCGCGTCGAGCGTCGCGCCCAGCGACGGCCGCAGCGAGAGCGCCGCGGGCTGGAGGTCGTTGACGAGCGCCCCGGCCAGCGCCGCCGTGTCACCGGTGCGCAGCGCCTCCAGCAGTCCGGGGGAGGCGACGGGCTCCGGCACGGCCGCGCCCTCGTTCAGCCGGTCGAACTCGCCGAAGACGACCGGCGTCGACAGCCCGCCGTCCGCCATCGCGAAGACCCAGTGGAAGGTGCCGCCCACCGCCAGCTCCGTGAGGTGCTCACCGCGGCCGGTGCCGAGCGCCGCCCCGCCGACCAGGCTGAACGGCACGTCGGACCCGAGTTCCGCGCAGATGTCGAGCAGTTCGGCGCGCGAGGAGCCCAGTCCCCACAGCGCGTCGCAGGCCAGCAGCGCGCCCGCGCCGTCGGCGGAGCCGCCCGCCATGCCCCCGGCGACGGGGATGTCCTTGGCGATGTGGATGTGCACGTCGGGCGCGATGCCGTGGCGCGCGGCGAGGAGTCCGGCGGCGCGGGCGGCGAGGTTGGTGCGGTCCAGGGGCACCTGGCCGGCGTCCGGCCCGTCGCAGGTGACGGTGAGCGAGTCCGCGCGCTCCACGGTCACCTCGTCGTACAGCCCGACCGCGAGGAAGACGTTGGCGAGGTCGTGGTAGCCGTCGGGGCGGGCGCCGCCGACCGCGAGCTGGACGTTGACCTTGGCCGGTACCCGGACCGTCACGCTCACTGCCGTGCCTCCGCGATCCGCGCGAACTGCTCCACCGTCAGGGACTCCCCGCGTGCCTGCGGCGACACCCCGGCCTCGACGAGTGCCGCCTCCGCGGCCGCCGGCGAGCCCGCCCAGCCGGCCAGCGCGGCCCGCAGGGTCTTGCGCCGCTGCGCGAACGCGGCGTCGACGACGGCGAAGACCTCCGCCTTCGTCGCGGTCGTCTCGACCGGGGACGTGCGGCGCACCAGGGAGACCAGGCCGGAGTCGACGTTGGGCGCGGGCCAGAAGACGTTGCGCCCGATGGATCCGGCCCGCTTGACCTCCGCGTACCAGTTGGCCTTCACGGACGGCACGCCGTAGACCTTGTTGCCCGGGACGGCGGCGAGGCGGTCGGCGACCTCGGCCTGCACCATCACCAGGGTGCGCTCGATCGTCGGGAAGCGGTCCAGCATGTGCAGCAGGACCGGGACCGCCACGTTGTACGGCAGGTTCGCGACCAGCGCGGTCGGCGCCGGGCCGGGCAGCTCCTGGACGTGCATGGCGTCGGAGTGCACGAGCGAGAAGCGCGCGGCCCGCTCCGGCAGGCGTGCCTCGACGGTGGCGGGCAGGGCGGCGGCGAGCACGTCGTCGATCTCGACGGCGACGACCCGGTCCGCGGCCTCCAGCAGCGCCAGGGTCAGCGAGCCGAGTCCGGGGCCCACCTCGACGACCACGTCGTCGGGCGCGACGGCGGCCGTGCGCACGATCCGGCGGACGGTGTTGGCGTCGATGACGAAGTTCTGGCCGCGCTGCTTGGTGGGGCGTACGCCGAGCGCGGCGGCCAGTTCGCGGATGTCGGCGGGGCCGAGGAGTGCGTCGGGATCAGTGGTGCTCACCGCTACAGCCTACGGCCGCAGTGGGGCCACGGACTCGCCCCCCGTTGCACGTAGAGCTTCTTCGCCCGGTAGGTCTGCTCCGCCGCGGGCGCGTCCTCGGGGCGGCCGCTGCCGCCCAGTGAGCGCCAGGTCCCGGCGTCGAACTGGTACAGCCCGCCGTAGGTCCCGGACGGGTCGACGGCGCCCGGCCGGCCGCCGGACTCGCAGCGGGCGAGGGCGCCCCAGTCCAGCCCGTCGGCGCCGGCGACCGAGTCGGGCGGCCGGCGGGTGCCGACCCTGATCCGCTCGGTGACCGGCTCGCGCACGATCTCGTCGTGGAGCCTGCGGGGTTTCTGGCGCACCCCGTTGACGGTGCGCAACCCCCAGGTGACCCGGCGGATCCCCGGCACGCCCTGCCGCTCGACGACCTCGGTGCCGGCGAACAGCGTCGCGTCCGCGGTCCGCTCGACCGCGTGCGGGACGGCTTCGTCGCTGGTCCGGCGCCCGTCGGTGATGCGCATGACGGTGATCGTCTGGCCGTCGCGGGGGAAGCTCTCCTGCGGCACGGACGTGGTGTCCCGGCCGCGCAGCACGATGCCCGCGTCGGCGAGGGCCTCGCGCACGGTGGGCGCGGTGGTGCGCAGGGTGTGCTCGCGGCCGTCGGCCATGAAGGTCACCGAGCGCTCGGTGCGCATGTCCACGGTCAGTCCGGTGCGGCCGATCGCGGCCGAGCGCGAGACCGACAGATACGCGCCCGCCGCCCGGACGCCGAGCTGCCGCAGCGCCCCGTCGACGGTGTGCGCGGTCGTCCACACGGTGCGGCGGCGGCCGTCGAGGGTCAGCACGAGGGGGCGTCCGTAGCGGACGACCACCTCGTCGCCGTTGCCGAGTCCGGCGTCCGCGCCGGGGGCGACGATGTCGTGGGGGCCGACCCGCACCCCCTCGTCGTCGAGGAGTTCGCCGACGTCGTCGGCGAAGGTGTGCAGGGTGCGGGGCTCGCCGTCGACGGTGAGGCGCACCGACTTGTCGGCGCCGACGAACGCGGCGGTCCCGCCGGCGAGGAAGGCCACGACCAGGGCGCGCGGGACGAGCCGGCGCAGGCTGTCGGAGTTCGGCGCCGCCCGGCGCCGTCGTGCGGCCCTGCGCGCCTCGGCGCGCCCGCCGGTGACGGTGGCCGGTGCGCCGCCCTGCCGGGGCAGGGCCGGCCCCGTGAGACCGGTGCCCTTGAGGTCGACGTACGGCAGGGTCGGCGCACTGGCCTGCGCGAGCCGGGCGTCGACCACGGTCGGCGGCGGTACGGCGGCCGGGGGGCGGGGCGCGGCGACGGCGGCGGGAGGTCCGGGGACGGCGACGAGCGGCGCGAGGACGGTGTCGGCGAGGCGGACGTCCACGACGGTCGGCGCATGGCCCCCGCCGCCCGGCCCGCCCGCGCGCACCCCGTCGTACGGCGCGTCCGCGCGGCCGCCGTACGGCCCGTCCGGGTGGCCGCCGCCCCGGGGGACGCCGTCACCGCCGTCGTACGGGACGCCGTACCCGCTGCCCCACGCCCCGTTCGCCCCGTGCGCACCGCTCGCGCCGGTGGTGCGGTGACTGCCCTGCGCTCTGCTCACGACGCTCCGCCGGCCGATGGACACCCAGTGGGCACCGGAGAGTAGCGGAGCGGCGGTCACTCTCCCAATCCGTACGGTCACCCAGCGTGGCGCGCCGTGCGGGATCCCCCGATCCGGTCAGTACCCGAACGCGCGCGCGGTGTTGGCCGCGATCGCCGCCGCCAGGGTGTCCTCGTGGACGCCCCGGACCTCGGCCATCGCCCGCAGGGTCACCGGGATCAGGTACGGCGCGTTCGGGCGGCCCCGGTAGGGCGCGGGGGTCAGGAACGGCGCGTCGGTCTCCACCAGCACCAGTTCCGCGGGGGCGACGGCGAGCGCGTCGCGCAAAGGCTGCGCGTTCTTGAAGGTCACGTTGCCGGCGAAGGACATGAAATATCCCTTGGCCGCGCAGATCTCCGCCATTTCCGCGTCACCGGAATAGCAGTGGAACACCGTGCGTTCCGGAGCGCCCTCCTCGTCGAGAATGCGCAGCACGTCCGCGTGCGCCTCCCGGTCGTGGATCACGAGCGCCTTTCCGCGGCGTTTGGCGATCTCGATATGGGCGCGGAAGGACCGCTCCTGCGCGGCCATTCCCTCCGGTCCGGTGCGGAACGTGTCGAGCCCGGTCTCGCCGACCGCCTTGACCGCGTCGAGCGCGGCGAGCCGGTCGATCCCGGTGAGCGCGTCGTCGAGGGCGGTGTCGCCGCCGGCCTGCCGCGCGCCCTGGCGCGACCAGCCGTCGGGGTCCCCCAGCACGATCCGCGGCGCCTCGTTGGGATGCAGCGCGACCGCCGCGTGGACCTCCGGGTGGGCGGCGGCCGTCTCGGCCGCCCAGCGGGAGCCCTCCAGGTCGCAGCCCACCTGGACGACGGTGGTGACACCGACGGCGGCGGCCCTGGCGAGGGCCTCCTCGACGGTGCCGTCCTGCATGTCCAGGTGGGTGTGCGAATCGGCGACCGCCACCCCGAGCGGTTCGGGCAGCGGCGGCGGTGCGGACTTCGAGCTCATGGGCGCGATCCTACGAGGCGCCCCGGGCTCCGCTCACTTGCGGTGGTGGAAAGGACGCAGGAGGTCGGACAGGTGCCAGTGGTGCGGTTCGGCGGGGGTCTCGTCTGCCCGCGTCGAGCCGCCGGGGTCGCCGTCGCCGCCGTCCGCCGCCCGGCCCGTCCGCTCGGGCCCGTGGTCGCCGGACTTCCTGCGGTGCCGGCCGTGGGACGTGCTCTGCGCCATCAGGCCCAGCACCGAGGAGACCTGCCCCGCGCGCATGATCCGCACGACGTGGCCGCCGCAGTTGAGGCAGGTCGGGCTCGACAGCGGGGACGGGACCCGCTTTCCGTCCGCCGTGTAGACGACGAATTCCTTGCCCCGGTTGTCGGTGTGGTGCTCGATCTCGTAGGACTGTTCCCAGCCGTACCCGCAGCGCATGCAGGCGAAGGCGTACGCCTCATGGACTTTCGCGGCGTCGGTGATCTCACTCATGCCAGCTCCTCTCCACCGATTCCAGTGGACGCCCGTTTCGGCGGGAGCGCATCAGCGCATGTCGATTAATGGTGCGGGCTTGGGCAATCCCATGCACAAACGGGCCGGGACGCGGTCTGCGCTTTGCTTTTCACGATAGTCCTTTACCGAGCCGGGGGGCCCGCCGCGGCCACCGTCCCGCCGGGCCCTCCTCGGCCACCGGCCCGCCCCGGCTGCCGTCCCGCGGCCACCGTCCCGCCGGGCCCGCCCCGGCTACCGTCCCGCGGCGCCCGCCGCCTTCCCGGCGCTCTCCGCGTGCTTCGCCGCGACGACGGCGTCGAAGACCTCCCGCTTGGGCAGGCCGGTGTCGGCGGCGACCGCCGCGATGGCCTCCTTGCGCCGCTCGCCCGCCTCCTCGCGCACCCGCACCCTGCGCACCAGTTCCGCCGCGTCCAGCTCGGCGGGGCCGGCCTCGGGGGCGCCCTCGACGACGACGGTGATCTCGCCGCGCACGCCGTCGGCGGCCCAGACCGCGAGGTCGCCGAGGCCGCCGCGCTTGACCTCCTCGTAGGTCTTGGTCAGCTCTCGGCACACGGCGGCGCGCCGGTCGGCGCCGAAGACCTCGGCCATCGCGGCGAGGGTGTCGTCGAGCCGGTGCGGGGCCTCGAAGTAGACCAGGGTGCGCCGTTCCTGTCCGACCTCGCGCAGCCGGGCGAGGCGCTCGCCGGCCTTGCGGGGCAGGAAGCCCTCGAAGCAGAAGCGGTCCACGGGGAGCCCGGAGAGCGCGAGCGCGGTGAGCACGGCGGAGGGCCCGGGGACGGCGGTGACCTTGATGTCCTGCTCGACCGCCGCCGCGACCAGCCGGTAGCCGGGGTCGGAGACGGACGGCATCCCGGCGTCGGTGACCAGCAGCACCCGGGCGCCGCCGGCGAGGGCCTCGACGAGTTCGGGCGTGCGGGCGGACTCGTTGCCCTCGAAGTAGGACACGACGCGCCCGCCGATGTGCACGCCGAGGGCCTGGGTGAGGCGGCGCAGCCGCCGGGTGTCTTCGGCGGCGACGATGTCGGCGTCCGCCAGCTCCGCCGCGAGCCGGGGCGGCGCGTCCGCGACGTCGCCGATGGGGGTGCCTGCGAGGACGAGCGTTCCGGGTGTTCCAGTCACAAACCCCATCCTCCCAGGGCGGGCGGCACCACTCGCACAGCCGTGTTCCCTACGATGGCGCGGTGACCAGTACCGCGCCTCCCACCTACGAGGGCTCCGAGGGCAAGGAAGCCCCGCCGCAGCCGCCCGGCCGGCTCCAGCGCCTGCGCCGGTTCGGCTACACGCCCCGGCCGGTGATCGGCCTGCGCGAACGCCTCGTGCCGCCCTACACCCGTCCCTCCGGCGGACTGTGGCCGGTGCTCGGCATCCGGCGCGCCGACGCGGACGTCCTGCTGCGGCTCTCCGCCTGGGGCGGTCCGCTGCTCGTGGCGCTCGTCGCGGGGCTGCTGCGGTTCTGGAACCTGGGCAAGCCGCACGCGGTGATATTCGACGAGACGTACTACGCGAAGGACGCCTGGGCGCTCATCAACCAGGGGTACGAGGGCAGTTGGCCCAAGGACGTCGACAAGCGGATCCTGGTGGACGGCTCGGCCGTGGCGCCGCCCGTCGATCCCGGGTACGTGGTGCATCCGCCGGTCGGCAAGTGGGTCATCGGCCTCGGCGAGAAGATGTTCGACTTCACGCCGTTCGGTTGGCGGTTCATGGTGGCCGTGCTCGGCACCCTGTCGGTGCTGATGCTGTGCCGCATCGGGCGCCGGCTGTTCCGCTCCACGTTCCTCGGGTGTCTCGCGGGCCTCCTGCTGGCCGTGGACGGGCTGCACTTCGTGATGAGCCGCACGGCACTGCTCGACCTGGTGCTGATGTTCTTCGTGCTGGCCGCGTTCGGGGCGCTGCTGCTGGACCGCGACTGGACCCGCCGGCGGATGGCCGCCGCGCTGCCCGAGGACCCCGGCGGGGTGCTGCGGCCCGACGCGGGCATCGCTGCCTCGCTGCGCTTCGGCTGGCGGCCGTGGCGGCTGACGGCGGGCGTGATGCTCGGCCTGGCGGCCGGCACCAAGTGGAACGGCCTGTTCGTGATGGCCGCGTTCTGTGTGATGAGCGTGCTGTGGGACGTCGGCACCCGGCGCACCGCGGGCGCGGTCCGCCCGTACCAGGCGGTGCTGCGGCACGACCTGGTGCCCGCGTTCGTCTCCACCGTCCCGGTCGCGCTGGCCACCTATGTGCTGTCCTGGACGGGCTGGATCGTCACCGACAAGGGCTACCACCGCCAGTGGGCGAGCACCGGCCCCGGGCGGGACAGCGCCTGGAACTGGCTGTTCCCGGACTGGCTGCGCAGCCTGTGGCACTACGAGTCGCAGGTCTACACGTTCCATGTGGGGCTCACGGACGGCCACACCTACGAGTCCAACCCGTGGAGCTGGCTCGTGGTCGGCCGCCCGGTCTCGTACTTCTACGAGGACCCGTCCGCGGGCACCGGCGGCTGCCCCGCGGGCACGGCCGACAAGTGCGCGGCCGAGGTCCTGGCGCTCGGCACCCCGCTGCTGTGGTGGGCCGCCTGCTTCGCCCTGCTCTACGTGGCCTGGCGCTGGCTGTTCCGCCGCGACTGGCGCGCGGGCGCCATCCTGTGCGCCTTCCTGGCGGGCTGGGCCCCGTGGCTGCACTACCAGGAGCGCACGATCTTCCTGTTCTACGCGGTGGTGTTCGTGCCGTTCCTCTGCCTGGCCGTCGCCATGATGATCGGCGCGATCCTCGGCCCACCGGGCTCCGACGAACGCCGCCGCGCGGTGGGCGCCATCGGCGCGGGTGTGCTGGTGCTGCTGATCGTGTGGAACTTCATCTACTTCTATCCGATCTATACCGGCCAGCCGATCCCGATGGACGAGTGGCGCAACCGGATGTGGCTCGACACCTGGGTGTAGCGCGCACGGCGCGGGGCCCGGCACCGGTGAGGTGCCGGGCCCCGCGCCGTCCTGAGGGCCGCCGCCGCCCGGTCCGGCTCAGGCCTTGCCGGCGCAGATGGTGTCGTAGGGGCGACCGATGGCCATCAGCAGCTCCATCGGCTCGGTGGTGCCCGCCGGGCAGTTCTCCTTGCCCTTGACGAGGTCGAGCACCTTGTAGGTGCCCGCGCCGCCGGAGGCGCAGGCGACCTCCTGCGCGGTCGAGGTGACGCAGTCGCCCTTGACGAGCTGGCCGCCGCCGGCACCCGCGTCGCCGGGGTGCTCGCCGGCCAGGTTGCGGCCGCAGACCGTGTTGGTGGGGATGCCGCCGCCCTTGTTCGAGGAACCGTAGGAGATGGAGACCTGGATGATCAGGTCGGTGCCGGCCGGGCACTGGACGGAGTCGGGCAGGATGCTCGCGTCCTGGATCTCCAGCGCCTTGAAGGTCGCGCCGGAGTCGTCGCAGTCGAAGGCGCGGTAGCCGTCGGGACGGTTCTCCGGGTCCGGGCCGCCGCAGTCGCCGACCTTCCAGGAGCCGCCCTGCCCGTCCGAGGCGGACGACGAGGAGGAGGAGGGCTTCGACGACGAGGAGTCGTCGTCGCCGAAGACCTGCGAGGCCCCGTAGCCGAGGCCGAGGATCACCGCGAGGGAGACCACCCCTTGGAGGCACCCCCCGGAGCGCCGGGGGGCCGGCGGCTGCGGTTGTGGCTGCGGAGGCTGCTGCGCGTACGGGTTGGTCATGCCGGATCTCCTCGTCGGGGCGGGAGCGCGGCGCCGGACCGCGCACGCTCGGGGACGCGGCATGGACACCTCATGGTTCCCCGGGGTGCGCCGGGCGTGTCCCACGGGTCGTCAGCTCACGGTCACGGTCCGGGAAACGCCGGCCCGCACGTCACTCACGTCCCGTAGGGTGCTGATGACTCGCGCATTTGAACACGTTCATGGAAAGCGCGTGCACTCTGGGGAGGGGGCTGCGGTCATGCGCAGCGGTGCGAAAGTGGCCGTCGTCGGCGGTGTGTTCGCCGTCGTGGCGACGGGTGTGGGGTACGGGGGATGGAACCTCTGGAACGGGATGACGGGCGGGGACGACGGGGGCGGCGTCTCCACGCAGTCCGCGCCGAAGAAGACCGGTCCGCCCGACGCGGAGGAGATCGAGAAGACGGCCGCGGACTTCCTGGCGGCCTGGGCCTCGGGCGACGGCCCGACCGCCGCCCAGCTCACCAACAACGCGGCGGCGGCCGAACCGCTGATCACCGGCTACGGCGCGACGGCCCACGTCACCGAGGCGGTGATCGAGCCGGGCGAGGCGGTGGGCGCGAAGGTGCCGTTCACCGTGCGGGCGACCGTGGAGTACGCGGGGGCGTCCAAGCCCCTCGCGTACTCCTCGTCGCTGACCGTGGTCCGCGGGCTCACCACGGGCCGGCCGCTGGTGGACTGGCAGCCCTCGGTGATCCATCCCGAACTCACCGAGGGCACCTCGCTGGTGACCTCGGAGGCGTCCGCGCCGCCCATCAAGGCGGTCGACAAGGACGGCGTCGAGCTGACCGAGGAGAAGTTCCCCTCGCTGAAGGGCGTCCTGGCCGAACTGCGGCAGAAGTACGGCGCGAAGGCGGGCGGCGTCGCGGGGGTCGAGCTGGCGATCACCTCGGCCGACAGGACGGTGCCCGACAAGACCCTGCTCACCCTGACGAAGGGCAAGGAGGGGACGCTGCAGACCTACCTCGACGCGGGCGTGCAGGCCGCCGCGGAGAATGCGGTCAAGCGGTACGACAAGGCGTCCGTGGTGGCCGTCGAGCCCAGCACCGGCCGCATACGGGCCGTGGCCAACAACCCGGCGGCCGGCTTCAACACCGCCTTCGGCGGCGCCCAGGCGCCCGGCTCCACCATGAAGATCGTCACGGCCGCGATGATGATCGACAAGGGGCTGGTCAGCGGCCCCGGCTCGAAGGTCGAGTGCCCGGCGACGGTCACCTGGGAGCGCGAGTTCCACAACCTGAAGGACTTCGACCTCGGGACGCCGAGCTTCCAGCGGGCCTTCGCCCACTCCTGCAACACCACCTTCATCAAGCCCGTCAAGCCCCTCGGCACGGACGCCGGCACCGCCCTCGGCGAGACGGCGAAGAAGTACTTCGGCATCGGTGAGGAGTGGCAGACGGGCGTCAAGACCTGGGACGGCTCCGTCCCGGCGTCCTCGGGCGCGGAGACGGCCGCCTCCTACATCGGCCAGGGCAAGATCCAGATGAACGCCCTCAACATGGCCTCGATCGCCGCCACCGTGAAGGGCGGCGCCTTCCGGCAGCCGGTGATCGTCCCGCAGTCGCTCGACGACCGCACCCTCGCCCCCACCCGGCAGCTCCCGGGCACCATGGCCGCCACCCTGCGGCAGCTCATGGCCGCCGCCGCGACGGGCGAGGGCACCGGGGCGCGGGCGATGGCCTCGGTCGGCGGTGCCAAGGGCGCCAAGACCGGCTCGGCCGAGGTCGACGGCCAGGGCGACTCCAACGCCTGGTTCACCGCATACGCCGGGGACCTGGCGGCGGCGGCCGTCGTGGACTCCGGCGGGCACGGCGGCGACTCCGGCGGCGATGTCGTGGCGCGCGTCCTCAACGCCCGCTGAGGCACGGTCGCCCGCGCCGGCCACCGGCACGGGCGACCGACGACGGGGCCCGCCCACCGAAGCGGCCGACCCGGCGCCCAACCCGGCACCGGTCCCGGCGCCGGCCGCGCGTGCCGGGTGACCGGGTCCCGAAACAGATTCGCGTGGCCCGTACACCTACCGCTAGCGTGCGGGCCATGAGCACCCACGACACAGCGGACGCCCACCCCCGTTTCGCCGACGCCCTGCGCGCGCTCGGTCTCACCGTCCCGGTGCGCCGCTTCCCGGACGCCACCCGGACCGCCCAGCAGGCGGCCGACGCGATCGGCTGCGACGTCGCCGAGATCGTCAAGTCGCTGGTCTTCGAGGTCCGGGCGGCGGACGCCGGGGACGACGGGCCGGGCGAGCCGGTGGTGGTCCTGGTGGACGGCTCGTCCCGGGTCGACGTCGAGCGGGTCCGCCAGGAGCTGGGCGCCGCCGCGGTGAAGCGGGCGGGCGCGGACACGGTCCGCGCGACCACCGGCTACGCCATCGGCGGCGTCCCGCCGTTCGGCCACCTGACCCGCAGCCGGGTGCTCGCCGACCGGGGGCTGCTGGACCACGCGGTGGTGTGGGCGGCGGCCGGCACGCCCCACACCGTCTTCCCGCTCGACCCCCAGGCCCTGATCGCCCACGCGGGCGCGACCGTCGTGGACGTCCGCGAGCGCACGGCGTGACGCCCCTGGTCGTGGCCGCCGTGCTGGTGGCCGCGGTCACCCACGCCGGCTGGAACGCGCTGGCCCACCGGATCAAGGACCAGCTCGTCGCCTTCACCCTGATCGCGGGCGGGGCGGCCGTGATGGGCGCCGTGATGGCCTGCTTCGCCCCGCTGCCCGCGGCCGGGGCGTGGCCGTACCTGGTCGTCTCGGCGCTGCTGCACGTCGGCTACCAGGCGCTGCTGATGCGGTCGTTCAGCCTCGGCGACTTCGGCCAGATGTATCCGATCGCCCGGGGCACGGCCCCGCTGGTGGTGACGGTCGCGGCGGCGCTGTTCGTCGGCGAGCACATCGGCGGCTGGCAGCTCGCGGGCGTGGCCATCGCCTCCGCGGGGCTGGTCGGGGTGGCGCTGTGGGGCATCCGGGGCTCGGGCAGGCGCCCGCACTGGGCGGCCCTGGTGGCCGCGCTGGCGACCGGGGTGTCGATCGCCGCGTACACGGTGGTGGACGGGGTGGGGGTGCGCGCCTCGGGCACCCCGATCGGCTACATCGCCTGGCTGATGATCCTGGAGGGCGTGCTGATCCCCGCGTACGCCGTCGCCACGCGCCGGGGCGCGCTGCTCGCCCAGTTGCGCCCGCACGCGGCGCGCGGGCTGCTCGGAGCGGCCATGTCGATCGCCGCGTACGGCCTGGTGCTGTGGGCGCAGACGCGTGCGCCGCTGGCGCCGGTGGCGGCGCTGCGCGAGTCGTCGATCATCGCGGGCGCGGCGATCGGCGCGCTGCTGTTCAAGGAGCGCTTCGGCGCTCCCCGGGTGATCGCCGCGGGCCTGATGGTCGTCGGCATCGGGCTGATGCTCAAGGCGGGGTGATCCGCACGAGCCGGTGCCCGCGGCGCGGGGCGAACCGCCGCCGCCGCCGCGGCGTCCCCCTCCCCATGGGGACGCTCATGGACGGGACACGTCAGTTGCTGCGGTTCGCGGTGCTGGAGGCGCGCTGCTGCGCCTTCGCCGTCGCGCTGGTCTGCGGCATCGCCGTCTCGAATCTGCTGCCCGAACTGCCCGTCGCCCGCTACGACCTGCTGCTCCTCTACGGCGCCGTGCTCACCGCCGTCGCCTGGAAGGCCGGCTGGGACAGCCCGCGGGACCTCGCCGTGATCGCCGGCGCCCATGCCATCGGCCTGCTCTTCGAGCTGGTCAAGGTGCGGATGGGCTCGTGGAGTTACCCCGAGGAGGCGCTGACGAAGATCGGGGGCGTGCCGCTCTACGGGGGCTTCCTGTACGCGGCCGTGGCCAGCTACATCTGCCGTGCGTGGCGTCTGTTCGACCTGCGGCTGACGGGATACCGGCCCCGGGTGATGGCGGTCCTGGCGGGCGCGGTCTACGTGAACTTCTTCAGCCACCACTGGCTGCCGGACGCCCGCTGGCCGCTGGCCGCGCTGCTGCTGGCGGCCACGGCCGGGACCTGGGTGCGCTTCCGGGTGGGGGCCCGCGACCACCGGATGCCGCTGGCGCTGTCGTTCGTGCTGATCGGCTTCTTCCTGTGGGTCGCCGAGAACGCTGCGACCTGGGCGGGCGCCTGGAGCTATCCGGACCAGCTCGACGGCTGGCAGCCGGTGTCGGTGGCCAAGTTCGGGGCGTGGGCGCTGCTGATCTCGGTCACGTTCGTGCTGGCGGCGGCGTCGACGGGGCGCTCGGGGCCGCGGCATCCCGCGGCGGGCGGAAGCCCGTGTTGACGGCCAGCAGCCCGCCGTCGACGCGCAGGGTGGTGCCGGTGATCCAGGCGGCGTCCCGGGAGGCGAGGAAGGCGACGGCGGCGGCGATGTCCTCCGGCTCGCCGACCCGGCCGAGCGGATAGACCCCGCGCAGGTGCTCCAGCATCTCCTCGCGGCCCTCCCAGGCCCGGGTGCGGATGGTGCCGGGGTTGATCTGGTTGACGCGGACGCCTCGCGGGGCGGCCTCCGCCGCGAGGGTGCGGGTGAGCGAGGCGAGTCCGGCCTTGGCGGCGCTGTAGGCGTGACCGCCGAAGGACTGCTCGGCGTTGACGGAGCCGATGTTGACGATCGCGCCCCGGCCGCCGGCCGCCAGATGTCCGAGCGCGGCCCGGGCGCACCGCATGGCGCCGGTCAGGCAGATGTCCAGGTCGCGCGACCAGCCGTCGTCGGGCTGCTCCTCGAACCGCGGGGCGTCGGGGGTGGCGGAGAGCGCGTTGTTGACGAGGACGTCGAGGGTGCCGAACCGTTCGACGGCGTACGCGACGGCCGCCTCGACCGAGGCGCGGTCGGCGACGTCGCAGCGCAGCGCCAGCGCCCCCGGGACGGACCCGGCCGTCGCGGCGGCCGCGTCCGCGTCGATGTCGGTGACCAGCACCCGGGCGCCCTCGGCCGCCAGCCGGCGGGCGGTCGCCGCGCCGATGCCGCGCGCCGCCCCGGTGATCAGCACCCCGTGGCCCTCGAACCGCCCCGCCCGCACTTCCGCCTCGTCCGTCACAGGCTGGAACGTACCGCGCGGATCAGCGCCTGCGCACGGGGGTCGGCGGTGACTCCCTTGCGCATGCCGTTCGTCGTGTAGCCGAGCGCGATCCCGGACTCGGGGTCGGCGAAGCCCAGCGAGCCGCCGCGGCCCGGGTGGCCGAAGGAGCCGGGCCCGAGCAGCGGCGCCGCCGGGCCGTGCAGCATGAAGCCGAGCCCGTACCGGGTGGAGACCACCAGCACCCGGTCGGGGCCGGCCGACTCCTCGGTGCGGGCCAGGGTGAGCGTCGCGGGGGCGAACAGCCGGCTGCCGCCGTCGACGTCGCCGATGGTGGCGGCGTAGAAGCGGGCGAGGGCGCGGGCGGTCGAGATGCCGCCGGAGGCGGGGAGTTCGGCGGCGCGGTAGGCGGGGTCGTTCTCGTCGGGGAGCGGGTCGATGGCGCCGAAGGCGCGCCGGGTCAGCGATCCGGGATCGCGGTACGCCTCGGAGACGGAGCGCTTGGGCCGCAGCCGCAGCCCGCCGCCCTCGGCCGGCTCCGGTTCGGCGACGGGCCCGATGCGGCCGGCCCGGTGGGCCTCGTCGGCGGGTATGCCCAGCCAGAAGTCGAGGCCGAGCGGGCGGGCGATCTCCTCGGCGACCCAGCGGCCGATGGTGCGTCCGCTGACCCTCTTGACGAGTTCGGCCAGCAGCCAGCTGTACGTCTGCGCGTGGTAGCCGTGGTCGGTGCCCGGCGCCCAGGCGGGTGCCTGGGCGGCGACGGCGGCGGCGCCGCTGACCCCGTCGGCCGCCTCGGCGGGGGTCAGCGGCCGGTCCAGCACGGGGAGTCCGGCGCGGTGGGCGAGCACATGGCGGACGAGGACGCGCTCCTTGCCGGCCGCCTTGAACTCGGGCCAGTACGTGCCGACGGGGGCGTCCAGGTCGATCTGGCCGCGCTGGTGGAGCAGCAGGACGACGGCCGCGGCCACGCCCTTGGTCGCCGAGCGCACGACCTGGGCCGTGTCCACGGCCCACGGTTCCGTCCCGTCGACGTCCCGGGTGCCGGCCCACAGGTCGACGACCTTGCGCCCGTCCCGGTAGACGGCGACGGCCGCGCCGCGTTCGCCGCGCTGCTCGAAGTTGCGCACGAAGGCGTCCGCGACCGCTTCGAAGCCGTCCGCCACCGTGCCCCGCACATCCACCACAGGTGCTCCTTCGCCGCCGTCCATCCCCCCATGGTGCAACGTGGTCCGGACCAGGATGACCGCGGGTGGCCCCGGCCCGGCCCCGCGACCCGGCCGGCCCTCAGCTCAGCACGATGGAGACGTCGATGTTGTCGCGGGTGGCGTTGGAGTACGGGCAGACCTGGTGCGCGGCGGAGACCAGCCGCGCCGCGAGGTCCTGGTCCACCAGCGGGAGGGAGACGCTGAGCGCGACGGCCAGGCCGTAGCCCCGGGCGTCGTTGGGGCCGATGCCGACCTTGGCGGCGACGGTGGAGCCGCTCAGGTCGAGGCCGGCCCGGCGGCCGACGATCACCAGGGCGTTGTGGAAGCAGGCGCTGTACCCGGCGGCGAAGAGCTGCTCCGGGTTGGTGCCCGCGCCGTCGCCGCCGAAGGCGGGCGGCATGGCCAGCCGGAGGTCGAGCTGCCCGTCCTGGCTGGTGACCCAGCCCTCGCGGCCGCCGTGCGCGGTGGCCTCCGCCACGTACACGATCCTGGTGGGCCGGGTGTCGGCGGGCTCGGTGTCGTCGATCATGTGCGTTCCCCGGGTGGTGCGCCGCGAAGGGTGGTGCGGCATGAGGGCGGTGCGCCGCGATGGGTGGCGCGCCGCGAAACTGCATCGCCCACAATGTATCCGAGCCCCGCCCGGGTGTTACCCGGGGGTAGTGCCCGCCTCGGCGGCCCGCCGGTCCTCCGGCGAGGAGGCCGTCCGGGCCAGCCGGTGCAGCTCGTCCCGCAGCCGGGCGACCTCCGGCGCGTCCAGACCGGTGCTGCGCATCAGCTCCTCGGGCACCCGCCGGGCCCGCTCCCGCAGGGCCGCGCCCTCCTCGGTGAGCAGCAGCAGCACCGAGCGCTCGTCCGCCGCCGAACGCTCACGGCGCACCAGACCGGCCGACTCCAGCCGCTTGAGCAGCGGCGAGACGGTGCCGTAGTCCAGCCGCAGCGCGGCGGCCAGCTCCTTGACGGGCACCTCGCCGCGCTCCCACAGCACCAGCATCGTCAGGTACTGGGGATAGGTCAGCCCCAGGTCCGCGAGCAGCGGGCGGTAGGCCGCGGTCACCGCGCGCTGGGCCGCGTACAGCGCGAAGCAGAGCTGGTCGTCGATGAGCAGCGACGCCGGGGCGGCGGTGTGGTCGTCGTTCACGCGCCCATTGTCACGGACGAGGGGTCGAAGCCGAAGGGCAGCTCCAGCCGGTGGGTCCGCATCAGGGCGTCGTCGCTCAGCAGGTCCTGCGTCCCGCCGTCGGCGGCGATGACCCCCTCGCTGAGGATCACCGAGCGCGGGCACAGCTCCAGCGCGTACGGCAGGTCGTGGGTGACCATCAGGACGGTGACGTCCAGGGCGCGCAGGATGTCGGCGAGTTCCCGGCGCGACGCCGGGTCCAGGTTGGACGAGGGCTCGTCCAGCACCAGGATCTCCGGCTCCATGGCGAGCACCGTCGCGACCGCCACCCGGCGCCGCTGCCCGAAGGAGAGGTGGTGCGGCGGCCGGTCGGCGAACTCCTCCATCCCGACCTGCCGCAGCGCCGCGAGGACCCGCTCCTGGAGGGCCGGGCCGCGCAGTCCGCCGGCGGCGGGGCCGAAGGCGACGTCCTCGCGGACGGTCGGCATGAAGAGCTGGTCGTCCGGGTCCTGGAAGACGATGCCGACCCGGCGGCGGATCTCGGCGAGGTTCGCCCTGGCCACGGGCAGCCCGGCGACGGTGACGGTGCCGACGCCGCCGGTGAGGATGCCGTTGAGGTGGAGCACCAGCGTCGTCTTCCCGGCGCCGTTGGGGCCGAGCAGCGCCACCCGTTCCCCGCGCCCGACGGTGAGGTCGACCCCGAACAGGGCCTGGTGCCCGTCGGGGTAGGCGTAGGCGAGGCCGCGCACGTCGAGCGAGGGCGGAGCGGGGGTTCGGGGTGCGTCGGTACCGGTCACAGGTTCCATCCCAGCAGACAGACCGCGAGGGCGGCCACGGGCAGTGCGGCGGCGTACGTCCACTGGGCACGGGTGGCCCGTACGTCCTCCAGGACGGGCATCGTCCCGGTGTAGCCCCGGCTGACCATCGCCAGGTGGACCCGCTCGCCCCGCTCGTAGGAGCGGATGAAGAGGGCGCCCGCGGACTTGGCGAGCACGCCCCAGTGCCGCACCCCGCGGGCCTCGAAGCCCCGGGACCGCCGGGCGACGGACATCCGGCGCATCTCGTCGGCGATCACGTCCCCGTAGCGGATCATGAACGAGGCGATCTGCACGAGCAGCGACGGCAGCCGCAGCCGCTGGAGGCCGAGCAGCAGCGAACGCAGCTCGGTGGTCGAGGCGAGCAGCACGGAGGCGGCGACGCCGAGGGTGCCCTTGGCCAGGATGTTCCACGCGCCCCACAGCCCGGGGACGCTCAGCGCGACGCCGAGCACCTCGGTCCGCTCCCCCGGCACGACGAAGGGCATCAGCAGCGCGAAGGCGACGAACGGGATCTCCACCAGCAGCCGCTTCAGCACGAAGCCGGCGGGGATCCGGGCCGCCGCGGTCACCCCGGCGAGCAGCACGGCGTAGACGCCGAAGGCCCAGACCGCCTCGCGCGGGGTGGAGACCACGATCAGCACGAAGCACAGGACGGCGATCAGCTTGCAGTGCGCCGGCAGGGTGTGCACGGGCGAGCGGCCGTGCCGGTAGAGCCGGTGCGCGTGTCCCGCGCCCATGTCAGGCGGAGCTCCCGGCGGAGGTGCTCCGGTGGTCGTCCGCCGCCCTGCGGCGGCGGACGACGTAGAAGATCCCGCTGCCCAGGGCCACGGTGGCGCCGACGCCGATCACCCCGGCGAGGCCGCCGGAGATCCGCGCGTCGGAGACGCTCTCCACGCCGTAGTCGGCGAGCGGCGAGTCCGCGGCCGCGTGCTCCTCGACGGACCGGTCGAAGCCCTTGTCGGAGGCCACCTTCTCCAGGCCGTCCGGGCTGGCGGAGGCGTAGAAGGAGACGAAGCCGGCCAGCACCAGCGAGGCGATCAGACCGCCCGCCCACACCGCCCGGGACGAGCGGGGCCGGGCGGGGGCGGGCTCGGCGGCGGGGGCGTCGACCAGCTCCCCGCCGACGCGCAGCTTCAGCGGTGCCGACAGCCCCCGGGCCCCGTGGACCAGGTCCGGGCGCACGGCGAGCACGGCGCCGACGGTCAGCGCGGTGATCGCGGCCTCGCCGATGCCGATGAGGACGTGCACGCCGACCATGGCGGTGAGGACCGAGCCGATCGGGACCTCGGTGACGCCCCCGATCGCGTAGAGCAGCGTGAACGCGGCGGCCGACGCGGGCACGGAGACCAGCGCCGCGACGAAGGAGGCCGCGGTGACGGACCGCCGGGTCCTCGGCAGGACCGTGACCAGTCCCCGGAAGAGGGCGTACGCGACGACGACGGTGACGACGCCCATCACCGTGATGTTCACCCCGAGGGCGGTCAGCCCGCCGTCGGCGAAGAGGACGCCCTGCATCAGCAGCACCACGGCTATGCAGAGCACCCCGGTGTACGGCCCGACGAGGATCGCCGCGAGCGCCCCGCCGAGGAGGTGGCCGCTGGTCCCGGCGGCCACCGGGAAATTGAGCATCTGCACGGCGAAGACGAAGGCCGCGACGAGCCCGGCGAGGGGCGCGGTGCGCTCGGCGCCGGCCGGGCCGGCGTCCGTGCCGCCCAGCTCGCGCCGGGCGCCGCGCAGGCTGACGGCGACCGCGCCCGCGGCCACGACCCCGGCGGCCACGGAGACGGGTGCGTCGATGAATCCATCGGGCACATGCATGGGAAGCCTCGCTTCGGACAGACGAATAACCGGCCAATGATAGAGCCCTCTTGCGAAGTGCTTGCAAGAGCGCATGGGTCACAGGTGCGGTCGGCCTCGGCCGCCGGAGCGGAGGTGAACGGGCGTTCTATCGGAAATATGGGACATTAGATGACAAAGCAGACGAGTGTGAGGAGCCGGCCGATGTCCCCCGCCGTCATGGAAAACGCACGAGGTCGAATCGTCACCGACGCTCCCCAGTACCGCCCCGTCCGCGTCTCGCTCCGCTACGACCCCACCGAGGACCCCGCCTCCGTCTGCTTCTCCTTCCCCAGCGGCCGGGAGTGGACCTTCCCCCGTGAACTCCTGGAGACGGGCCTGAAGGCGCCGGTCAGGCGGGGCGACATAGAGGTCTGGCCCTGCGGCCGGGTGCAGGCGGTGGTCGAGTTCCACACCCGCGACGGGGTCGCCGTGGTGCAGTTCGAGGCGAAGACCCTGCTCCGCTTCCTCCGCCACACCTACGCGGTGGCCGCCACCGCCCCCGGAACCGCCCCCACCGCTGCCACCGCCCCCGGCGGCGGCCCCGCGACGGCCGCGCCCGCGGCGGCCGCCCCGGCGGCGGAACCCACCACCCCCACGGCCACCACCGCCTGACGCCCGGCGAGGCCGCGGCCCGGCGACCCGGCCGCGCGGCCCGGCGGCCTCGCGCGGCCCGCCCGCCCGGTGGCCGCGCCCCGTGCGCACGGAGCGCCCCCACGGCGAAAGGCCGCTCCGGCCGGGCCGATGCCCGGCCGGAGCGGCCTTCACCGCGCGACGGCCCCCGTCCCCACGGTGCCGTCGCGCGTCCGGGAGTTCGCTCCTCCGGTGCCTGGGCACCGGCCCCCGGCCGCCTGCCGGCCGGCCGGGGACTCCCGGGTCCGAGGGGCCGGGCGCGGGGCCCGGCCCGTGATCAGACGCGGACCAGTTCGCGGTCCTCGTCCGGCCCTCCGCTGCCGGGCTCGTCGGCGAGCTGCTTGTGCAGCTTCTCGCCCTCGACGTCCACGTTGGGCAGGATCCGGTCCAGCCAGCGCGGCAGCCACCACGCCTTGTGGCCGAGCAGGGCCAGCACCGCGGGCACGATCGCCATACGGACCACGAACGCGTCGAAGACGACGGCGATCGCGAGGCCGAAGCCGATCATCTTGACCATCTGCTCGCTGGAGCCGATGAACCCGGCGAAGACCGCGATCATGATGACGGCCGCCGCGGAGACCACCCGGGCGCCGTGCCGGAAGCCGGTCACGATCGCCTCGCCGGGCCGCTCGCCGTGGACGTACGCCTCCCGCATCCGCGTCACGAGGAAGACCTCGTAGTCCATGGCCAGACCGAAGACCACACCGATCATGAAGATCGGCATCATCGACATGATCGGACCGGTCTGCTCCACGCCGAAGACCGAGCCCAGCCAGCCCCACTGGAAGACGGCCACGACCGCGCCGAGCGCCGCGACGACCGACAGCAGGAAGCCGAGCGCCGCCTTGAGGGGCACCAGGATCGAGCGGAAGACCAGCATCAGCAGCAGGAAGGCGAGGCCCACGACCAGCGCGAGGTAGGGCACCAGCGCGTCGTTCATCTTCTCCGAGAAGTCGATGTTCATCGCGGTGGCGCCGGTGACGTAGACGTCGTCGCCGCTCTTGGCGCGGATGTCGTGGACCAGGTCCTCGGTGGCCGCGGAGGAGGGCCGGTCCTTCGGGATGACCGTGATCATCGAGGTGTCGCCGGCCTTGTTGGGCGTCGCCGGGGTGACGGCGGCCGTGCCCGGCAGGTCCTTGACGATCTCGATGGTGCGGTCGGCCGCGGCCTTGTCGCCGTCCACGACGACCATCAGCGGCCCGTTGAACCCGGGGCCGAAGCCGTCGGAGAGCAGGTCGTACGCCTGGCGCTGGGTGGTGCTCACGGGCTGGGAGCCGTCGTCGGGCAGACCGACCTGGAGCGACGCCGCGGGCACGGCGACGGCGGCGAGCCCCGCGACCGCGACGAGCAGCACGGTGACCGGACGGCGCAGCACGAAGCGGGCCCAGCGGGTGCCGGCGTTCGGCTTCTCGGAGGCGGGCAGGCCCTTGCGCGCCTTGCGGCCGAGGACCTTGTTCCCGGCGAAGCCGAGGAGCGCGGGGATGAGCGTCAGCGCGATGAGCACCGCGATGACGACCGTGCCGGCGGCGGCGAAGCCCATCTTGCTGAGCATCGGGATGTTGACGACGGCGAGGCCCACCAGGGCGATGACGACGGTCAGACCGGCGAAGACGACCGCGGAGCCCGCGGTGCCGACCGCGCGTCCGGCGGCCTCCTCGTGCTCCCGGCCCTCGGCCAGCTCGGCCCGGTAGCGGGAGACGATGAAGAGCGCGTAGTCGATGCCGACGGCGAGGCCGATCATCATGGCCAGCGTCGACGTGGTGGTGCCGAGGTCCAGCACGCTGGCCAGGGCGGTGATGGTGGAGATGCCGATGCCGACGCCGATGATCGCCGTGAGCAGCGGCAGACCGGCGGCGACGAGCGAACCGAAGGTGATGACCAGCACCACGCCGGCGATGATCACACCGATGATCTCGCCCGCCCCGGTGTGGGGCATGGCTTGGAGGGCGTCACCGCCGATCTCGACGGTCAGCCCGCTCTTCTGCGCGCTCTCGCCGGTCTTCTCCAGCGCGTCCCGGGTGGCGTCGGTCAGCTCCATGGAGTTGACCTTGTACGTCACCGAGACATAGGCGGTGGAGCCGTCCTGCGAGACGGCCTGCGCGGTGTAGGGGTCGCTGACCGAGGCGATCTGGTCCGAGCCCGACTTCAGCGCGGTGATGGCGTCGGTGACGACGGCCTTCGGCTCGGCGTCGGTCATCTTCGCGTCGGCCGGGGCCTTGAAGACGACGCGGGCGGTGGCTCCGTCGGCGCTGCCGCCGGGGAACCTCTCCTCCAGCAGGTCGAAGGCCTTCTGGGCCTCCGTGCCGGGGATCGAGAAGGACGAGGAGGTGGCGGTGGGCGCGGACGCCGCGCCGAAACCGGCGAGTGCCAGCAGGGCCACCCACAGCAGGGCGACGAGTCGGCGGCGGCGGAACGCCAGCCGGCCGAGCTTGTAGAGGAACGAGGCCACGAGGGCTACTCCCGTGTGTGAGATGAACAGGGCAGGGGGAGCCGGCCCGACGACGAGAGCGGCGCGCGTCAGGTGCTGCGGGTGAGCGGATCGTGCTGGTTGATCCGGGGAGAGGGGACCGCGGAGGTGGGGGCTCCGAGAGGCCGGAGTGGGGAGACTCCGGGACCTTGGGTGATCAGGCGGCGAGTGCGGGGAGCACGACGGCGTCCAGATAGTCGGTCAGGAAGGCCCGGTCGGGTGTCCGGTCCTCGATCATCTGGCGGGCCACGAAGGCCCCGATCATCATGTGGACGACATAGCCCAGCGCCGGATTGTCGCGCCGGATCTCGCCCCGGTCCACGGCTCTGCGCAGCAGCACGTCGAGCCCCGACATCTCGGGCTCGATCAGCAGGTCGCGCAGCGCCTCGTGCAGATCGGGGTTGGTGTGGATCGCCTGGGCGAGGCCCCGCATCAGCGCGGAGTCCTTCTCCATCTGACAGTCGTCCGTGCGGTCGAGCATCGCGTGGAAGTCGCCGTGCAGGCTGCCGGTGTCGATGTCGCCGAAACCGGCGGGCTTGTTGTGCCTCATCGCCTTGACGACCAGCTCGGCCTTGCTCCCCCACTGGCGGTAGAGGGTGGCCTTGCTGGCACGGGTGCGGCCGGCGACGGCGTCCATGGTGAGGGCGTCGTATCCGACCTCGCGCAGCAGGTCGAGCACCGCGGTGTACAGCTCTGTCTCACGCTCGGGGGTCAGCCTGCTGCGCGTGGTCATGGCGTCCTCCCCGGGCGTCGCTGAACGAAACGGTTTCGTACACCTCGAAGGTATCCCACCGGTCCAGCGAAACGAAACCGTTTCGCTTGTGGAGTGGGTCACGCCGCACCCGGGGCCGTCCCCGCCGCGCCCTCGGGCCGTCACGCCGGCGTGCGGGCAGCCCCCTGGCCGCCCCCGGAATCCACCCGGTGCCACGAGTTGCCGCACCCCCGGGGCGCGGAAAGCATTGGGGGGTGAGTGACCACGGCGCGTATCTCCGTTTCCCGCATCTGCACGACGACGTGCTGTGCTTCGCCGCCGAGGACGACCTCTGGGTCGCCCCCCTGGCGCCGGAGGGACAGCGGCCGGGCCGGGCCTGGCGGCTCACCGTGGACCGCACCAGAGTGGGCCATCCCCGCTTCTCCCCCGACGGCAGCCGGATCGCCTACACGAACTGGCGCAGCCTCGACCCGGAGATCCATGTGGTGCCGGTGGACGGCGGGCCCGCGCGGCGGCTCGGCTACTGGGGCTCGACCGACACCCGGGTGTGCGGCTGGACCCCGGACGGGCAGATCCTCGCCGTCTCCTCGCACGGCCAGCCGTTCTCCTACTTCTCCTGGGCCTACAGCGTGCCCGTCGACGGGGCGCCCGGCGGCCGGCTGCCCTGGGGCCCGGTCTCCGACATCGCCGTCACGGACGTCGCCGACGCCCCCGCCCGGGCCGGCGGCACCGGCTGCGAACGCCGCACCCTGCTGCTGACCGGCAAGCCGCCGCACGAGCCGGCCGCCTGGAAGCGCTACCGGGGCGGCGCCACGGGCCGGCTGTGGCTGCACGGCGAACGGCTGCTGCCGGACATCGACGGGCACCTCGACTGCCCGATGTTCGTCCGCGGCCCCGGCACCGACCGCTGGGACCCGGGCACCGGCGGCCGGATCGCCTTCCTCTCCGACCACGAGGGCGTCGGCAACCTCTACTCCTGCCGGCCCGACGGCACCGGTCTGCTCCGCCACACCGACCACGACGCCTTCTACGCCCGGCACGCGTCGAGCGACGGCGGCCGGGTCGTCTACCAGTGCGCGGGCGAGCTGTGGATCGTCGACGAGCTCACCGCGGGCTCCGTCCCGCGCCGCCTGGAGGTGCGGCTCGGCGGCCCCCGCGCCGGCCGGCGCACCTACCAGGTGCCGGCCGCGGGGCATGTGGACGCCCTGTCGGTCGACGAGACGGGCCGGGCGAGCGCGGTCGGCGTCCGCGGCAGCCTGTACTGGCTCACCCACCGCGACGGGCCCGCGCGGACCATCGCCGACACCCCGGGCGTCCGGGTGCGGCTGCCGGAGATGCTCGGCAGCGGCGGCCAGGTCGCCTATGTCACCGACGCCGGGGGCGAGGACGCCGTCGAGATCGCGTACCTGCCGCGGGCCAGCGGCGACCGGCCTCCCCGGCGCCTGGCGCAGGGCGGGCTGGGGCGCGTCCTGGAGATGACACCCGACCCGGAGGGCGAGCGGATCGCGGTCGCCGCCCACGACGGACGGCTGCTGCTGGTCGACACCGCCGAGGAGGGCACCGGCGAGGTCACCGAACTGGTCCGCTCGGAGAACGGGCCGGTGAAGGACCTCGCCTTCTCCCCGGACGGCGCCTGGCTGACCTGGTCGCACCCCGGTGTGGGCCGCTCGCTGCGGCAGATCCGGATCGCCAGGATCGCGGACCGCACCGTCGTCGACGTCACCGACGGCCGCTTCGAGGACGAGAACCCGGTCTTCACCAGCGACGGCCGCTACCTCGCCTTCCTGTCGTGGCGCGGCTTCGACCCCGTCTACGACGTGCACACCGGCGACCTGTCGTTCCCCCTGGGCTGCCGGCCCTACCTCGTGCCGCTCTCCTCGGCGACCCCGTCGCCCTTCGCGCTCACCCCCGAGGGCCGCCCGGCCGCGGGCGGGCTCGATCCCCTGGACGAGAGCGGCGACGGCACGGTGACGGTGGAGACGGAGGGCCTGGAGAGCCGCGTGGTGCCGTTCCCCGTCACCGCCTCCAAGTACTCCGCGCTGCACCCCGTCGACGGCGGCGGCCTGGTGTGGCTGCGCTGGCCGATCTCGGGCGCGCTCGGCGAGACCTTCGCCAACCCGGCCGACACCTCGGGGCGGCCCACCCTGGAGCACTTCGACCTCTCCAAGGCCCGCAGGAGCCAGCTCGTCGACCATCTGGACTGGTTCTCGGTCAGCAACGACGGCAGCCGGCTCGTGGTCGTCGACGAGGGCGAGCTGCGGGCCGTGCCCGCCACCGAGCCGGGCGACGGCGACTCCACGGTCTACCTCGACATGCGCCGGATCCTCCACGAGGTCGACCCGGCCGCCGAGTGGCGCCAGGCGTACGACGAGGCCGGGCGCCTCATCCGCGCCTACTTCTGGGAACCGGACATGTGCGGCATCGACTGGGACGGGGTGCTGGAGCAGTACCGGCCGCTGGTCGAACGGGTCGCCTCGCCGGACGAGTTCGCCGATCTGCTGCGCGAGGTGCTCGGCGAACTCGGCACCTCGCACGCGTACGTGACCCCGGCACGGCGCAACGAGGGCCCCTCGCACTACCAGCGGGCGATGGGCCTGCTCGGGGCCAATCTGGTGTGCCGGGACGGGAGGTGGATCGTCAAGCGGATCCTGCCCGGCGACTCGTCCGACTCCAAGGCGCGCTCCCCGCTGGCGGGCACCGGGATCCGCGCGGGCGCGGCGCTCACCCATGTCGACGGGCGCCCGGTCGACCCGGTGGCCGGGCCGTACCCGATGCTGTCCGCGGCCGGGGGCACCACGGTGGAGCTCACCTTCGAGTCACCGGACGGCGAGGGCCCGGCCCGCCGGGTGGCCGTGGTGCCGCTGGTCGACGAGCGGCCGCTGCGCTACCAGGACTGGGTCGCCAAGCGGCGCGAGGTCGTCCGGGAACTGAGCGGCGGCCGGTGCGGTTACCTGCACATCCCCGACATGGGCGGCTCGGGCTGGGCGCAGTTCAACCGCGATCTGCGGCTGGAGGTGTCACGGCCCGCGCTGATCGTGGACGTGCGCGGCAACGCGGGCGGGCACATCAGCGAACTGGTCGTCGAGAAGCTGACCAGGAAGATCCTCGGCTGGGACCTGACCCGGGACGCCCAGCCCGTGTCGTACGCCTCCAACGCGCCGCGCGGCCCGGTGGTCGCGATCGCGGACGAGGCCACCTCGTCGGACGGGGACATGATCACCGCCGCGTTCCGCCTGCTGGGCCTCGGCCCGGTGGTGGGCACCCGCACCTGGGGCGGCGTGGTCGGCATGACGGGCCGTCACCGGCTGATCGACGGCACCGTCATCACCGTGCCGATGAACGCGGCCTGGTTCGACGCGTACGGCTGGTCGGTCGAGAACCACGGCGTGGAACCGGACCTGTACGCGCTCCGCACCCCGCTGGACTGGGCGGAGGGACGCCACACCGACATGGACGACGCGATCCGGCTGGCCACGGACCTGCTCAGGTCCTCCCCGGCGGCGCTGCCCCCGGACTACTCCGCCGTCCCGGACCTGCGCCGCCCCGAGCTGCCGCCGCGCGGCTGACGAAGCGCGGCCGACTCACGGCTGACGCGGGGCGGCGGCCCGTTCCGGGGCGGTCGCGCCCGCTCGTACCGGGGCGCGCGCACCGGGGCAGGGGTGCTTACCGGGGCCGGGTGCTGTCGCGTACCGCGCCGGGGGCCGCCCGCTGTCGCGGGTGCGCCCCCGGCGCGGGAGGCCGCCCGCGGTCAGCGGTCGGCGGTCCGCTTGGCCTCGTCGGCCGCTCCGCCCGCGCCCACCAGCCCCTTGGACACCCCGCCGAGCCGCGGCCCGAAGCGGCGCATCTCGCGCTGCCCCACGGTGGCGATGATCCCCGGCAGGTACCCGCGCACCGACTGCATGCCGCGCAGCCACCACTGGGCGTACACATGGGCCGACCGGCGCTCGATGCCCGCGACGATCCGGTCCACGGCGGGCCCCAGCGGATACGTGCGGTTCGACGGCCACGGCAGCCGCTGCCGCAGCTCCCGCATCACGTCGTCCTGATCGGCGCCGCGCACCATGTCGGTGTCGGTCCAGGACAGGTAGCCGACGCCGACCCGCACGCCGCGGTAGCCGACCTCGGCCCGCAGGCTGTGCGCGAAGGCCTCCACGCCCGACTTGGAGGCGCAGTACGCCGACATCATGGGCGCCGGGGTGATCGCGGCGAGCGAGGCTATCTGGAGGAAGTAGCCGCGGCTCTCCACCAGGACAGGCAGGAACGCCCGGCCGGTGACGGCGCTGCCGATCAGGTTGACCTCGATGACCCGCCGCCAGGCGACCGGGTCGGAGTCGGCGAACGGGCCGCCCGAGGCGACGCCCGCGTTCGCCACCACGATGTCGACCTTGCCGAACCGCTCCTTGACCTCCTGCGCGACCCGCGCCATCGCCTCGTGGTCGGTGACGTCCGCGTGCCAGTGCTCGCACTCGGTGTGCAGCCGGGCGGCGACCTGCTTCAGCTCGTCCGGTTCCAGGCCGACGAGCGCCACCTTCGCGCCGCGCGCCGACAGCTTGCGGGCCAGCAGCTCGCCGACTCCGCGGGCGGCGCCGGTGACGACCGCGACCTGTCCTTCGAGGCTCCTTCTGGTCATGCGGCCTTCTCCTTCTCCGTCAGGTACGTGCCGGCGAGTTCACGGATCTTGGCGGTGACGACCTCGGGGGCCTCGACCGGGGTCATGTGGCCCACGCCCTCCAGCTCGACGAGTCCGAGGCACTGCGGCAGGTCGAGGGCGAGACGCTTGGCGTGCACCAGCGGGGTGAGCCGGTCCACCGTGCCGGCGACGACCACCGTGGGGACGTCGAGCGCCCGCACGCCCTCGTCCAGGTCGAGCTCCCCGAGCACCTGCGACCAGGCCACCCGGGCGGCGCGGGGGCAGGCGTGCACGATCCGGGAGCACTCGTCCACCCGCTCCGGAGCGGATCCGGGGCCCATCGTCCCGTAGCGCAGGATGCGCCGGGAGACCGGCGTGACCGGGCCGAGCGGGGCCTTCGCCCCGAGCACGAGGTGGGTGAGCCGGGTCCGCGCCCGGCCCGCACGCATCGGCAGCACCAGCGACTCCTCGACGAGCCGGGCGCTGCCCGTGCTGCACAGCAGGGCGGCGGCCGTGTGCTCGCGGAAGGCCGGCCGGCGGGCGGCGGCCATCATCGTCATGCCGCCCATGGAGTGGCCGGCGACGACGGCCTTCTCCCCGGGGGCGAGGACGGCCGTGAGCACGGCCTCCAGGTCGTCGGCGAGCCGCTCGGTGCCAACGGCCCCGAGCGGGGTGCGGCCGTGACCGCGCTGGTCGTAGGCGACGACGCGGTGGTCCGTGGCCAGGTCGCGTATCTGGGCGGCCCAGAAGTGGGTCGAGCAGGTCCAGCCGTGGGCCAGCACCACGGTGGGCGCGCCCTCGGGGCCGTGGACCTCGACATGGACGCGCGAGCCGTCGGCCGAGACGGCGGCCAGCTCGCGCGCGGCCACCGGGGGCGCGCCGGCGCGGCGGAGGAGACGGCTCATGCGACGGCCTCCGTGTCCTTCGCGCCGCCGTCGGCCTCGCCGGCCGGGGCGGCCGCCCCCACGGGGGCGAGCGGCCTGTGCCGGGCCGCCCTGGTCACCTCGTACTCGGCCAGGTCGACCGAGCGGGTGGCGCTGCGGAACTCGGTGGTGGTGCCGGGCCAGATGGTGGTGTTGCGGCCGCTGGCGTCGAGGTACCAGCTCGTGCACCCGCCGGTGTTCCAGACGGTGCGCTTCATGCGCTCCTGCACCCGCCGGTTCCAGGCGTGGACGGCGGAGGGGCGGGCGGAGAGCACGCTGCCCTCGCCGAGCACGTCGAGCTGGCGCATGTAGTCGGCCATGTAGTTGAGCTGGGACTCGATCATGAGGATCATGGACGAGTTCCCGAGGCCGGTGTTCGGCCCGATGATCGTCATCCAGTTGGGGAAGCCCGCGGCGGTGGCGCCGCGCAGCGACTCCATGCCGTCCTTCCACGCCTCGGCGAGCGTGATCCCGTCGGCGCCGACGACCCGCTCCGCGATCGGCATGTCGGTGACGTGGAAGCCGGTGCCGAAGATGATCACGTCGGCCTCGGTCTCGGTGCCGTCCGCCGCGACCAGCGTCGAGCCGCGCACCTCGGTCAGACCGGAGGCGACGACATCCACATTGGGCTGCGCGAGCGCCGGGTAGTACGTGCTGGACAGCAGGATCCGCTTGCAGCCGATCCGGTAGGAGGGCGTCAGCTTGGCCCGCAGCTCCGGGTCCTTGACCGCCTTGTTCATGTTGGCCTTGGCCAGCCGCTCGACCAGTCCGAGCTCGCCGGGGCGCTTGGTGAACGCCTGCACCTGGAGCTCCCGGATGCCCCACAGCAGACCGCGCCGGGCCGTGCCGGTGAACGGCAGCTGCCGGTGCAGCCAGCGCTCGGCGCCGGAGATCCGCCGGTCCACCCTCGGCATCACCCACGGGGGCGTGCGCTGGAAGAGCGTCAGCCCGGCGACCTTCGGCTGGATCGCGGGCACGATCTGGATGGCCGAGGCGCCGGTGCCGATCATGGCGACGCGCTTGCCGGTCAGGTCGTAGTCGTGGTCCCAGCGCGCGGAGTGGAACACCTTGCCGGGGAAGCCGGCCAGGCCCGGGACGTCCGGCGTCTTCGGGTCGGACAGCGGGCCGGTGGCGGAGACGACGACGTCCGCGGTGAGCGATCCCTGCGAGGTCTCGATCTCCCAGCGGGACGCGTCGCCGTCCCAGCGCATCATCAGGACCTCGTGGTTCAGGCGCACATGGGGGCGCAGCCCGAAGGTGTCCGTGACGTGTTCCAGATAGGCGCGGATGTGCTCCTGGCCGGAGAAGGTGCGCGGCCAGTCGGGGTTCGGCGCGAAGGAGAAGGAGTACAGGTGGGACGGGACGTCGCAGGCGCAGCCCGGATAGCTGTTGTCCCGCCAGGTGCCGCCCACCGAGTCGGCGCGCTCCAGCACGACGAAGTCCGTGATCCCTTCGCGGCGCAGCCGGACCGCGGCCCCGAGGCCGCCGAATCCGGATCCGATCACCGCCACTCGTACATGCTCGTGCTGCTGCTCGGTCATACCGCCGCCTCCTGCTGAAACCGCCGAACGTCCCGTGTAGCCGTTCCTTCATGAACGCTGCCAGCAATCACTGGCATGGTTGGGAGGGTAGAGCAGTGGCCTACCGAGCGGTAGGGGTACGACCCCACAAGTTACCGGCGGTACAACATAGGCTGCGGGTGTGACTGGACCGCGTGAGTACCGCATGGAGGAGCTGGCCGACGAGGCCGGCATCACGGTGCGCACCCTGCGCTTCTACCGGGAACGCGGGCTGATCCAGCCGCCGCGCCGCGAGGGCCGCATCGCCTGGTACGACGAACACCACCTGGCCAGGCTGCGGACGATCGCCGCCCTGCTGGAGCGCGGCCACACCCTCAACGGCATCGCCGACCTGGCCACGACGCTGGAGAGCGGCCGCGACATGGGCGAGGCCCTCGGGCTCGTGGAGCCCACCGAGGAGACCCCCGTCCGCCTGACCCCCGAGGCGCTGGCGGACTACTTCGAGGGCGAGGTCACCCCGGAGAACCTCTCCCGGGCCCTGGAGCTCGGCTATCTGGCGATCGACGGCGACGAGATCGTCCACATCAGCCGCCGGCTGCTGGAGGTGTCCGCCGCGCTGGTCCGCGAGGGGATACCCCTGGCCGTCGTCCTGGAGTCGGGCCGGCGGATACGCGAGCACACCGAGGCACTGGCGGACCTGTTCTTCGACGCCCTGGCCGCCCACGCCAAGGAGCCCGACGCGGAACGCCTGCGCCCGCTCGCCAAGAGCGTGGTGGACGCGGAGCTGTCCATGGCGATGGACCGCCGCCTGGCGGGCTCCCCCGAGGACCGCTGACCCACCTCGCACGGGGCCGGGCAGCGGCCGGAGCCCCCGCCGGGCCGGGGCGCGGGCCTCAGAGCCCGTAGACCGCGCTCACCGGCGCGTGGTCGCTCCACCGCTCCTCGTGCGTCGCGGCCCGCTCCACCCAGGCCTTCACGGCCCGGGCCGCCAGCCCGGGCGTCGCCACCTGGAGGTCGATGCGCCAGCCGGTGTCGTTGTCGAACGCCCGGCCGCGGTACGACCACCACGAGTACGGGCCCTCCTGACCGGGGTGCAGGGCGCGCACCACGTCGACGTAGCCCGCCTCCTCGTACACCCTGGTGAGCCAGGCGCGCTCCTCGGGGAGGAAGCCGGAGTTCTTCCGGTTGCCCTTGAAGTTCTTCAGGTCCGCTTCCTGGTGGGCGATGTTCCAGTCGCCGCAGACCACGACCTCCCGGCCGTCCGCCGCAGCGCGCTTGCGCAGCTCCCGGAGGTACTCCAGGAACGCGTCCATGAAGCGGACCTTCTCGTCCTGGCGCTCGGTGCCGACCTCGCCGGAGGGCAGGTACAGGCTCGCCACCGTGACCCCGGGCAGGTCCGCCTCGACATAGCGGCCGCTGCCGTCGAACTCCGACGATCCGAAGCCGACGCTCACCCGGTCCGGCTCGCGCCGGGTGTAGAGGGCGACGCCCGCGCGCCCCTTGGCCGCGGCCGGGGCGTGCACGGTGAACCAGCCCTCGGGGCTGCGCACCTCGTCGGGGAGCTGGGCCGCCTCGGCGCGCACCTCCTGGAGGCAGACCACGTCCGCCGAGGTCTCGGCCAGCCACGGGACGAAGCCCTTCTTCGCGGCGGCGCGCAGGCCGTTCACATTCACGGAGGTCACGGTGAGCATTGCTGCACCCTACCCACCCGCGGAGCCCGCCCCGGAACGCGAGACCACCCGCCCGGGTGCCCGCCCGCATGGCCGTACGCTTTTCAACATGCAGCTCCGAGTCACCGCTTTCGACCACCCCGACGCCATCACCCTCAACGACGAGGTGCAGCTGGAGTACATCCGGCGCTACGGCGACGGCGAGGGGGACGCGACACCGCTGGACGCCACGATGTTCCTGCCGCCGCGTGGTCTGTATCTCATCGCCTACGACGGCGAGCGCCCCTGCGCCACCGGCGGCTGGCGCACCCAGGACGAGAACCCGATGGGCTACGCGGACGGCGACGCCGAGCTCAAGCGGATGTACGTGATCCCCGCGGCACGCGGCCTGGGCCTCGCCCGGCGCATCCTCGCGGCCCTGGAGGAGGACGCCCTCGCGGCCGGCCGCACCCGGATGGTCCTCGAGACGGGCGACATGCAGCCCGAGGCCATCGCCCTCTACAGCTCGGCGGGCTACGAGCCCTGCGCGAAGTTCGGCCACTACCGGTTCGAGGACAGCAGCCGCTGCATGGCCAAGCCCCTGACCCGGCGCTGACCGGCCCTGACCGGCCTTCGTGGACGCGGCCCCGGCGCATCGCGCCGGGGCCGTCGCACGTCCGCTCCGGGACCCGCGGCCAAGGCCACGCCCCGGAATGTGAGTTACGCCACCACGGAGGTGCGGCGGCCCGCCGGGCACCGCACCCGGAAACGACGAAGTCCCCGCCGGACGGATCCGGCGGGGACTTCATCTGTTGTGGACCTGTGGGGATTTGAACCCCAGACCCCCTCGATGCGAACGAGGTGCGCTACCAGACTGCGCCACAGGCCCTTGCAACGAGTGAAACTCTAGCACCCCGATCGCGGTGCTCAAAAATCCGCCTCCCGGCGACGGCCTCGCAGGTCACGAACGCCGCCGGGAGCGGGCTCACCCGGTCTCACTCATTGGCCGCGCGCGGCCGGTCGTCGTCCGCGTACTGGTCGAACAGCGGCGTACGGCCCCGGTCGCGGGAGCGGCGCTGCTGCGGGGGCCTGCGGCCGGCCGGTGCCTCCGCCTGCGGCTGGTCGCGCTGCTCGGCGTGCGACGTGCCGGTGGGTCCGGCAGCCGACGAGCGGGCCGCGCTCCAGGTCTCCGGATCGGTGACGTCCACGCCGCTCGACGCCCGGGGGGCGACGGGGGCGGTGACATAGGTGGGCAGCGGCACGGGCACGGGGTCCCAGCTGTCACCCGCGGCCGGGCCGCGCTGGCGCTGCTGGTCCACCCACTCCGCGTGGTCCGTCTGCTCGACCAGGGCGCGGCGGCCCGCCTCCTGGGGCGACACCACCGGCTCCGGTTCGGCCTCGGCCGGTGCGGCAGGCTCCTCGTCGGGCTCGGCCGCGGCGGCGTCGGACGGGTGGCGGCGCGGCCGGTTCTCCCGGAGACGCTGCGCCGCGACCTCGGCCTGCCGCCGGTCCATGACGAAGGCGAACCGGCGCCGCTCCTGGGCCCGCAGATGGACGATGTACCCGCTCAGCAGCACCGCGGGCAGCGCGGGCGCCCACAGGAAGCCGAGCCCGCCGACCGCGGGCACGATCGCGCCGACGGTGAACGCGACGAAGAGGAGCGTGGTGGTCCGTCTGCGGCGGGCCAGCACCAGACTGCGCCGCGCGCGTTCCGCGGCCGCGCGGTTCGGACGGGCGTCCTTGCGGGCCCGGTCGCCCCTGCGGGGGCGTGGGGCGTCCGCGGACTCCGGCCGGGGCGCGCCGGAAGCGGCCCCCGCGGGGGCCTCCGGGCGCATTTCGATTCGGGGCGCGGCGAAGGCCCGGACGTCCACGGAACTCAAACGGTCCGTGGGCGCGTCCGGGTCGACGTCGTACTCGGGCTGCTCGGCCGCGCGTCCCCGCAGTTCCCTGGCGTAGCGCCGCTCCATTCCCGCCCGGCCGGACAACAGCCGGATGGCGGTGGAGAAGCGTTCCGTCGGACGGGCTTCGTTCAGCTCGTCCTGCCTGCGGAGCCACATCGGCACCAAGTAGGCGGCCCAGGCCCCGACGATGACTGCGTAGATGAGGCCGCTGCTGCTCACGCAACACACCGTAGAGGGATTTGCGCAACGACATCCGCCAATTGGCCCGGTGTGTCGCACGATCTGGCTGATATCACGGACTTTTTTTGTGATTACCGGGACCGGTTCGTGCGCTCCGCCGAGTTATTTCGAACATTTATTTTATTTCCTGGGCCGTTCCGGGTGGCGATCCCGGCCGGCTCCGACGTCGTGCCTGGTGCCAGCGCCGGAGCAGACCTTCCGGCACCTCGTCGGCGGTCAGCGCGAAGACCAGATGGTCGCGCCAGGCGCCGTCGATGTGGAGATAGCGGGGCCGCAGCCCTTCCTCGCGGAATCCGAGTTTCTCCACCACCCGCCGGCTGGGGCCGTTCTCCGGGCGAATGCAGACCTCCATGCGGTGCAGGCCGACGCCCCGGAAGCAGTGGTCCACGGCGAGCGCCACCGCCGTCGGCATGACACCCCGGCCCGCCACCTCGCGGTCGACCCAGTACCCCACATGGCCCGAGCACATGGAGCCCCAGGTGATCCCGGCGACCGTCAACTGCCCCACCAGACGGCCCTGGTACTCGATGACGAAGGGCATCATGCGCCCGGCGTTCGCCTCGGACCGCAGATGGCGCACCATCTGACGGTACGTCGGACGCTGGGCCACCGGGCCGCCCGGGGCGGGCGGCGGGATCGTGGCCTCCCAGGGGCGCAGCCACTCGCGGTTGCGGCGGTTGACCTCACGCCAGATCCGCTGGTCGCGCATTCTTATGGGGCGGAGGACGACGTCGCCGTCCGCCAGGATCACGGGCCAGGTGACGTTCATGAGGGCTTCGGCGCCTCGCCGGGGCCCGCTCCCGTGCCGGAGCCGGGGTGGTCGCCGCCGCGGATCTGGTCGACCGCGTGGCCGAGCAGCGGTTCCAGGACGGCGAGACCGTCGCGCACCCCGCCGCTGGAGCCGGGCAGATTGACGATCAGCGTGCGGCCCGCGACACCGGCGACACCGCGCGAGAGCGCCGCCGTCGGCACCTTCTCGCGCCCGAACGCCCGGATCGCCTCCGGGATGCCGGGAACCTCGTGGTCGAGCAGCGCCCGGGTGACCTCGGGTGTGCGGTCGGTCGGCGAGACGCCCGTGCCGCCGGTGGTGACGACGACGTCGTACGCGGCGTCGATCCCGTCACGGAGGGCCTGCCCGACGGGGTCCCCGTCGGGGACGACGCGGGGGCCGTCGACGGCGAACCCCATCCGCCGCAGCCCCTCGGCGACCAGCGGGCCGCCCCGGTCCTCGTACACGCCGGCCGCCGCCCGGTTGGACGCCGTGACGACCAGGGCGCGGTAGGGAGCGCCGGCAGCGCTCACGACGGGCTCCCCTCGCGGGACCAGTCCCCGGACTTGCCGCCGGTCTTCTCCTCGACCCGGATGCCGGTGATGACGGCGGCCTTGTCCACGGCCTTCACCATGTCGACGACGGTGAGGGCGGCGACGGACACCGCCGTCAGCGCCTCCATCTCGACGCCGGTGCGGTCCGTCGTCTTCACCGTCGCGGCGATCTCGACCGCGTCGTCGGCGACCGAGAGGTCCAGCTTCACCCCGGAGACCGCGAGCGGGTGGCAGAGCGGGATCAGGTCGGGGGTCCGCTTGGCGCCCATGATCCCGGCGATCCTGGCCGTGGCGAGGGCGTCGCCCTTCGGCACCCCCTCGCCCCGCAGCAACTCCACGACCTGCGGCGACACCAGGACTCGGCCCGTCGCCCGGGCGGTGCGGGCGGTCACGTCCTTCTGGGAGACGTCGACCATACGGGCCGCCCCCGCCTCGTCGATGTGCGTCAGCCTGCCTTGCGTACTCATGTGCGCCTGTGCTCCCGATCCGGCCCCAAGAGGGCCTTGTGTGGGCAGACACGGTACCGCCACGCGGGGGCCGTCACCCCAGGAGGACCACGTCGACACCGGCGCCGGGCTCCACCGAGGTGGTGGTCTCCGGGACGACGATCAGGCAGTCGGCGTGCGCCAGGGCGGCGACCAGGTGCGAGCCGGACCCGCCGACGGGGGCGACGCTGCCCGCCTCCTGGTCGTACGTGCCCCGCAGGAACTGGCGCTTGCCGTCCGGCGAGGTCAGCGCCTTGTCGGCGGCGAGCACCGCGCGGGCCGTCGGCCGGTGGACGTCGGGCAGGCCCATCAGGGCGCGGATCGCGGGGCGTACGAACAACTCGAAGGAGACATAGCTGGAGACCGGGTTGCCCGGCAGCGCGAGCAGCGGGGTGTGCTCGGGGCCGATGGAGCCGAAGCCCTGCGGCTTGCCCGGCTGCATGGCGAGCCTGCGGAAGTCGATGCCGCTGCCGGGCACGTCCTCGTCGCCGACCGAGGCGAGCGCCTCCTTGACGACGTCGTAGGCGCCCACGCTGACGCCGCCGGTGGTGACCAAGAGATCGGCGCGGATCAACTGGTCCTCGATGGTGGACCGCAGGGTCTCGGCGTCGTCGGTGACCGCGCCGACCCGGTAGGAGATCGCGCCGGCGTCACGGGCGGCCGCCGCGAGCGCGAAGCTGTTGGAGTCGTAGATCTGACCCTCGGCCAGCTTCTCCCCCGGCTGGACCAGTTCGCTGCCGGTGGACAGCACCACCACCCGGGGGCGGGGCCGCACCCGGACGGTGCCGCGGCCGATGGCGGCGAGCAGCCCGATCTGCGGCGGCCCGAGCACGGTGCCGGCGGCGAGGGCGAGGTCACCGGCCTGGACGTCGCTGCCGCGGGCGCGCACATGGGCGCGCTCCCCGGCCGGGCGGTGCACCCGCACCTCCCCGCTCGCGCCCTCCGGCGCCTGGCCGGCGGGGCTCATGGTGCTGGCGGCGCCCCCGCCGGTGCCGCCGTCCGTCCACTCGACGGGGACGACCGCCTGGGCGCCGGGGGGCAGCGGGGCGCCCGTCATGATGCGAGCCGCCTGCCCCGGGCCCACCGTGGGCAGGCCGTCGCTGCCGGCCGCGACATCACCGATGACCGTGAGCACGGCGGGGAACTCCTCGCTCGCGCCCGCCACATCGGCGACCCGGACGGCGTACCCGTCCATGGAGCTGTTGTCGAAGGGGGGCAGCGCGACCGGGACGGTGACGTCCTCGACCAGGACACAGCCCTGCGCGTCCGGCAGTTGCAGCTCGATCGGGTCGAGCGGCCGGATCGCGGAGAGGATGTCCTCCAGGTGGTCGTCCACCGACCAGATCGTGCTGCTCACGGTGTTACATCTCCTCGGTCACGAAACTGCGCAGCCAGGACCGGAACTCCGGCCCCAGGTCCTCACGTTCGCACGCGAGCCTGACAATGGCACGCAGATAGTCGCCCCGGTCACCGGTGTCATAGCGGCGGCCCTTGAAGACGACGCCGTGCACGGGGCCCCCGCCCGGCGCTCCGCCGGCCGTCGCGGAGCCGTGCTCATGGGCGTCGGCGAGCTTCTGGATGGCGTCGGTGAGCTGGATCTCGCCGCCGCGGCCGGGGGCGGTCTCCCGCAGTATGGCGAAGATCGCGGGGTCGAGGACGTAGCGGCCGATGATCGCCAGGTTGCTGGGCGCCTCGGCCGGGTCCGGCTTCTCGACCACGTCGGTGACCAGGACGACGTCGCCCTCGCCGGTCGGCTTCACGGCGGCGCAGCCGTACATGTGGATCTGGGCCGGGTCGACCTCCATCAGGGCGATCACGCTGCCGCCCTCCCGCTCCTGGACCTCGACCATGCGGGAGAGCAGCGGGTCGCGGGGGTCGATCAGGTCGTCGCCGAGCAGCACGGCGAAGGGCTGGTCGCCGACGTGCGGTTCGGCGCAGAGCACGGCGTGCCCGAGACCGCGCGGGTCGCCCTGGCGGACGTAGTGCATGGTGGCGAGGTCGCTCGACTCCTGCACCCGCGCCAGCCGGCCGTTGTCGCCCTTGCGGGTGAGCGCCTCCTCCAGCTCGTAGTTGCGGTCGAAGTGGTCCTCCAGGGGGCGCTTGTTGCGGCCCGTGATCATCAGGACGTCGGAGAGACCGGCCGACACGGCCTCCTCCACGACGTACTGGATCGCGGGCTTGTCGACCACAGGCAGCATCTCTTTGGGCGTGGCTTTCGTGGCCGGCAGGAACCGGGTGCCGAGGCCGGCGGCGGGGATGACAGCCTTGCTGATCCTGGGGTGCGACTGAGTCATGCGGAGCACCTTAGCGACTGAGTATGGGGGGAAGATGATGCTCCGGTTAACTTCATCCTCATACAGACGTATACGCGAGGTTTACGTGCAGGCAATCAGCGACGAGAAGTCCGAAAAGAGCGGTCTCCGCGGTGAACTGCTCGCCACGCGCAGGCTGCTGTCCCCCACCGATGTCCTCGGGGCGGCGGCGGACCTCGCCCGGCAGGCCCTGCTGCTGCCGGAGCTGGCCGGCGCGGCGACGGTCGCGGCCTATGTCTCGGTGGGCCGCGAGCCGGGCACCCGGGCCCTGCTGGACGCCCTGCGCGCCCAGGACACCCGGGTGCTGCTGCCCGTGCTGCTGCCGGACAACGACCTGGACTGGGCCGTCTACGAGGGACCGGGGCGGCTGCTGCCGGCTGGCCGCGGCCTGCTGGAGCCGGACGGCGAACGGCTGGGCCCCGATGCCGTCCTCTCGGCGGAGGCGGTCCTGCTCCCCGGGCTCGCCGTGGACGGCCGCGGCATGCGGCTGGGCCGCGGCGGCGGCTCCTACGACCGGGTGCTGGCCCGGATCGCCACTGCGGGTACGGACCCGGCGCTGGTCGTGCTCCTCTACGCGAACGAGGTGGTCGAGCAGGTCCCGGCGGAACCGCACGACCACCCCGTGCACGCGGCGGTCACCCCTCAGGGGGTGCACCGCTTCACGGAGCGGACTGGCCCCGGGGGACCAGGGTGAGCGTGTCGACCGTCGCGGCCTGGACGGCCTCGGGCCCGTAGGCCCAGTCCAGCAGCTCGCCGTTGGCCCACTTGTCGGTCTGGTCGGTGTAGTGGGCGCTGTACGCGTGACCGGAGGAACCGGTCAGGTTGATCCAGCGCGACTTGTCCCACTCGCCGACGTTGAGGACCATCCGCATGGAGGGCACCCAGACGACGTCGTACCCGCTCGCCGCGTTCCAGCCGGTGGCGTTGACCGCCGCCTCGCCGCCTCCCAGGTTCCACGGGCCGCGGTTGAGTATGTACTGGAGGAAGCCCGGGCCCTCGGTGCCCAGCGTCTGGTTCTTCAGCGTGAGCTGGTGGAGCCTGCCCCAGCTCCAGCTGGAGGCGTCCTTGCCCATCTCGGCGGTCAGCTCCCAGCGGGCGTCCTCCATCGCGCGGGCGAGCAGCCCGTCACGGGTGTCGGTGGCCTCGTCCGTGCGGGTGGCCGGGCTGCGCCACCACTCGTTGTCGGCGTCCTTCAGCAGCCGGCGGACCACCTCGTACCAGCGGTCGCCGCCGTCGGGCTGCGCGGAGTCCGCGTCCCGCTGGCCGCATTCGCGCACCCGCTCGGTCAGGTCGTCGTCGGGTGCCGTGCTGTCCGCGGGCAGCACGCTCAGGCACTCGCCCTCGACCCTGAGCTCCTTGGGGAGCTTGTTGCCGACGGCCAGCTTGAGGACGTTGCGCCAGACCGCGTTGAAGTAGGCGGCGGCGCCGGAGTCCGGCTCCTGGGTGTAGTCCCAGCCCTCGAGCAGCTTCTGCGCCTCGCGGACGTAGGAGTCGGAGATGTCGATCTTCAGCAGGTAGGGCGTGAGCAGCTTGGCGATCTCGCTGCTGTTGTCCATCTGCATGGTGCGCATGTCCTCGGTGGAGATCTTGCCGCCACCCCGGATCTTGGACTCGATGAGGTCGTTGATCCGCTGGCTGCGCGCGCCGTACCCGTAGTCCTCGGTGATCAGGTACGGGTACTTGTCGGCGTCGACGACCGCCTGGTTGGCGGTGACGATGTAGCCGCGCTTGGGATCGAACTCGTAGGGAAGCTCCTCGAAGTCGATGTAGCCGTCCCACGTGTACTTCGGGTCCCAGCCCGGCGCGGGCACGCTGCCGTCGCCCTCGGCGCGCAGCGGGATGCGGCCCGGGGCCTGGTAGCCGATGTGGCCCTTGGTGTCGGCGTAGATCAGGTTCTGCGAGGGGACCTCGAAGTCCTTGGCGGCGGCGCGGAAGGAGGTGAAGTCCTTGGCGCGGTTCAGCCGGAAGACGGCGTCCATGGTCTTGCCGGGCTGCAGCGCCGTCCACTGGAGGGCGACCCCGTAGCCGGAGCCGCGGTCGGGCGCCGCGTTGGAGACGGGGGCCCGTTCGCCGACCTTGCCCAGTTCGTCGCTGCGGTCCGAGACGAGCGGGCCGTGCCCGGTGGAGCGGACGGTGATGGTCTTGTCGGTGCCGCCGGCGACCTTGATGACCTCCTTGCGGGTGGTCAGCTTCTTCTCCTGGCCGCCGACCAGGTAGCTGTCGCCGTTGAGCTTCTCCAGGTAGAGGTCGGTCACATCGGCGCCGAGGTTGGTGAAGCCCCAGGCGATGTCCTGGTTGTGGCCGATGATCACGCCGGGCATGCCGGAGAAGGTGTAGCCCGCGACGTCGAAGGAGCAGGCGTCCGAGACCTCACGGCAGTGCAGGCCCATCTGGTACCAGAGGGACGGGAGCTGCGGGGAGAGGTGCGGGTCGTTGGCCAGCAGGGGCTTGCCGGTCGTCGTGTAGTCGCCGGAGACGACCCAGGAGTTGGAGCCGATGCCGCTGCCGCTCGGGCCGAGAAGGGCCGGGATGGCGTCGAGGGTGTCGGCGAGGGCGCCGAGCTGCGAGTTCAGCCCGGCGGCGGCTCCGGCGGGGCTGCCGGACGTGTCACCGGAAGAGGCGCCGGTGCCGTCGCCGGTCCCCTGGGTACCCGTGCCGGTACCGGAGCCGGAGCCGTTACCCGTGCCGTCACCGCCGTCGCCCTCACCCGGGCCGGTGGGCTCGGCCGCCGGGTCGAACTCGCCCGTCGCCGGGTCGATCCCGCCGTCCTGGACGATCGGCTTGTTCCGGTCGTACGGGTAGGAGGGGTAGAGGTCGCGGATCTGCTGCTCGCTGAGCCGGCTGGTGAGCAGGGAGCGGTCGATCTCGTCCTGCATGTTGCCGCGCAGGTCCCAGGCCATGGCCTTGAGCCAGGCGACCGAGTCGACCGGGGTCCACGGCTCGGGCTTGTAGTCGTTGGTGAAGGCCAGCGCCGCGTACTCGACGGAGAGCTCCTCGGCCGAGCGGCCCTCCAGGTAGGCGTTGACGCCGTCCGCGTAGGCCTGGAGGTACTTCTTCGTCTCCGGCGAGAGCTTGGTGTCGTACTCCTGCTGCGCCACCTGGCGCCAGCCGAGCGTGCGCAGGAAGGCGTCGGTCTCGACCTGTCCCGATCCGAACATCTCGGACAGGCGGCCGGACGTCATGTGGCGCCGGACGTCCATCTCCCAGAACCGGTCCTGCGCCTGGACGAAGCCCTGGGCGCGGAAGAGGTCCTCGTCGCTGTCGGCGTAGATCTGGGGAATGCCGTAGTCGTCGCGCTTGACCTCGACCCGGCCGCCGAGGCCTTCGAGTTCGATCGAGCCGGTGGTCTGGGGGAACGAGGCACGAACCGTGCTGATGCTCCAGTAGGCGCCGTATCCGACACCCGCGACGAGCGCCAGCACCAGGACGAGCACGAGCAGTCGGGCGCGTCGCCCCTTCTTCTTCTTGGGGGAAGAGGCTGTTGTGTTGGCGGGCATCGCTGTCCTTCGAGGGGCAGGGTGGTCCTGGGAATGCTGAGGCAACTCTAGGCGCAGCGCCCGACCGGCCAGGACGCGGTATCCACAAGGGGCCCCGACCGACGGATCATCCGATGAAAAGACCGTCAAGGAAGCGTTAAAGATTAGGTAAGGTAACGAAGTGTCGCCGCCGGTACGAAGATCACCGGCACTCACGGCGCGAGGGGAAGGATCGGCCACTGACTGTCCACCAGCTCAATGAACTCCTGCTCGTCTGCTCACTCGTCCTGCTCATCGCCGTGGCGGCGGTGCGCATCTCGTCCCGCAGCGGGCTGCCCAGCCTGCTGCTGTATCTCGGGATCGGGATCGCCATGGGCCAGGACGGGCTGCTCGACGTCAAGTTCGACGACGCCGAGCTCACGCAGGTGATCGGCTATGCCGCACTGGTGGTGATCCTGGCCGAGGGCGGCCTGGGCACCAAGTGGAAGGAGATCAAACCCGCGTTGCCCGCGGCGGCCGTACTGTCGACCGTCGGCGTCGCGGTGAGCGTGGGCGTCACGGCCTCGGCCGCGCACTATCTCGTCGGTCTCGAATGGCAGCAGGCGCTCATCATCGGCGCGGTCGTCTCCTCGACCGACGCCGCGGCCGTCTTCTCGGTGCTGCGCAAGGTGCCGCTGCCGTCCCGGGTGACCGGTGTACTGGAGGCCGAGTCGGGCTTCAACGACGCCCCGGTCGTCATCCTGGTCGTGGCCTTCTCCGCCTCCGGGCCGGTCGACGAGTGGTATCTGCTCGTCGCCAAGATCGCCCTGGAACTCGCGATCGGCGCCGCGATCGGCCTGGCCACCGGCTTCCTCGGGGCCTACGGGCTGCGGCACGTGGCGCTGCCCGCCTCGGGCCTCTACCCCATCGCCGTCATGGCCATCGCGGTGGTCGCCTACGCGGCCGGCGCCATGGCGCACGGCAGCGGGTTCCTCGCCGTCTACCTGGCGTCGATGGTCCTCGGCAACAGCAAGCTGCCCCACGCCCCGGCCAACCGCGGCTTCGCGGAGGGGTTGGGCTGGATCGCCCAGATCGGCATGTTCGTCCTGCTCGGTCTGCTGGTCACCCCGCACGAGCTGGTCGACGACTTCTGGCCGGCCGTCATCGTGGGTCTGGTGCTGACGGCGGTCGCGAGGCCGCTGGAGGTGTTCGTCAGCCTGCTGCCGTTCCGGATCCCCTGGCAGGAGCAGGCACTGATGTCCTGGGCCGGCCTGCGCGGCGCCGTGCCCATCATTCTGGCCACCATCCCGATGGTCTCCGGGGTGCCGGGCAGCGACCGGATCTTCAACATCGTCTTCGTGCTGGTGGTCGTCTACACGCTGGTCCAGGGCCCGACACTGCCATGGCTCGCCAGGGCGCTGCGCCTCGGCCCCTCGTCGGATGCCGCCGACCTCGGGGTCGAATCCGCGCCACTGGAGCGGCTGCGGGGACACCTGCTGTCGGTCGCCATCCCCGAGTCCTCTCGGATGCACGGCGTCGAGGTGGGCGAGCTGCGGCTGCCCGCGGGGTCGGCGGTCACCCTCGTCGTCCGCGAGGAGAAGAGCTTCGTGCCGCTGCCCACCACCGTCCTGCGGCACGGCGACGAGCTGCTGGTCGTCGCCACCGATCCGGTGCGGGACGCGGCGGAGCGGCGGCTGCGGGCGGTCGCGCAGGGCGGCAAGCTGGCCGACTGGCTCGGCACCGGCGGCCCCGCGGCACGCCGGCACCGCTGACCGTCCCGGGAAGCGGCGTCACGGCTCGTTCCGGCCGGTCCCGGATCAGGGCCCGGGGTCGCCCGGCCCCGGTTCTCGGGACTGCCGGGGCGACGGGGGTCTGCCGTCCCGGCGTCACGGTGCGCACGCGTCGTGACGCCGGGTGGCTCCCGCTCCCGTTCACAGGGGCCGCCGCGTGATGTCCGTCATTTCCCAGGTCACGGCCGGTCGGCCCCTGCGAAGTCCCTGTACCATGAAGGCACACTGATCGACCAACTCTGCCTGACGCAGAGCTGGCGCGACCGTATGGCGGCCGCGGAGTCCCCCGCTGTGGACCCCGGTATCTACCGCAGTTCCGCGCAAGAGGACAGCTCTCGGCTGCTCCCGGCATCCCGGCGAGCGCTACCAGGTGGCAGAAAGGCAAGGGCCGTGGCGTCCACGGTCGCTTCTGACAAGCGTCCCGGCTACGGACAACTCCTGCGCACCCCGGGGGCATGGACGTTCCTGCTCCCCGGATTCGCGGCGAGGCAGCCGTTCGCGATGCTGACCATCGGCATCGTCCTCCTCGTCCAGCACACCACCGGCTCCTACGGCAGCGCCGGCGCCGTCGCGGCGGTCACGGGTGTCTCGATGGCGCTGTTCGCGCCGCAGAGCGGCAAGCTCGCCGACCGCTTCGGCCAGCGCGCGGTGCTGGTCCCCGGGGTCGTGCTCCACACGGTGTCCGTCTCCGTCCTGACCACGCTCGCGCTCACCGGCGCCCCGCTGTGGGCCCTGTTCGCCGCCGCCGTGCCCACGGGCGCGTCGGTGCCCCAGATCGGGCCGATGGTGCGTGCCCGCTGGGCCGCGCGCCTCCAGGGATCCCCGCTGCTGCCGACGGCCGCCGCGTTCGAGTCGGTGACGGACGAGTTCACCTTCGTCGTCGGGCCGGTCCTGGCCACCGCCCTGTGCACCGGCGTGCACCCCGCCGCGGGCCTGATCGCCGAGGCGGGCCTGACCCTGATCGGCGGTCTGCTGTTCGCCGCGCAGCGCCGCACCCAGCCCGCCCACGGCAACGCCCTCGCGGCGGAGCGCGCGGAGCGGGTGTCCGCCCTCTCCGTTCCCGGTGTCCGCGTCCTCGCGGTGGCCTTCCTGGGCATCGGCGCCGTCTTCGGCGGCATGCAGGTGTCGCTGACGGCCTTCACCGAGGAGATCGGCAACCCCGGGATGAACGGCCTGCTCTACGGGCTCTTCGCCGCAGGCAACATGCTCGCCGGCGTGGCCGTCGGCGCCGTCGCCTGGAAGAGCGGCCCCCGTCGACGCCTCGTCGTCGGCTACACCGCGCTCACCCTCACCGCCTCCCTGCTGTGGACGGCGCACTCGGCCGCCGTGCTGGGCGCGCTGGGCCTCGTGGTGGGCCTGTGCATCGCTCCGGCCCTGATCAGCGGCTACACCCTGGTGGAAGCGCTGGTTCCGGCATCCGCCCGGACGGAGGCCTTCACCTGGCTGACCGGAGCCGTGGCGCTCGGGCAGGCCGCGGCCGTCACCGTGGCCGGACAGCTGGCCGACGCACACGGCGCGAGCACCGGATTCCTCGTGCCGCTCGTGGGCACCGCCCTGGCCCTCATGACCCTGCTGCTGCTGCGTTCCCGGCTCACGCCCCCGCCCGTGGGACGGGTCGCGGCGCGTGGTATCGGTCACCGAGTGCCTGTGGCGGTGGACTGATCCAGCGGAATACGTCACTATGGACCGTCGTTAGCACTCATCGAGTGAGAGTGCCAGGAGGAAGACAAGTGCCGACCTACCAGTACCAGTGCACCGAATGCGGCGAGGGCCTCGAGGCGGTGCAGAAGTTCACCGACGACGCCCTGACCGAGTGCCCCAACTGCAACGGACGCCTCAAGAAGGTGTTCTCCGCGGTCGGCATCGTCTTCAAGGGCTCCGGCTTCTACCGCAACGACAGCCGTGGCGCCTCGTCCAGCAGCTCGCCGGCGTCGTCGTCGTCGAAGTCCGCGGACACCAAGTCGTCGGACACGAAGCCCGCCGCCGCGCCGGCCGCCTCGTCGACCACCTCCTCCTCGAGCACGTCCAGCTCCTCGGGCTCCGCCGCCTGATTGAGCGGCTCCCCGGACACCTGGTCCGAGGACCCCGCCGTGGCCCTGCCACGGCGGGGTCCTCGGCGTTTCCCGGCACCTCCCGCCGACACGGGCACGCGGCCCTCTCGGCCGACCGCGCGGCGCGGTCCGCCGCGACCTCCCCCGGCACCGTCCGCAGGGTGATCCACTGCGGCTACTGTGACGGCCATGGCGACCAACGCGAACGCAGACTCCGGCACAGACCCCCGTCCCGGCTCCGCGGAGATCGGGGTCATCGGCGGCTCGGGCTTCTACTCCTTCCTGGAGAACGTCACCGAGGTCCAGGTCGAGACGCCGTACGGCCCTCCCAGTGACTCCCTCTTCCTCGGCGAGGTCGCCGGCCGCAAGGTGGCCTTCCTCCCCCGCCACGGACGCTCCCACCATCTGCCGCCGCACCGGATCAACTACCGCGCCAACCTGTGGGCGCTACGGTCGGTCGGCGTCCGCCAGGTCCTCGGGCCGTGCGCGGTCGGCGGACTGCGGCCGGAGTACGGGCCCGGCACCCTGCTGGTGCCCGACCAGTTCGTCGACCGGACCAAGGCCCGCGCGCAGAGCTACTTCGACGGCCTGCCGCTGCCCTCCGGCGCCGTCCCCAACGTCGTCCACGTCTCCCCCGCGGACCCGTACTGCCCCCGCGGGCGCAAGGCCGCCCTCGACGCGGCCCGGGGCCGCGACTGGGAGCCCGTCGACGGGGGCACCCTGGTGGTCGTCGAGGGCCCGCGGTTCTCGACCCGCGCCGAGTCCCGCTGGCACGCGGCGATGGGCTGGTCGGTGGTCGGCATGACGGGGCACCCCGAGGCGGTGCTCGCCCGTGAGCTGGAGCTCTGCTACACGTCGATCACGCTGGTGACGGACCTGGACGCGGGTGCCGAGGCCGGTGAGGGCGTCTCCCACGAGGAGGTCCTCGCGGTATTCGCGTCCAATGTCGACCGGCTGCGGAACGTCCTGTTCGACGCGGTCGCCGCCCTGCCGGCCGGCGACGGACGGGACTGTCCGTGCGGAAACGCCCTGGCGGGTGCGGACCTGGGCATCGAACTGCCCTGATCACCCTTGCGGGTGGCGGAGTTGTCCACAAGCCGGGGCCTGTCCACAGGCCCCGGCGGGCGCTTCGGGGAACCGGGATCGTGAGCGGTGCAGGACACGGGCGGCAGGCCCGGTCCCCACTCACGACAGGCGGTCCACCGACATGGCACTCCCGACCCATCCCCCGTTCCCGGCCACCGCGGATCCCTCCGCCGAGGCCTCGGCCACGGACTTCTCCACCACGGCCCCTCCGGCCGGCTCCACGTCCTCGGGTTTCCCCGACACGTTCGCCTCCACCGGCTCCTCGCCGTCGGACCTCGCCTCCGCCCCTTCCTCGCCCTCGGGCTTCCCCTCCGCCGCAGCCCCGGCCGGCGGCGCCACGGGGCCGGTCCCGGCCGGTCGGCGGCGCACGGGCGGCCACTCCCCGAGCTGTGCACCGCCGGATCACGACGCCCCGCAGCTCCAGGGCGTTCCGCCCTTCGAGCCGCTCAAGGTCCGAGGCAGTGCCCTGCGGCTTCAGCGCGCGCTGCGCAGGCAGCGCCGGGCGATGGCCGCGGGTCTCGCCGTCACCGCGGCCGCGCTGGCCGCGTCCACCGCCCACGGCGCCGACGACGGCGGCGCGGAGGCCAGGGGCCCGGGAGCACCCGCGCCCACCGCCGCCGCACCGGCATCGGCACCCGCATCGGCGCGGAAGCCGCAGGCGGGCGAGCAGTTGGTGTCCGCCGCCGTGCGCATCGCGGACGCGGCGACGGTGCGTCTGCTGCGCCCCGGCGACAGGGTCGATGTGATCGCCGCGGCGGAGTCCGTCGCTGGCGACGAGCCGCCCGCCGAGATCGTGGCGTCCTGTGTCCGGGTCACCGAGGTGCCGGAGACCGGTGACGGCTCCCCGGAGGCCGGAGCGCTGGTGGTGCTCTCCGTCCCGCGCACGACCGCCACGGCGCTCGCGGGAGCCGGGGCCACGTCACGACTGGCGGTGACGGTGTGCTGACGAAAAAGGCCGTGACTCGTACTGACGTATTGTCAGGTCACCTCTTCACGGCTGTGGATTGGACAGGGCGACAGGGTGCTGCCGTAGGTTGCGCAACTGTCCCCCTCCCCAACAGCACATGTGAAAAGAGGCTCATTCGTGAGCGAGAGCAAGCCGAGTCTGCTCGAAGGCTTCAAGGCCTTCCTGATGCGTGGAAACGTGATCGACCTCGCGGTCGCCGTCGTGATCGGTGCCGCCTTCACCAACATCGTGAACGCGGTGGTGAAGGGTGTGATCAACCCGCTTGTCGGAGCGTTCGGCACGAAGGACCTGGACTCCTACACGTCGTGTCTGAAGGCGCCGTGCCGGGTCGGTGCGGACGGCGAGATGGAAGGCATCCAGATCGCGTGGGGCTCGGTCCTCGGCGCGACCCTTCAGTTCCTCATCACGGCGGCCGTCGTGTACTTCCTGATGGTGCTTCCGATGGCCAAGTACCTGGCCCGCCGGGAGGCGCAGCGCAGGGCGAAGGAAGGCGTGAAGGAGACGCTGGAGGTGACCGAGCTGGAGGTGTTGAAGGAGATCCGCGACGCGGTCGTCGCACAGCGCTCCGCCGGTGGCTCCGGCCTCGCGGGCGGCCCCTCCGCACCGCCGCAGGACCGCGGCTGATCTCGGAGAGGCCGCAGGCTTCGGGCCCGCGGCTGATCGCGGGGCCGCCGCCGGCCTCAGGGCCGCGACCGGCCTCACGCACGGAGCGGCCGGCTCCAGATCTTCGAGGCCCGGAGCCGGCCGCCCGGCGGCCGCTGTCAGATGTGGTGGGGCGGCTTCTCGTCGAGGAAGCGCGCGAGATCGGCGGCGCTGTCGGAGCCATGAGGCCGCTCACCCCACCCGCGGTCCGTGTCGTCCGCGGACTGCTGGTCCAGCGGATCGTCGAAGACCAGCGCAGGCTTCGGTTGCGGCCTGCCCGGCTGCTTCGCGTCTCGCGGACCGGGGGCGGGGGCGGTGCTCATGCCTCCAGGGTACGGCCGCCCCGGCCCCCCGGGTCAACGGTCCTTGGGGTCGACCCACCACAGCGCCAGAACCACCAGGAACGAAAGACACAGGAAGCCCGCACCCCACCAGGCGGTGCCGGTGTCCCCCTGCATCCACTCGTTGACGATGATCGTCAGGCCCCAGAGCTGGCCGATGACCACCGTGCACGCGAGCGCGATCCGCGCGTTGAGGCGGGCGGCCCGCTCGGGCTCCTGCTCGCTGCCCGCTCCCGGCCCCGGCCCGGTACGGGTGACCCTGGGGTCCCCATAGCCGCTCGTGGGCCGGATCTGCGGATACCGCTCGTGGAGGGGCCGGTTGAGCCGGGGGTCGGCACTGCCCGGCCGGTAGACGGGGGCATCGCCCGCGGCGGGCAGCAGCGGTCCGTCGCCGTGGTGGGTCGGCCCGTCGGGGCCGACGGGCCCGCCCGGGTCCGCGGCGTGGCTCATGTGCCCTCCCCGGTCCGCTTGTCCCGGCCGCCCGGCGACGAGGTGCCCGGCGCCGCGCTCCCCGGCCGCCTGGCGGTCGGGGACGAGGGGCCCCCGTTCCGTGCGCCCCAGCGGGGCACGCCGGCGTCCCGGGTGCCGGCCCGGGTCCGAGACGCGCTGACTCCGGGGCATTCCAGCAGTTCCGCCCGCTCCGGATCGCGCTCGGCGAACTGCCGGCACCATGCGTCGCGGTCGGTCTCCCCCGACCGCACGGTGGCCAGCGCCCAGACGGCACCGTCGGCGTCCTCGTCGACGATCACCTTCGGCAGCGGGCGCGGCGGAGGGCCCGCCGTCACCTCCCCCGTGCGGACGTCGAAGACGCCCTCGTGGCACGGGCAGAGGAGCTCTCCCTCCGGGCCCCGGTCCGCGCGCCAGAGCACGGCGCAGGCCAGATGGGTGCAGATGGCCGAGTATCCGACGAGCGTGCCGTCCATGAGCCGTACGGCCACGGCCCGGTCGTCCTCGCCCGGGTACCGGAAGGCGAGCGACTCACCGGGGGCGAGACTCTCGGCGATCTTCTTCGGCCGGGGCAGTTCGTCGTTGTCGCCGTGGCGGTGCAGCACGCCGCCCGCCACACCGATGCCGCCGACGGCCAGACCGCCCGAGACGGTGGCGACGATACGGAGGTAGTCCCGGCGGGTGGTGAGGGCGTCGGCGGCGATCCTGTCGTGGAGCGCCTCCTGGGCCGCGTCCGGCGCGGAGTCGCCCGCTGCGGGCTGCTGGGTGACGCTCATGTGACATCGGCTCCGTTGATCTGGACGATGGGCAGCCCTCCGGGCACGGGCCACTGGACCTTGTCCGCGGGCACCACCATGGCGACGCCCGTCTTCACCACGACGTCGCCGAAGGTGAAGGAGTCGGCGACCTGGACGCCGGGGCGCTCCGCCTGGAGTTCCTCGACCGTGCCGTAGAAGAGCGCGCCGGTGGGGCAGACGGTGGCGCACATGGGAGCGAGGCCGTAGGCCGTGCGGTCGTAGCAGAGGTTGCACTTCATCTGGAGCTTCGCCTGGAGGTCGATCTTCGGTACCCCGAAGGGGCAGGCGTTCACACAGTTCGCGCAGCCGATGCAGCGGGTGGTGTCGGCCTGCTGGACCACTCCGTCGGCGGTGACCAGGATCGCGTCGGCCGGACACACCTCGGCGCAGGGGGCGACCGGGTCCTCGCAGTGCATGCAGACCGTCGGAAGGGAGGCGACCGTGTGGCCCTCGTCGGGATAGTCGAGGTGGATCATGGACTTGCCGCGGTGCGAGTCGCACTCGCGGCAGGCGGACACGCAGGCCTGGCAGCCGATGCACCGCCCGGGGTCGATGAAGATCGTTCTGCCCATCATGACCGGCCTCAGCTCCTCTCGGCGGTGCCCCGGCCCTGGGGGGCCGTGGGCGGCAGGGGGTCGGTGCGGGACACCTGGGTCTCGGGGTAGGCCGTGTGCCCCGGCGCGACGGGCGGCGCGGGCACGAGGTCGACCGCGTCGCCGGCCTCGACCCGGCAGGCGCACACCTTGTACTCGGGAATCTTGGAACGGGGGTCCAGGGCGTCGATGGTGAGGGCGTTCGCGGAGGTCGGCACGGGCCAGTGGTAGGGCACGAAGACCGTGTCCGGCCGGATGGCCTCGGTGACGAGGGCGGGGAAGACCTCGCTGCCGCGCCGGGTGACGACACGCACCGGGTCTCCGGACCGGAAGCCGAGCGAGGGGTGCACCTCCACCCAGGGCCGCGGCGTCTGCTCCACGAGGGCTCCCAGCCGGCGGGTCTGGTTGCCGGAGAGGAAGTGGGCGACGGTACGGCCGGTGGTCAGGGACATGGGGTACTCGTCGCTGTACGGGTCCATCGGGGGGTGCCACTCGACGACCTGGAGATGGATCTTTCCGTCGGGGTGGTACGTCCTGCCGTCCTCGAAGAGCCGGGGCGTGCCGGGGTGGTCGGTGGACGGGCAGGGCCAGGCGATGCCCCCGGTCTCCTCCAGGCGCTCGTAGGTGATGCCGTAGTAGTCGTTGACCGTGCCGGCGGAGGCGATCCGCAGCTCCTCGAAGACCTCCCGGGAGCCGGCGAAGGCGAACTTGTCGCCTGCGCCGAGCCGCTGGGCGAGCTGGCACATCACCCAGGTGTCGGTGCGCACGCCCGGGGGCGGCTCCTGCGCCTTGTTGTGCTTGACCACCCGGGCCTCGGCGTTCGCCATCACGCCTTCGTCCTCGGCCCAGGTGGTGACGGGGAAGACCACATGCGCGTTGGCGGCGGTCTCGGAGAGGAAGAAGTCGAACTGGGCGTGGAACTCGGTGGCGTCGTAGCCCTCCTTCACCACCCGGTAGTTGGGCAGCGACACGAAGGGGTTGTTGCAGATGCCGATCAGACCGCGGATCTCCCCGCGCTGCATCTGCCAGACCATCTCCATCATGGAGGTGCCGGCGGGCGGGAGGTCCGACTCGTCGATGCCCCAGATCTCGCAGATCTGCCGGCGGTGCTCCTCGTTCATGATCGACCGGCCGCCGGGCAGCAGGTCGGACTTCTGTCCGTGCTCCCGGCCGCCCTGGCCGTTGCCCTGGCCGGTGATGGTGCCGTATCCGGCGCCGGGCCTGCCGATGTGGCCGGTGGCGACGCAGAGGTTGATGACGGTCAGGCAGTTCTCCACGCCCTGGGAGTGGTGCTCGATACCGCGGGCGTGCCAGGCCATGGCCTTCTCCGCGCCCGCGAAGGTCCGGGCGACCTGCACGATCTGCTCGGCCGGGACGCCGCAGATCTCGGCGGCCCGGGAGGGCGGGTACTCGGCCGCCTTGGCCCGGACCTCGGCCCAGCCGGTGGCGTGTTCGGCGAGGTACGCCTCGTCGGTCAGGCCCTCTTCGACGACGACGTTGAGCACGGCGTTGAAGAAGGCCGCGTCCGTGCCGGGCTTCAGTGCCACATGGATGTCGGCGGTGCGGGCGACGGCCGTCTCGCGCGGGTCGATGACGATCAGCGAGGCACCGCGGTCCCGGGCTCCCCACACGTACTGGGTCATGACGGGGAAGCACTCGCCGACGTTGGAGCCGGCGATCAGCAGGCAGTCGGTGAGGAGGATGTCGGAGAAGGGGTTGCCGGCCCGGTCGATGCCGAAGGCCAGCTTGTTCGCCCCGGCGGCCGAGACCATGCACAGCCGGCCGTTGTAGTCGACATGGCGGGTACGCAGGGCGACCCGGGCGAACTTGCCGACCAGATACGTCTTCTCGGAGAACAGGCTGGCGCCGCCGAGCAGCCCGAAGGCGTCCTTGCCGTAGGTGTCCTGGATCCGCCGGATCTCCGAGACGGTGAAGTCGAGCGCCTCCTCCCAGGACGTCTCCCGGAAGGGTTCGTCCCGGCTGCGGCGCATCAGCGGGGCGGTCAGCCGGTCGGGGTGGTTGACCTGCTGGTAGGCGTTGATGCCCTTGGGGCACAGCCGCATGCGGTTGATGTCGTGGTTGCGGGGCTCGACGCCGAAGACCTTGCCGCCGTGGTCGACGCGGAGATACATGCCGCACTGGACACCGCAGAAGCAGCAGTGGGTGGGCACCAGGGTCTCGCCGTTCTGGTCGGCGTGCCACTGGTCGGCCGGGATGCCTCCGGCGTCCCGGAAGTTCCGGGTGCCCGGCGGCGCGATGGACGGGTCGAGGGGGACGGGCGCCCGGTGCTGCTCGGCGGTCACTTGAAGCCCTTCTTGACATGGGTCAGGTACGCGCCGCCGCGGAGCACGCGCTTGCAGCGGGGGCAGTACTCGGCCCATTCGGCGAAGTCGAGCCGCAGGTCGCGCATCGTGCCCTGGAGGTTCTCGACGTAGGCGGTGGTGTCGACGGGTTGGCCGCAGCGACGGCAGGCGAAGTCCTCGTCCTCCTGCCGGGAGGTGTACTTGAACAGCTGCATGCCCACCGCGGCCGGCCGCTGGACGATGTGGAAGAACTTGCCGAACGGGATGTAGATCAGCGTGAAGACCACCGACACCATGTGCAGGATCGCGAGGAACTCGTAGCCGCCGCCGTGCAGGAAGAGCGACGAGAACGTGAGCAGCAGCCCGGTCACGGAGATGACGATGAGCGCGATCAGCGGGACGAGGTCGTAGGCGAAGCGCTGGCCGGTGATGGCTCCGCGGTCCTTCATCCGGCGCCACAGGAAGTAGGAGGCCCCGGGGATGACGAGGACCGCGGCGATGTCCAGGCCGTGGAACATGATCCAGCCGAAGAAGTTCAGCGCGTCGAAGCCCAGCACCTTCAGGCCCCAGATGCGCATCTCGTACCCGGGGCCCGAGCCGGTGCCGGAGGTGAAGGTGAACCAGCCCCACGTCAGAGGGAAGGTGATCAGCGCGGCGAGTACGCAGCCCCAGAAGATGAGCTGGTGAGCGGCCCAGCGGGCGTGGGACCTGGCACCGAGGAACTTCTGGAAGCCGAGGTAGGTGGCGATCATCTTCGGCAGGGCCGTCGGGGCCCGGCGGAAGTTGGCCGCGGAGAAGAAGCTGCGCCAGCCCTCCTTGAAGAGCCGGCGCGCGCCCGGAGAGGAGACCCAGACCGTGTAGCGGTAGGCGACACCGAAGGCGAGGAAGACGGTGGCGACGGCATAGGGCAGCAGGGCGGAGTCGAAGTCCTTCAGCATCCGGCTGCCGAAGACGATCGCGAGGATCAGCAGCAGGGACACGGCGACACCGGCGAGCGTCGCCCGCTGCGCCACGGGCAGCGGACTGCGGCTCCCCGATTCGGCGGGGGCGGCGGGCGCGGCGGCCGGGGGGACCGACGGCTTCGCCGGTTCGGCGGGGGCTTCTGGTGGCTCGGTCACGGAGCCACGTTAGGTTGCTTTGACACCAATAGCCCGTTATGTACGTCAGCGGGGTGAGCCGTGGCGCGGGCACCCGCAGCCGCCCTCCGGTCCGCCACCGGCCGGGGCACGCGGCCGGGGCGCGCAGTCGACCGAGGGCCGGCCGCGCCCGCGCCACGGGAGCTCTCACGGGCCGGCCCGGGCCGCCCTGCCCCGCCGCCGCACCGTTCTCGCCGAGGCCGGGTGCTCAACTACCGTGAGGACCATGGACGTCGACGAGAGCAGCGGGACGGGCAGCGCGCACGGGCGGGCCGGCGGCGGGCTGACCGATGTGCGGGGTCTGCGGGTCGGTCATGCGCGGGTCCCCGGAGCGCGGGCGCTCACCGGCACCACGGTCGTGCTCGCCCCGGCCGGGGGCGCCGTCGCGGCGGTCGACGTGCGTGGCGGGGGTCCCGGGACGCGGGAGACCGACGCGCTCGATCCCCGCAACCTGGTCCAGCGCGTCGAGGCGGTCGTGCTGACCGGCGGCAGCGCCTACGGCCTGGAGTCCGCGGCCGGGGTGATGGCGTGGCTGGAGGAGCGGCAGCGCGGCGTGCGCGTGGGCCCGGACCCGTCGCAGGTCGTCCCGGTCGTCCCGGCGGCCTGTGTCTTCGACCTCGGCCGCGGGGGCGACTGGCGGGCCCGGCCCGACGCCTCGACCGGCCGTGCGGCGGTGGAGGCCGCGGCCGCGACGGCCGAGGGCGCCCCGGTGCCGGAGGGCGCGGTGGGCGCCGGCACGGGCGCGGTGATCGGGGCCTTCAAGGGCGGCGTCGGCACGGCGTCCCAGGTGCTGGACTCCGGCGTCACGGTGGCGGCCCTCGTCGTCGCCAACGCGGTGGGCTCGGCGGTGGACCCGCGCACGGGTGCGCTGTACGGCGCGTACGTCACCGAACGCGCCACCTGTCCATCGCCCGCGGTACATGCCGCCGCGCAGCTCCGGCTGGCCGAGGCCCGTGAACGCAACGGCCCCGCCCCCCTGAACACGACCCTCGCGGTGGTCGCCACGGACGCGGACCTGACCCGCGCCCAGGCCCAGAAACTCGCCGGCACGGCGCACGACGGCATCGCCCGCGCCGTGCGGCCGGTGCATCTCCTCAACGACGGGGACACGGTGTTCGCCCTGGCCACGGGCGCGAAGGCGCTCGGTGAGGAGGACCCGCTGGCGCTGAACGAGATCCTGGCGGCGGGCGCCGACACCGTCACGGAGGCGATCGTCCGGGCGGTCCGCGCGGCGGAAGGGGTCGAGGGTCAGGGGGGTTGGTTCCCCTCGTACCGGGATCTCTACGGGGCCGGCTGACCGATCCCGGCCAAGGCCCTTACGTCTCCCGGAACTTGCACCGGGTCCCCCGTCGTTTTACCTGAACCTTGACCGCGTTGTCCGACCCAAGCGCTACGTTTAGCAATCAGCAAGTGACGTGTGGCGACGGCCTGGAGACACCTCTTGAACGATCTCATCGATCCGTACGAGACGACCGGGGCTCATCTCGCGCGACTCCTCGGTCGGGCGCTCAACTCCTTCGATCTGCCCGACGCGATGGTCGAGCGTCTCGATTCGGCGCTGGCGCATGTGAGTTCGCTGCACTTCTCGCACCACACCGCGGGGCTGCACCGGTCCATGTACCGCCACGCCTACCTGCTGCGGGACGGCGGCTCGCTGACGCTGTGGGAGCTGGTGCACAGCACCGGGCGCGACCGCGCCGACCAGCACGAGCTGTACGCGGAGGAGTCCGAGGCCAGACTCGCGGCGTCCCGGCTGCCCGAGGGCTTCCCGGGCTTCGGCGACGACCTCGGCGCCACCGGCTTCGACATGGACGCCGACCTCGAACTGCTCACCTCGCTCATGGGGCCGCCCCCGCCGCCGCTCCCGCCGGTCTACGTCCTCGACGACTCGGCGGACCACGCCCGCCGGGTGCTGCGCCGGGCGGAGAACGAGGACCGCCCCGGGGAGGAGGCCGGCCGGCGGCTGCGGGCCGCGTTCGCCCACCACATCACCCAGGTCTTCGGCCGCCAGTACCGCGTGCTGGGCAAGGACGCGGGCTTCACCCTCTACGAGCACGCCTTCCTGCTGATCGACGGCACGGAGACCAGCCTGTGGGAGGTCGAGCACACGGCGACTCCCGACGGCCGCCACATGTGCGAGGTCTACGAGGACGAGCGGGCCGCCCGCGAGGCGATGGAACTGCGCACCCGGGTGCGCTGACCCCGCGGTGAAACGCGCCGCCGCCCGGCAGGCCGAGGGCCTGCCGGGCGGGCGGGTGTGCCGGTGGACCGACCGGCGCGAGGTCAGCGGGCGAGAGCAGGCTCCGGCTCGGTGGGCCGCTCCCCGGCCGCTTCCCCGGCGCCGCTCTCCGGCTCGTCGGCCGCACCGGCCTCCAGGTGCTGCTTCGGCTTGGCCGGCAGGGCGAACATCACCGCGAAGATGACGCCCAGCACCGCCACCACCCACCACAGCGAGTTCTGGAAGGCGTCGGTGAACGCCTGGCCCATGGCGCTCGGCGCGAGCTTCTCCTCGTCGATCACGCCGAAGAAGACCACGGACACCAGGCCGAGGCCCAGCGCGTTGCCCATCTGCGTGGTGGTGTTGATGAGCCCGGAGGCCGAACCGGCGTGCTCCCGGGGCACTTCCGAGAGCACCGCGTCGGTCAGCGGCGCGACGATCAGACCCATGCCCACGCCCATCACGACCAGCGGCAGCATCATCTGCCACGAGTGGATCGCGGTGCCGTAGCGGCCGGCCTCCCAGATGTAGAGCAGCATGCCCGCGGCCATCGTCGCCGCGCCCGCCTGGAGCACCTTGCGCCCGAAGCGGGGCACCAGGAGCTGGACGGACATGCCGGCGGCGGCCGACACCGCGACGGAGAACGGCACGCCCGTCAGACCGGCCCTGAGCGGGCTCCAGCCGAGGCCGATCTGCATGTAGAGCGTCCAGACCAGGAAGAAGATGCCCATCACCATGCCGAAGGTGAGCTGGACGGCGATGCCGGCGGCGAAGCTCTTCACCCGGAACAGCGACAGTTCCACCAGCGGGGAGCCGTCCTTGCGGGTCTTGTACCGCTCGTAGACGACGAACGCGGCGAACACCGGCACGCTGCCCGCCATGCAGAGGTGGCCCCACAGCGGCCAGTCCAGCTCGCGGCCGCGGGTGAGCGGGTAGACCAGCATGAGCAGCGCGAGGGTCACCAGGGCGACGCCGACCAGGTCCAGCCGGAGCGCGCGGGGCGCCTTGGACTCGGTGATGTACTTCCGGCCGAGGATCAGGGCGGCGACGCCGACCGGCAGGTTGATCAGGAAGATCGGGCGCCATTCGAGGCCGAAGAGGTTCCACTGGGTGAGCAGCGCGCCGAGAAGCGGTCCGGAGACGGCGCCGAGGCCGACGATCGCGCCGAAGAGTCCGAACACCTTGCCGCGTTCGTGCGCCGGGAAGGTGACGTGCACGATCGCCAGGACCTGCGGCACCATCAGCGCGGCCGACGCGCCCTGGAGGAGCCGGGCTGCGACGAGCATCTCCGAGTTGGGTGCGAAGCCGCAGAGCGCCGAGGCCACGGTGAACGCGGTGATGCCGGTCAGGAACAGGCGCCTGCGTCCGTAGATGTCGCCGAGCCTGCCGCCGGTGATCAGGCCGGCGGCGAAGGCGAGCGCGTATCCGGCGGTGATCCACTGGATGGCGCCGAAGGAGGCCCCGAGGTCGCGCTCGATGCTGGGGATGGCGATGTTGACGATCGTGACGTCGACCAGATCCATGAACGCCGCGGTCATGACGATGGCGAGGGCGATCCATCGCCTGCGGTCCGATGCCGCGCCCGTCGCGGCGGGCTTGGGTGCCTGCTGTGAACTCATACGAGCATTCTGGAAGCCATATAGGTCAGATCACGGCCTAGATGACGGGCATCCTGAGGGACATGACGGACACTCCGGCACGACTTCTGCATCTGCTCTCGCTCCTCCAGACCCCGCGCGAGTGGCCCGGGAGCGAGCTCGCCGAACGGCTGACGGTCAGCCCGCGCACGATCCGGCGCGACATCGACCGGCTGCGGGATCTCGGCTACCCGGTGGAGGCGACCAAGGGCGCCGTGGGCGGCTACCGCCTGGTCGCCGGGGCCGCCATGCCGCCCCTGCTGCTGGACGACGAGGAGGCGGTCGCCATCGCCGTCGGCCTGCGGGCCGGAGCCGGCCACGCCATCGAGGGCATCGAGGAGGCATCGGTACGGGCGCTGGCGAAGCTGGAGCAGGTGCTGCCGTCCCGGCTGCGCCACCGGGTGGCCACCCTCCAGGCGGCGACGCTCCCGCTGGCCCGCGGCGACGGCGCGTCGATCGACCCCCACATCCTGACGGCCATCGCGGGCACGGTCACCGGCCAGGAGCGGCTGCGCTTCGCGTACCGGGCGGGTGACGGGGCCGAGACCAAGCGGCTGGTCGAGCCGTACCGGCTGGTCTCCACGGGGCGGCGCTGGTACCTGGTCGCGTTCGACCTCCAGCGCGAGGACTGGCGCACCTTCCGGGTGGACCGGGTGACGGAGCCGTTCGCGACGGGGGCGCGCTTCACCCCGCGGCCGGCTCCGGTCGGCGACGCGGCCGAGCTGCTCGGTCACACCATGTCGCGCCAGCAGCCGGAGCACGAGATCGACGTGACGTTCCGCGCGCCGGCGCCGCAGGTGGCGGCGCGGCTGCCCGAGCATCTCGGGGCGCCGGTGCCCGCGGGCGAGAACGCCTGCCGGCTGCGCACCCGGTCGGCGGACTCGGTGGAGTGGCTGGCGCTGCGGCTGGCGCTGGTGGACTGCGAGTTCACCGTGCACGGGCCGCCCGCGCTGCGGGAGCACATGGCGGGCCTGGCGACCAGGCTCGGCCGGGCGACCGCCTGAGACGCGCGGCGGTCCGGGCAGGCACCGGGCCCGGCCGGGTGACTCGCCTGATGCTCACGACGGTCCGCAAACACCGGGCCCGGCCGGGCGTGCCGTCCGGTGCGCGCGGCGGGCAGGCCGCCGCCGGGCAGGTGTCGGGCCGGCGCCCCGGCACACGGCGGCGCCCGGTCCGGCGGGTGCCGTACCGGGCGCCCGGTCGTGGTCGGCGCCTGCCGGGGGGCAGGCGCGGCCAGGGCCGGGCCGGCGTGCGCGGCCGGAGATCAGGCCGCCGCGTCGAAGCCCGTGTCGCGCGCCATCTTCTTCAGCTCCAGCAGCGCGTGCTTCTCGATCTGGCGGATCCGCTCCCGGGTCAGCCCGTGCTCCTTGCCGACCTCGGTGAGCGTGCGCTCCCGGCCGTCCTCGATGCCGTAGCGCATCCGGATGATCGAGGCGGTGCGGTTGTCCAGCTTGCCGATCAGGCCGTCGAGCTCCTCGCTGCGCAGCAGCGTGAGCACCGACTGCTCGGGCGAGACCGCCGAGGTGTCCTCCAGCAGGTCGCCGAACTGGGTCTCGCCCGCGTCGTCCACGCCCATGTTCAGGCTGACCGGGTCACGGGCCCAGTCGAGCACGTCGACGACGCGCTCGGGGGTGGAGCCCAGCTCCTCCGCCACCTCGGCGGCCTCCGGGTCCCTGCCGTGCTCTCGGTTGAACTCGCGCTGGACGCGGCGGATCCGGCCCAGCTCCTCCACCAGGTGGACGGGGAGCCGGATGGTGCGGGACTGGTCGGCTATGGACCGGGTGATCGCCTGGCGGATCCACCACGTGGCGTAGGTCGAGAACTTGAAGCCCTTCGCGTAGTCGAACTTCTCGACGGCGCGCACCAGGCCCGCGTTCCCCTCCTGGATCAGGTCGAGGAGCGGCAGGCCGCTGCGCGGGTAGCGCCGGGCCACGGCGACGACGAGGCGCAGGTTGGAGCGGATGAAGATGTCCTTGGCGCGCTCACCGGCCTCGGCGAGCGCCTCGAGCTCCTCACGCGTGGCCCCCTGGGCCTCGCTCTCCACGTCCCCGTCCAGGATCTGACGGGCGTAGACGCCCGCCTCGATGGTCTGGGAAAGCTCGACCTCCTTGGCGGCGTCGAGCAGTGGCGTCCGCGCGATCTCGTCGAGATACATGCCGACCAGGTCGCGGTCGGCGATCTCTCCGCCCACGGCGCGAACGCTGCCCGCCCTGTCGGTCCCTCCGGACTCGGCCTGACGACGGGCGACGGCACGGGTTGCCATGCGAGCTCCCTTGCAAAGTAGGTCGCGACACCCTTTCGGGTGCCCTGCATCCGATGGAAACAACGACTGGAATCCGGACAGAATTCCCATGCGGTGCATCGATTTCCGTGATCATGCAGTACCCTGCCCGGCCACCAGGGCAGACGGGACGACCGGACCTCCCACCGAAGCGCAGGTCAGAGCGGGCACGGAGGGTGATCCGACGACCTCGCGTCCACCGGTGACCGGTGGGCGCGTGAGACGGCCGTCACGTACGGCACCGCGGCATCCACCCCGGACAGCGCCGTCCGCGGTCGATCTCCCACCCCGGAAGACGGCCCCCGCCGCCTCCTGGTTGCTCAGGAGGGTTCCCCTTCGTCCACGGACGATGCCCGGCCGTTTTCCGGGCATCGCCCCGGCCTCACCGGTATCGCCGGCCTCCGGTCCCGCGCCGCGTCTCAGCCGAACTGCACGGACCGCTTGGCCAGACCCATCCAGAAGCCGTCGATCACGCTGCGCCCCGTCCCCAGCTCGCCCTCCGAGGCACCGAGGGTCACGAAGAGGGGGGCGAAGTGCTCGGTGCGGGGGTGGGCGAGGCGGCCGGCCGGGGCCTTGTTCTCGAAGTCGAGCAGCGCGTCCACATCGGCGTGGGCGAGGGCCTCGCGGCCCCAGTCGTCGAACTCGCTGGACCAGCCGGGCGTCCCGCCGTGCCGCAGGGCGGCGAGGTTGTGGGTGAAGAAGCCGCTGCCGACGATCAGCACGCCCTCGTCCCGCAGCGGGGCGAGGCGGCGGCCGATATCGAGGAGCTCGACCGGGTCGAGCGTCGGCATGGAGATCTGGAGCACCGGGATGCCGGCGTCCGGGTACATCTCGACGAGGGGCACGTAGGCGCCGTGGTCGAGGCCGCGCTCGGGCACGTCCTGCACAGGGGTGCCGGCGCGGCGCAGCATCTTGCGGACGGAGTCGGCGAGGGCGGGCGCGCCGGGGGCCTCGTAGCGGACCCGGTAGTAGTGCTCGGGGAAGCCCCAGAAGTCGTAGACCAGGGGGACGGTCTCGGTGGCGCCGAGGGCGAGCGGGGCCTCCTCCCAGTGCGCCGAGACGACCAGGATCGCGGTGGGGCGGGGCAGGCCGGCCGACCAGGCGGCGAGCTGGCCGGGCCACACGGGGTCGTCCGCGAGGGGCGGGGCGCCGTGGGAGAGGTAGAGGGCGGGCATGCGCTCCGCGGCGGGGGTGGCATTCATGACGGCTCCTGCTCCCAATCTACTTGAACTTTCAAGCTCAAAATCACTCTAGACCCATTTAGTTCAACATTCAAGGATGGGGTCGTACAGTGGGACGCATGAACACGGCATCCATCGGCGGCAGCGGCGACGAGCCGCGCTGGCTGACCGCGGACGAGCAGCGCGTATGGCGCTCCTACCTGCACGCCACCACTCTCCTGGAGGACCATCTCGACCGCCAGCTGCAGCGGGACGCGGGCATGCCGCACGTCTACTACGGCCTGCTGGTGCAGCTCTCCCAGGCACCGCACCGCCGGCGCCGGATGACCGAGCTCGCCATCGACGCGAAGATCACCCGCTCCCGCCTCTCGCACGCGGTCGCCCGCCTGGAGAAGAACGGCTGGGTGCGCCGCGAGGACTGCCCCTCCGACCGGCGGGGACAGAACGCGGTCCTCACCGACGAGGGCTTCGAGGTCCTCAGGCGGACCGCGCCGGGACACGTGGAGGCCGTGCGCCAGGCGATCTTCGACCGCCTCTCGCCCGAACAGGTCCGGCAGCTCGGCGACATCATGCAGGTGATGGCGGAGGCCCTCCAGCCCCAGGACACCGGCGCGGACCTCCCCTGGCTGCGCTGACGGACCGCGCCGGCACCTCGCCGGACTGCACCCCACCTCGCCTCACCCACCGCGACAGTCCACACCGCACCGCAGGGCACCGCGACAGTCCACACCGCACCGCAGGGCACCGCGACACAGCTCGCCGGCCCTCGCCGAACCGCGATGCACCCCCGGAATGCGCCGCACCTCGACGCCAGGGGCCCCGCACGGTCTGCACCGTGCGGGGCCCCTGGCGTGGTCCGCGGCCTTCCGCGGCCCCGGCGCGCCTCAGTGGGCGACGACCGGGATCCGGACCTCGTCCTCGGCGCCCTCACCGGCACCGGAGCCGGCGACGGGCGAACCGCCGCCCGGACGGCCGGTGTTGACGAAGGTCGCGGCGATCACGGCGGAGGCGGCCAGGATGCCGACGGCCCACCAGATCGCGGACGAGAAGCCGTGCACCATGCCCTGGAGCTCCAGGACCCTCGGGTCGCTCGCGCCCGCGGCGTGCGAGGCGATGTACGAGGTGGTGGCGGACGCGGCGATGGTGTTCAGCAGCGCGGTGCCGATGGCGCCGCCCACCTGCTGCGAGGTGTTGACCATGGCGGACGCGACTCCGGCGTCGGCCGGGTCCACCCCGTGCGTGGCCAGCGACATCGCCGGCATGAACGCCGTACCCATGCCGAGGCCCAGCATGAGCTGCGCGGGCAGGATCAGGCCCGCGTAGGAGCTGTTCACGTCGAGCTGGGTGAGGAGCAGCATGCCGAGGGCGGCGAGCAGGAAGCCCGGAGCCATCAGCAGCCGGGGCGGCACACGGGTCATCAGCCGGGCGCCGATCTGGGTGGAGCCCGTGATCATGCCGACGATCATCGGCAGGAAGGCGAAGCCCGTCATCACGGGCGAGTACTCCTTCACGACCTGGAGGTAGAAGGTCAGGAAGAGGAACAGCCCGAACATCGCGATGACGGCGAGGCCCAGCGAGAGGTAGACACCGCCGCGGTTGCGCTCGGTCAGGACGCGCAGCGGCAGCAGCGGGGCGGCCACCTTGGCCTCGGTGACGACGAAGGCGAGCAGCAGCACGGCCGAGGCCACGAACATGCCGACCGTCAGCGAGTCGGACCAGCCGGCCGACTCGGCCCGGGTGAAGCCGTAGACCAGCGCGACCAGACCCAGCGTGGACAGCACGACGCCGGGGATGTCGAGCGAGGCCCGGTTGCGGGTGCCCGCGGGCTCCCGGATGACGAAGTACGCGCCGACGGCGGCGACGATCGCGAACGGGATGTTGACGAAGAAGGTCCAGCGCCAGTTCAGGTACTCGGTGAGGAAGCCGCCGAGGATCAGGCCCACGGCGCCGCCGCCACCGGCGATCGCGCCGTAGATGCCGAACGCCTTGGCGCGCTCCTTGGCATCGGTGAACATCACGGCGAGCAGGGAGAGCGCGGCGGGCGCGAGCAGCGCGCCGAAGGCGCCCTGGAGTGCGCGGGCGCCGAGCATCATCGCCTCACCGGTGGCCGCTCCGCCGAGCGCGGACGCGGCGGCGAAGCCGATCAGGCCGACCACGAAGGTCCGCTTGCGTCCCCACAGGTCGGCGATGCGTCCGCCGAAGAGCAGCAGACCGCCGAAGGCCAGGGCGTAGGCGGTGATGACCCACTGCCGGTTCCCGTCGGAGATCCCCAGGTCCTGCTGGGCGGTCGGCAGCGCGATGTTCACGATCGTCGCGTCGAGCACGACCATCAGCTGGGCGAGGGCGATGAAGACCAGGGCCTTCCAGCGACTCGGATCAGGCAGTGATATGTCAGGAGTTTTCGGCATGGGTCTGGCCACCTCTGTACGGAAAAGGGTCGCGCGAGGGCGCGGCGGAAGGTCGGTGAACAAGTCCGCCGGGTGGGCGTCACGGCGTCGGGACGCCCCGGGGCGGGGTGAGGTGAAGGGGCCGGGACGGGCGCCCGGGTGGGGTGCGGTCCGGCGGGAGCGGTCGGTGCCGCCGAGGCGTCAGCCGCGCTCCGTCTCCGTCATGGCGGTGCTCCGCAGGTCTTCGAGGGTCGCGGCCGCGCCCGGCAGCTCGGAGCGCGCGGGCGCCTCGAGTCCGTCCAGGAACAGCTGGAGATGGCGGTGGACGAATCGGTCCATGCTCAGGCAGCCCGTGCCCGGCAGCGGCCGGGTGAGCTGGGAGAGGGCGACCATCAGGTCTCCGACGGCCACGTCGGCGCGCATCCGGCCCGCCGACTGCGCGCGCTCCACGAGGCTCAGCACCGCCTGGTCGAGGCGTTCGCGGCCGGTGTGGAGATCCGGGTGGTCGGCGTCGAAGTCGCCCGAGAGCATCGGGCACAGCGCGCCGACGCGCTCGTCCGCCGCGATGTGCACGAACCGCCGCAGGGCGGTGAACGGGTCGGCCTCCTCGGCCGTCATCCGCTCCGCCTGTTCGGTGGTCCGGGACATCACGGAGACGACGACCTCGCGGACGAGGACCTGCCGGTCGGGGAAGTGACGGTAGAGCGTGGCGTTGCCGACGCCGGCGCGGCGTGCGATCTCGTCCAGCGGGACCTCCGGTCCGAACTCGACGAACATCTCGCGCGCGGCCGACACGATCCGCTCACGGTTCCGCAGGGCGTCGGCCCTCGGTCGCGGTACGCGGGGCGTCTCGGTGGCGGCGGTACCCACGGCTCCACATCCTTCCGGTCGTACTCCGGCGGGTGCGCCGGGTGCGTGTGCGGGGCCGCCCCGTAAGCGGGGAGCCCATCCCCGTTTCGCGGGGGACAGGGGTGCAAACGGGGAAACGATCCCCGGTTATTTCCCGAGCTCGATGTGACCTGCGTCACTCTCGCGCTTCTCAATCCCCCGCGCCCCGAAGACTCCCCGATCGGACCACCCGGCGCGCGCCGCGCACCCGCCCGACTGAGGCTGATCGACAGAGCGCAGCCAGGGTCCGGCCTGCTGCCGCGGCCCCGAAGGCGAACGCATGCAGCAGCCCCGCCACCGGATACGCAGCCGGAACGGCCGCCGGTCCCGCCTCGGCCCCCTCGCCGCCCTCGCCGCGCTCGCGCTCGCGGGGCTCACCACGGCGAGCGCGACGCTCCCCGTCTCCACCCGGGCGTCGGCGGGCCCGGTCGCCGCTCCGGACACCACCGGGCTCGGCCCGTGCCGCATCGCCTCGGTCCTGGGCGTGCAGATGTCGGAGGGCCTCCCCACCCCCGCCGGGTACACCCGCTCGACCGGCGAGGTCAGCGCCCTCAACCTGATGATCGACTTCTCCGACGCGGAGGGCGAGGGCGCGGCGCTGGACCGGCTCGCCGAGTTCTTCCCGCAGACCTCGGAGTGGTTCAGGACCAGTTCGTACGGCCGGCTCGCCTATCGCCCCCACGCCCCGGTCGGCGACTGGCTGCGGATGCCGAAGCCGTTCGCGGAGTACGGCCTCGACCGCGGCTCCCCCTACGAGCCCGGCTACCGGGCACTCGTCGAGGACCTGGTCGAGGTCGCCGACGCCGAGGTCGATTTCAGTGCGTACGACCTCGTCAACGTGATCGTCACCCCGAACGCCGGCCCCTCCGCGCTGGACACCGTGCTCTCCGTGACCTTCTCCGGCAACGACGAGGCGCCGCACGCGGACGGGGTGCCGCTGGCCAACACGTCCTTCGTGTACAGCCGCCAGGACGACGGCTCCGGATCGTACGAGGAGACCGGCTACCGCGTCCTGCCGCACGAGAACGGCCATGTCTTCGGGCTGCCCGACCTCTACACGGCGCAGGGCGGCGGCGCCGTCGGCCACTGGGACATCATGTCCGAGGACTGGGGGGCCAACAACGACCTGCTCGGCTGGCACAAGTGGAAGCTGGGCTGGCTGGACAACGACCAGATCCGCTGCGCCGCCGCACCGGGCACCACCGAGTACGCGCTCACCCCGCTCGCCGTCTCCGGCGGCTCCAAGATGGCGATCGTGCCGCTGGGCGAGGACGCCGGCTACGCGATCGAGGTGCGCACCCGTGAGGGCAACGACGACGCCGTCTGCGAGCCGGGCGTGCTGATCTACCACGTCCGCAGCAACGTGGACACCGGCCAGGGCCCGGTGACCGTCGAGGACAGCCAGCCCGACAGCGGCGGCTGCACCCGCAGCCCCAACGTCCACGCCGAGCTGTCCGACGCGCCGTTCCGGCCCGGCGAGACCTTCACCGACAAGAAGAACGGCGTGCGCGTCCTCGTCGTCGGCGAGGACGAGGGCACCTACCGGGTGCGGGTCACCCGCTCCTGAACCGGTCAGCCGTCCACGCGCTGTGCCACGAAACCGTCCCGCAGCTCCCGCTTGAGGATCTTGCCCGTGGCGTTGCGGGGCAGCGGCTCGTCGCGCAGCACCACGTGCGCCGGCACCTTGAACGCCGCGAGCACCGCGCCGACGTGCTCGCGCAGGTCCCCGGGACCCGCCGTGGCGCCCGGTCGCAGCCGGACCACGGCCGCCACCTCCTCGCCCAGCTCCGGATGCGGCATGCCCAGCACCGCGCAGTCGTCGACGTCGGGGTGCCCGTGCAGGGCCGCCTCGACCTCGACGCAGTACACGTTCTCGCCGCCGCGGACGATCATGTCCGTCAGCCGGTCGACGATGCTGATCCGCCCGTCGCGGGCCGTGGCCAGATCCCCGGTCCTGAACCAGCCCTCGTGGAACGCCGCGGCGCTCGCGGCCGGGTCGCGCCAGTAGCCGCGGACGACGCCCTGGCCACGGATCCACAGCTCGCCGACCTCGCCCTCGGGCAGGGCCTCGCCCGAGGGTCCGGCGACACGGGTCTCCACGGCGGGCGCGGGACGGCCGACGCCGCCGGGGTCGGCGCGGTAGCCGTCGCCGGATGCGGCGAGCATCCCGCCGCTGGTCTCGGTGAGCCCGTAGCCGTTGCGCGGTTCGATCCGCCGTCCGTACGCGGCGGTCAGCCGCCCCACGAGGTCCGGCGGGGGCGCGGCGCCGCCGGTGTTGAGATGGGTCAGCGTCTCCAGGCCCGCCCCCGTCCGCCGGGCGGCGTCGAGCAGTTGGAGGGCGGTGGCCGGCACCCCGGAGTAGTGGGTGACCCGGTGCTCCTCGACGAGGGCGAGGGCCCGCTCGGCGTCCCAGCGCCGCATCAGGACGAGCGTGCCGCCGACGCCCATCATCGCGTAGAGCGTGGTGAACGCGGCGACGTGGAAGAACGGGAACGTCATCAGGGTGACCGGGCTCGGGCCCTGCCCGGGGACGGCGCCGCGCGCGAGGGCCGCGGCGGTGGCGTGGAACCGCGGGTGGACGGTGGCGCCGGCCTGCGCGAGCTGGGTGGCGACGGCGCCCTTGGGGCGGCCCGTGGTGCCGGAGGTGTAGATGATCGTGGCGTCCGCCTCGGGGGCGACGTCCACGGCGGGCGGCGCGGCGTACGGATCGGGCGCCGGGAAGTCCTCGTAGCGCTCCACCCCTTCGGCCCGCGGCCCGTCGCCGTGGAAGACGACGCAGCGCGCGCCCCTGCGCCGCCGCCAGGCGTCCATCCGCGGCAGGCGCTCCCCGTCGACGAGCAGCAGCCGGGGCGTGCAGTCGTCCAGCGCGTACGTCAGTTCCGGCTCGGTCCACCATGCGTTGAGGGGGACGGCGACGACCCCCGCCAACTGGGCTGCCCAGAAGGCGATCTGCCACTCGGGGTGGTTGCGCATGGCGATGGCGACGCGGTCGCCGGGCACCAAGCCGTACTCCTCGGTGAACCGGCACGCGAGGGCGCTCGCCGCGGCGAAGAACTCCCCGTACGTGAGGGTCCCGCTCTCCGCGACGAGGAACGGCCGCTCGCCGAACGCCCAGGTGGTCTCGGCGAATTCACGCAGCGTCCGCGGGCCGCTCACGTACTCCAGCGCCCCGTCCTCGCCGCGCTCCACGGCGAACGGCGCCCCGGGCGCGGTGAGGCGGGCGTACGCGGGGTCGTTCGTCTCGGGGTGCGGCACGCTGTGGGCCCCTCTCTCGGCGGTCGCATCGGCGACCTCGGCGGCGGTCGTACCGAAGATCGGCGCCGGCGGTCATATCGGCGACCTCGGCGGCGGCGGTCGTGCCGGAGGCCTCGGCGCCGGCTCCCGGCGGTCGTGCCGGCGACGCTATGCGCACCCGGGCGGCACGGGCAAGACCCGCCAGGCGCCCGGTGCGGGCACCCACGAAAGGCGCCCCGAACGCCGTCACCGGAAAGGCTTTCGCACAGGCGTACCCCGGGCCTCCATCCTGCCGCTGGATCGTGCGCATGTGCGAATCACGTATTCACCTACGACACCCGGACCACCCCGTCCGGAGAATTCCCCGGCGCTTCACAGGACGACCACATACACCCCCGCCCGGAGAAATGGCCAACGGCATATCCCCACGTGGACACCATGATCCGGCCAACCCGTCCCGGGCCTCTAATGCTCTCGGCCGCTCCCCCGCTGGCCCGTGGAGATGAATTCAGGCCATTCGTTCGCACGCCCGTCGATGCCTTCACTCGAAGTTAACGCTTCATGCAATTTGCGCGTGTTAGCTTCCTGGAAATGCGAGGAGGAGACACCACTCCGGCGGAAGGAGCGCGCCATGCACCGTGCGACGCCCCGCTCGGCATGTGTCCTCCTGGCGCTGGTGCTCGCCGCCCTGCTGTTCCCGGCGCCCACGACGCCGGCCCACGCGGCGCACGCGGCCACCGCGCCCGCGCTTCCGGAGCGCCCCCACCACCCGGAGCGGGCCGTTGAGGAAACGGTCCACTGCCGCGGCAAGGACCAGCCCACCGACCCGGTCGACTGGTCCCGGCGCGACCGCACGCGCGGCCCCGGCGATCTGACGCCGAGGACCGTCCACCATCTCGTGCGCGCCGCCGACGCCTCCCCCGGCGCCCGCCCACCGGTCCTTCCGCCGTCGGCGGACGGGCCGAGACCGGCGACGGGCCGCTCGCTGCCCGCACTCCAGGTGTTCCGCTGCTGAGCTGACCCGCGGCACGAGCCCGCGAAGCGACTCCCCGTCACCGGCCCCCACGCCCCGCGCGCGACGCGTCCCCCGCGTCCGCCCGCGCACACGGGGGAGCGCTCCGCCGTGCCCGCCTGCGCCCTGACTCGTACGCACCGACGCGCCTCCCACCGGCGCGCCAGGAGGAACAACTGCCATGCAACCGCTGATCGACCACGCCCGCTCGTACGGCCGCCGGTCCGCAGGACGCCCCGGGGAACTCGCCCGGCTGGCCGAGGGACAGACGCCCCAGGTCCTCTTCATCACCTGCTCGGACTCCCGGGTCGTGCCCGCCCTGATCACCGGCGCCCGGCCCGGCGAACTCTTCGAGCTGCGCTCCGCCGGCAACATCGTCCCCCCGCACGGCACCGGGCGGCCCACCGGTGAGGCCGCCACCGTCGAGTACGCCGTCGAGGTCCTCGGCGTCGCCGACATCGTCGTCTGCGGCCACTCCCACTGCGGCGCCGTCGGCGCCCTGGTCCGCGGCGACGACCTCACCGCCGTACCGGCCGTCCGCGACTGGCTCGCCCAGGAGTCCGCAGCCGCGCTGCCGCCCGGGTCAGCCGAGGACCCCGCCGTCACCTCGGCCGTGCAGACCCACGTCCTGACCCAACTGCTGCGGCTGCGCGCGTACCCGGCCGTCGCCCAGCGCCTCGCCGCGGGCCGGCTGCGCCTGCACGGCTGGTTCTACGAGGTGCACACCGGCCGCGTCCTCGCGCACGACGTCCGCTCCGACGCCTTCCTCGCGCTGTGAACGCCGACGGGGACCGCCCGGCCCGCTTCCCCCACCTGCGGCAGGACTTCGCCGCCTCCCTCGTCGTCTTCCTCGTCGCCCTCCCGCTCTGCGTGGGCGTCGCCGTGGCCTCCGGGGTGCCCGCCGAACTCGGGCTGATCACCGGCATCGTCGGCGGACTCGTCACCGGCATGATGCGCGGCAGCAGCCTCCAGGTCTCGGGCCCCGCCGCCGGACTGACCGTGCTGGTCTTCGAGGCGGTCCAGCAGTTCGGGCTGCCCGCCCTCGGGGTGATCGTGCTCACGGCCGGACTGCTCCAGCTCGCCATGGGCGGCCTCGGCTGGGGCCGCTGGTTCCGGGCCATCTCGGTGTCGGTCGTCGAGGGCATGCTCGCCGGCATCGGCCTGGTGCTCATCGCGGGCCAGCTGTACGCCGCCGCGGGGCTGCCGGCCCCGGCGTCCGGCCTGGACAAACTGACCGGGCTGCCCGGCACGCTCGCCGGCGCGACCGGCGACACCCGCGCCCTCACCTCGCTGGCGCTCGGCGCGGCGACCGTCGCCGTACTCGTGCTGTGGAACCGTCTGCCCCGGCCGCTGCGCGCCGTCCCCGCGGCGCTGGCGGCGGTCGTGCTCGCCACCCTCGCGTCCCTCGCGTTCGGGCTCCCGGTGGCCACGGTCGAGGTGCAGGGCCTGTTCGACGCCGTCCAGCCGCCCTCGCCCGACGCCTTCGCCGGGCTGCTGGGCTTCGGGCTGCTGGGGACGGTCGCCGCCTTCACCCTGATCGCCTCCGCGGAGAGCCTGTTCAGCGCGGCGGCCGTGGACCGGCTGCACGACGGACCCCGGACCGACTACAACAAGGAACTCGTCGCCCAGGGCGCCGGGAACACCGTGTGCGGCCTGCTGGGCGCCCTGCCCATGACCGCCGTGATCGTGCGCAGCTCGGCCAACGTCCGGGCCGGTGCGAGGACCAAGGCGTCCCGGGTGATGCACGGAGTGTGGCTGCTGCTCTTCGCGGCGCTGCTGCCGTCCGCCCTGGCGCTGATCCCGCTGCCGGCCCTCGCGGGCGTCCTGATCCACGCGGGCTCCAAGCTCATCCCGCTGCGGGCGCTCGGCGGCCTGTGGCGCGAGCACCGGGGCGAGGCGCTGATCCTGGTGGTCACGGCGGCGTCCATCGTCGCGGTCAACATGTTCGAGGGCGTCCTGATCGGCCTGGCCCTCTCCGTCGTCAAGGCCGCCTGGGAGGCGTCCCACATCCGGCTGGAGGTCATAGACAAGGGCGCCGGCCCCGTGCAAGCCCACCTGTCGGGGAACGCCACCTTCCTGCGCCTGCCGAAGATACTCGACAGCCTGGAGGCCCTCCCCCAGGACCGCCCCGTCGAACTCGACCTCTCGGGCCTCCACCACCTCGACCACGCCTGCCGCACCGCCCTGGAGACCTGGGCGGCCCGCCACAGCACCACCGGCACCGAACCGGTCCGCCTGACCGGCCCCTCCCCCATCGGCACCCCCGCCCCCTGACCCCCCGATCACCACCCGCCCGCCCCCACCCCACCCGCTACACTGTCCGCGGCGGCCCGTCCCACCCGGGCACACGGCCGCCCCGCCTTCGTAGCTCAGGGGATAGAGCACCGCTCTCCTAAAGCGGGTGTCGCAGGTTCGAATCCTGCCGGGGGCACCACTGTTCACCAGGTGTGAACGAGAGAAGAGGCCAGGTCGGGACGCTGATCCCGGACCTGGCCTCTCACGTGAGAGTCGCAACCGCAACAGTCTCAGTCGCACTGATGACACTATGGGTCAGGGAGCGCGGCTCCCAAATTCCTCCCAAATGATCATGGCGGGGGGATGGAGTTAGAAGCGACCCCCGGCGTGCGCTGCCGGGGGTCGCCCTAGTGCCGGGAACGGAGGTGCCGCCTCGTACCCCGACACACCTCCCCCATCCCCAGAGGAATGGAAGTCAAGCGCCGGTTCACTCGAAGGTGTGAACAGGTGTTCTATTCGCTGCACCATACAGCGAGGCATGGCTCATGCATATGCCATAGCCCTGGATCATCGACTGTGACCACTTAGGTACTGACACATGATCGATCTCGATCAAGCGTCTGTCGAGTGCCTTCCCGTCGCTACCCTCGCCCGCCGTGGATCCTCGCCCGCCGCGCTGCGTTTGGACATCGCCTCGCGTTACTGCGGCAGGCTGCTGGCCTCTCCCAGGAGCAGCTCGCGGAGCGGGCCCTCGTCGAGCGGCGCAGCATCATTCGATGGGAGCTCGGCGAGCGCGACCCCGGACACCTGGATCTCGTTCTACTCGCCCAGGCGCTCGAGGTCACCTGGCCCGACCTCCTAGGCGATCCCCCTCACCCGAGTGAGTAGCCCTCCGGGCGGTCGAGGCACTGCTGGGGTAGTCGTCCGGGGCTAGCCGCCTCCTGGGCGTCGCGCCACCGCAGGCCTCGCAGGTGACGATGATTCTGTCCCCCATGAGGACGGCCATCGTCTGGGTGCCGTGGCATTCCCTGCAGGGTGTCCGGTCGTACTGGCGGCCGATCCGTTCGTAGATCAGCTGCACCTGAGCGCTGGTCAATGTGCTGCGGCGGCGCCCGGGCGGGCCAGGTTCTCCCAGTGGTCGCAGAGCGACAGCACGGACAACGCGACCTTGCGGGCGTGCCGGTACGCCGCGTAGGTGCCGAATCCCGGCGGTGTGTTCAGCCGGCGCCATGCCTCGTCTACGCCGACCAGGGCCACGGCGGCCGCGTAGTCACCGGCGGGCGCGGCGCGGATGAGGGCCCGGATGTCGGGGACGAGGAGCTGGACGTGGCCGCGAAGCGTGTCCAGCAGCACGGCCAGGTCCGCGGCCGGCGGCGGCCCGTCGAGGGCATGCACCCGGCGCCCGGTCTCCCGCATCGTCGCGAGGTCCGGCGGCGTGGCGTCTGTAGTAACGGACGCAGGGCTTACCTGGCTGCTCATTGGTCTCTCCCGACCCGACTCGGTGTGGACGAAAGGCCAGAGTGCCAGCAGGGTGTGCCGGATCCGATACACACTGTGTATCGCCCGGGCGTATCGTCCTGGCATGAGTGGTCGGGCACTGTGGACAGACGTCAGGCTGCGCGCTGCCTGGGTGCGTGGCGACTGGGGCGAGATCCTCCGCGAATACCGGAGGGCCGCCGGCATCTCGCAGCGACACCTGCAGATACTCACAGGCGTCGCACAGCCGCACATCTCCGCTATCGAGTCGGGCCGCCGACGGGTGACGTCCGCCGACCTCATGGCCCGCCTAGCCAAGGGGCTGCAGGTGCCGAGCGAACTGACAGGCATGACACAAGACCAGCCGAGCACCTGGGATCCGCCCGCCGCCCTCCGCGAACGCATCGCGCACGGGCACGCGACCGGCCGCACCGATCTCCGCACCGCCGAGTGGATCGGTGACGTCCTCGCTCAGCACCGGCGTGCCGAGGACGAGGTGGGCGGCCGCGCGCTGTGGCCCGTGGTCCGTGCCCAGCTCGACGCCGTGACCGCTCTGATCCCGTCGACGAGTGGCGCGGCCGCGGACCGGCTGATGCTCCTGGCGGCCGAGCACGCGCACTGGCTGTCCTGGGTGGCCTGGCAGGAGCAGCGCACAGGCCCGGCCCTGGCATGGATCGACACGGCGCACGGCTGGGCGGTCGACGGCGGGCACGTCGACATGTCGTCATGGGCGTACCGCGTCCGGTCCTGGTACTCGCTGCGCGCTGGCGACCCCATCCGGGCCCTGCGCACGGCCGAGGCGGCCCGGGCGCTCCCCGGGCCGCTGTCCTCCGTCGCGGAGTCGGCGGCCACGCATCAGGCATGCATGGCGGCCGCCGCTCTCGGCGAGCGGGACCGTGCGCGGCGTCTGTCCGATCGCGCCCTGGCACTGGCCCTGGCCTCCGAGGACGAGGCGGACCGCCCGGGCTGGCTGTACTGGCTCACGCCAACCAGGGCGCGGCTGCAGGCTGCTGACGCGGCCGCGGCCTGCCACCGTTGGGACGAGGCGGCCGCCATGTTCCGCGAGGTGTTGCCCGAGCTCGACGGGTACCCGCGCGACCGCGCCCACTACGAGCAGCGCCTGGCCGAGGCCGAGCGCCGGTCCTAGTCGACGAGCCGGGTCCGGATGATGAGCGGCTCCTGGCCCTCGTCGAGGGTGGCCTTGATGGCTGAGACCTGGTGGGCGTGGTGCGGCCCGTACTCGCGCGTTTCGCCGTTGAGCTCGTAGGTGTCATCCGGGCCCGGGTCGGGGAACGTGCACCGCTCGGTCCGCTCCTCGAGGTCGGCCGGCTCATAGTCGTCCGGCCCAACGCCGGCGGGCAGGACTCGGAACGTGATGTCGTAGGTGCGCATCCGCGGATCGTAGCCCCGGGGCCCGACATGACGGAGACCCCGGGTGTCGGGCCCGGGGTCTCGCATCAGCCCTCAGAGTAGCGCGCGGCCCGGGGCCCGGAGGCGAAACGCAGAGAGCGCCCCCGCCGCCGGCCGTAGCCGGGGCGGGGGCGTTGTCACTGCTGTATCAGGGGGGCGTCGTCGGGAGTTGGATCGGGCACGGGTATGCCGGAGCCGCGGATCGTCTCCTGCAGGACGATGACGTACCGCCGGAGCGCGCGGATGACGCGGTCCTGCCCGGCCTCGCGTTCACGGGCCGCGTCCTGCCCGGCCTCCAACTCGTTGATCCTCTTACCCTGCGCGGCGACGACGGAGGCGATGTCCGCGATGGTCGACAGGCTGCCCTCGGGCTGCTCCGCCGTCACCTCCGCAGCCGCCGGCCGCGGCCTCGACACCATGGCCACGATGACGGAGAACCCTCCGCCGATGATCAGACTCGCCAGACCGTACAGGGTGTTTTCGTTCATGGGCCGTCCCCTCGTGCTGCCGGCGGGACGACGGTGCGTCGCAGTGTCGCCACCTCCCGCCGCAGGTGTACGAGCCGCCGGGTGGAGGCGGCGACGATCAGTGCCAGCGCAGGGGACGCCAGCCAGGTGAGTCCCGAGGTGAGCCCTTGCGGGAACTCGCCCAGGGCGCGGGCGCTGGTGTAGGCGGCGGCCCAGACGACGGGCATCGCGGTGGCGGCGGCCCAGCCCCACCAGTCCCGTGAGCTCGGCAGGACGGCGGCGGAGCAGGACAGGACACCGGTCCCGATCCAGGCCCAGGCCCAGACGGGCATGGGCGCCACCGCGGTGAGCGCGGACGCTCCGCGGACCGTTCCGTACCGCGGATCCATCAGGAGGCCCAACCCCCAGTTGAGCCACGCGATGCCGCACACCAGGAGGGCCATGCCGCGATAGCCGAGGCGGTGGCCCACGCGCTGCAACAGGGCCCGCATCAGCCGTTCGCCTGCCCACGGTAGGCATCGCCGGTGACCGGGGGCAGGGCAGGCTTGGCCGGGTACTCCGGCGGGCGGGCCCACCCGAGGAACAGTCCGGCGACGGTCTGCAGCGCGGTGCCGCGGGCCCGCTGCCCGGCTATCTCCAGACAGCGGAACACCACGTAGTAGACGGCCGTGCAGCCCGCCAGGACCAGGGTGACGGTGCGCTCGCCGTCGAGCTCGAGGCCCGCGCGGGCACCCGTGGTGATGAGCCACCCGGCGACGAGCGGCACGACGGTGCGCATGACGGAGACGTACAGGGAGGTGGCCATGGGCCCGCTCCTTCCGTGAGACGGGTCCGGCCGCCGGAGTGGCGGCCGGATGTCAGGGCTTGCAGATGCCGATGGCGACGCGCAGCATGTGTCCGGGCGACCAGCGGGGGGCGAGGCAGTTGGGGCAGATCAGGCGCTCTCTCACGCCACGACCTTGAAGCCGGCGCGCTTGGCGAGGCGGTCGAGGCTGGCGCGGCCGGGGATGCCGTCGGCAGCGGCGCCCGTGTAGGAGCCGCCGGCCTTGGAGCGCTGCCACTTCGCGTAGGCGGCCACCGTGCTGCTGCCGTAGTGCCCATCGCCGTAGACCTTGGCCAGGAGGCCGGCGTCGATCAGGGCGGCCTCCACGGTGCGCACCCCCGTGTAGGTGACGGGGGTACCGGAGCGGGCCGGGTCGGTGCGCGCCGCGGTGATGAGCCGGGAGAGGTCGACGACGGGGGCCTGCGGGGCGGGGAGCGGCGCGGGCGCGCTGGTGCCGAGGCGGGTCGCGATCCGGCCGCGCATCGCGTCCATGGTGAACCCGCGCGGGTCGATCTTGCCGGGCTGCCACTCGGCGTGCCCGATCGCGCGGCGCGCACTGCGCCAGCCCTGCGCGCGGATGACCGCGGCTGAGGCGCGCTCGATGGCGAGGAGCTGGGCGGCGGGCCAGGGGTCCTCGCCGTCGCCGAGGTTGACGCACTCGAAGCCCCAGAAGTACCGGTTGCCGTCGGTGTTGGCCTCGTTGTCGGCAGGGCGGGTGCCCTCGGCCATGACCGCGCGCAGTACGTCGTCGTCGCCGAGTCCGGCGTGATTCGTGCGCCCGTACCCGACCAGGTGCACGGTGCCGGTCTTGTCGATGACGCCATGGCACAGGGGGCCGGGCAGGGCCGAGTGGCCGTTGTAGCAGAGATCGACGGTGGCCTGGGCGCCGGAGGTGACGGTGTGATGGATCATCACGCCCTCGACCGGCCCCCACGGGCCCTTGTGGTTGCGGTTGTTCGTCCGCCAGCTCCTGTGCTCGACGACGCGCAGGCCCTCCGCGCGGAGGGCCTGCAGGAGTCTGTCCGCGGACAGGGGTGTTGCCATGGGTGTGCTCCAGATGTGCGGACGGCCCCGCCGGTGGGCGGGGCCGTCGTGGGAGGGGGACGAGGTCAGGAGACCTCAGGCTGCGGGACCAGGAGCTCGGCGGTCAGGAGGGTCATGTCGTGGCCGCAGCGGCCGCACACCGCGCGGGTGCGGATCGGGGCGCCGTCGTTGGAATAGAACGGCTCGCAGAGGAACACCTGCTCGTAGTTGACGCAGTCCTCGTTGTCGTCGCGGGCGGTGACCCGGTAGTACAGGTAGGGTTGCCAGACGATCGGCTGCGGCTCGGTGGGGACGTCGGCGGGCTTGTTGACTTTGATCATTGGCCTATCACCATCCAGTAGAGGGCTGTCGGGGTTGTGTTCGCGCGGGTGACCCAGAGGGTGAACCCGCCTGATGTGACGTTGGTGGCACCGACGCCGGTGACGCCGGCGCCGCCGGGGACTGCGGTCGCCGCGGTGACGTACGCGCGGAACGTGCTGCCCCGGACGTTGAGGCCGGTCACGAGAAAGCTCGTGGGGATGTTCGCCCCGCTCGGCGTGACGGTCGTGGTCCCCACCGCGATGCTGCCGGCGGTGAGCACCCCGCCCACGGCGACCCGGTCGGTGACGAGGTCAATGAGGCTGTCCCCGGACCCGGGCGCGGTGCCGGAGTACATGACCACGAGGCTGCTGGCGGCGCTCTCGCGGCTGCCGGAGGACAGGTAGAGCTCCAGCCTGTCGCCGAGGTCGGCGAAGGCGACGCGCCCCTCGTCCTGTCGGCGCATGCCGTCGATGCCGAACGCGAGGTCGCCGGCGGCGAGGGCGGCGTAGAACCGGCGGTCGCCGCGCTCCTCGTACGCGGCGACGGCCGCGCGCCGGTCGGCGTCGAAGGAGGACGTCATCTCGGTGAGGACGTTGCCCTGCGCGTCGACCAGGCGCAGGGAGCCGTCGACGTCGAGGGAGGTGTGGCGGGCGCGGCGGGCGGCCCTCAGTTCGCGGAGTTCGCGTTCCAGGGTGGCGACGCGCCGGTTGAGGTCGGTCGGGCCGCCGGGGAGCTGGTGTGCGGGGGTGGGCATCTAGTCCTCCTGGACGAGGATCGGGCGGACGCGGTCCGCTCCGGGGTCGAGCTCCCAGGACCAGGCGCGGGCGACGACGTCCATGCCTTTGGGGTGGCGGGGCGAGGTGGTGACGTCGATGCGGACGGTGTGGCCGAGTGCCCAGTCCCGGCCGATGCGCGGCGCCTTGGAGGCGACGGCGTCCACGGTCCAGACCCGGGCTCCGGTGCCCATGAGGGCGAGGGCCTGGGCGGCGTGCCGGGTGAGCTGGTCGGGGTCGGTGACCCCGGTCGCCGGGGTGAACCGGTGGACGTAGCGGGGCCAGCCGAGCGCCTCGAGCTGGTCGGCGACCTGCGGCACGCTGGTCAGGCGGGAGGTTCCCTCACCCTCGCCGCGGGCCTGGACGACCGTGGCTCCCTTCCCGGCCTCGTACGACTCGGCGAGCGTGTACGAGGAGATGCAGCCGGGGAAGTCGAACGTCCCCTCAGGGGCTGGCGCCTGGCTGCCGATGCGGGAGGCGATCCGCAGCGGCAGGTCGAAGCCCGACCGGTCCGCCTTCCACGCGACGTCGATCGTCCACTCCGGGCCGCCGTCGAGGCCCATCAGCTCTTGGAGCGCGGACAGGGCGGTGCGGTCGTCGCCGTCCATGACGATCCAGTCCATCAGGGTGCCGGTCGCCGTGGCGTCGAGGACGAACGGCGGGCCCTGCGTGAGCGCCGGCGTCACCGCGGCGGCGGCCGCGTCCGCCTGGTCCTGCTGCACGATCGTCACGTCCCCGGTGTACCGGCGCTCCAGGTAGGCCTCCGGGGTCGCGGCGCCGAGGTTCACGGTCTGGGTGCTGCCGCCGTCGCGGGTCAGGACGATGCCGGGCCACACGGGGGTGTCGGTGTCCCGGTCGACGGCGACCAGGAGGCTGCGGCCCGGGGCGGTGGCGGCCTCCCAGTCGGCCGGCGCACCGCCCAGGGCGAGCTCGAAGGCGGTCGACGTGTGCGCGCCGAGGCGGCGGGAGAGGACCCCGGTGGGGCGCAGGGCGGGGAGGTCCTCGACGATGCGGCCGGTGCGCAGGTCGCAGCCGTACCAGTCGAGCACGACGGCGTCAGATGTCATATTCGCACCCGTCGAAGCAGAACCACGTCGTCTGCCCGGGGGCCACCGAGCCGTAGACGGTCGCGGTGCCGTTAGCGGCGATCTCCACGCGGGTGCTGCCCATGGTGCTGGCGTTGTAGTTCCGGGCCACGGTGATGGTGCGGAGCTGGGTGGCCGGCGGGCGGAACTGGGCGGGGAACGTCGCGAACACCTGGGCGGTGGTCACGTCGGAGGTGCAGCCGACGGAGCCGCGGAGCTTGACCATGGTCACGCCGTCGTCGACGACCAGGCGGGCGCCGAGCGGGGACAGGGAACCGAACGGCGTGGTGAAGCCCGAGGCGACGCTGAGGGCCGTGTACGGGGTGTTGCGGACCTTCGCGTACGTGTCGACCGAGGAGCCGTTCCAGACCTTGAGGTCGGTGCCGTCGTGCCAGGCCTGCCCCGTGTACGGGGACGCCGGTGTGGACGCCTGCCCGGGCAGGATGCCGCCCGGCGCCACCGTGAGCGGCCGCACCGCCGTGGACACGGCCGGGGAGCCGCCGCCGGACGCGGGCACGCTGATCGTGGCGAGCGGCATGTAGACGACCGTTCCGGCGGGGGTCGGCGCCGCCGGCGTCGACGAGGCGGTCCCCGCCAGGTACACGGGATCGGCCTGCCGCAGGCCGGAGGCGTCGACGTCGGTGTCCCACACGCGCAGATACACGAGGTCGATCCGGGGCAGGGTGGCGTGCGCGGCCGCGACCGAACCGGGCGACACCGACGCCGGCAGGGCGACGCGGTAGACGCCTTGCCCGGGCCACGCGATCGCGGCGACGCCGGCGGACACGTTGATGGTCGATCCGGCGAGCGACACGGTCAGGCCCGGGTCGCCGGGCCGCACGCCGCTGCGGCCGCCGCCCGCCGCGGCGTTGCCCATCAGCAGCATGGAGTCCGCCCGGCGGAGCTCCGCGCCGTCGTACGCCACCGTGTTCTGCCACGTCGGGTCCGTGGGCATCAACGGCTCCTCTCACATCGGGGGGTTACATCCATGCCGACCGCCAGGTGACGGTGAGCAGTGCGCCGGGCGCGTACACGTCGGCGGTGAACTGGAAGCGCACGGTCTGCTTGGCCGGGATCTCTGGCCACTGCGCGGTCAGGAACCGGCGCCTGCTTGCGGTGCCGTTGAGGATCACGGACTTGGCGTCGACGTCGATGACGAGGCTGTCCCCGGCGCCGAGCGTCTCCGCGTACAGCAGCGCGCGCACCGCGGCGTTCTCGTACTGGGCGTAGATCCGCGGGGCGGCCACCGGCCCGTCGATCCGCAGCACCGGCCGGGTGGCCATGTCGCCGGCGTTGTAGGCGGCGACCTCGCCGGACACGGTCGTCGCCGCCAGCGTCAGCGGCGGCGACGCCGGCAGCGTCAGCCCGCCGGTCGACGACGCCAGCGGTGTGCTGTCGGACTGCTCCTCGGTCGCGTACCGGCGCGGGTCGGCGGCCGTGACCATCAGGCTGTAGGTCGCGATCCGGTCGGTGGTGTACTCCATGACCGGGCGGCCGCTGCGGCGCACGACGGCCTGGCGGGGGATGTGCTCGCGCACGACCAGGAGGACGTCGTCGAGGCCGGCCGCCGCCCGGGCCCGGTCCATGGCGTCCTCGAGCGCCGTGCGGTCCGGGGCGACGATCGTCCCGGTGAGCGTGACGGGCCGCTCGGCGAGGTAGCCGGGCGTGTGCCAGGCCCCGTGATCGCCCTCGCGCTGCTGCAGCTCGGCGCGGAGCTCCGGCGAGTCCCAGCCCTGCATCCCCTGCAGGAACCAGGCCACCCCGTTCGCGTCGACCGCGCCGAGCGGGAGCTCGCCCAGGTCCGCCCGCATCCCGCCCAGGTCCGTCCCCGGCTGATACATCCGGCGCACCTCCCTTCTTTCAGGTGAGCAGTTCCATGTGGCGCACGACGTCGCGCGCCTGCTCCGCACTGGTCTGGCGGGCGCCGTTGAGGGTGACCGAGTAGTGCCGGTCACCCTCGCGGACGCTGGTCGCGCCGCCGCCCCGGGCGGCCCCGTAGCGGGCCGCCGGGGTGAGGCTGTAGCCCATGAGCTGTGCGGTGGCGGACAGCAGCCCCCGCGATCGCGGGCTGCCGTTGACGGGAATCCACGACTCGACGTCGCCGGCCTCCGCGGCCAGGACGGCGGTGGGCCGGGTGAGGATCCCGCCCCGGGCCATCGCCACCCCACCACCCTGCTGCGTCCACTGCCGCAGGAAGTGCGCCTTGTTCTCCTCCGGCAGGGCCTGAATCTGGCCGAGCATCCTCGGCACCAGGGCCCGGATGGTGCCCGGGTCGAGGCCTGCGGCGACGAGCTCGGCGTAGCCGCGCCCGGGCCCGCCGCGCAGCGTGGACAGCAGCACCAGCGACGCGGCCAGGTCCTCCCCGGTGAGCGTCGCCCGGTTGTTCTGGACGGCCTTGTTGGCCGCGTCCCGCTCCCGCGCGCCGCCGGTCACCGCGCCACGGGCGAGCTGCATCGCGGTGGCGTCGCCCTGCGCCGCCAGGGCCATGGCGAGGTCGCCGTAGCCCATGGCGGCGAGCTGCTGCAGGTCCGCCGAGAACTGCCCCTGCTGCTTGTTCACCCCGGTGAGCTGCTGGGTGAAATCCGCCAGGGTCGCCTTGGCCATGTCGCCGGTCTTCTTCAGCTTGGCGACGATGTCCTTGAACTGGGCGTCCGAGGCGCCGGCGAGGGACTGGACGAGGCCGTACCCGGCCTCTCCCATCTGTTCGAGCATCTGCCGGACCTCGTCACCTCCCCGCGCGCCGATGACGGTCAAGTTCTTGCGCCACTTCTCCGTCGCGGCGAGCGAGTCACCGAGCTGCTTCTGGTACGCGGCGAGGTTGACCGGGCCGGTGGCCCGGCTGGCCCGGCCGGCGCCGGTGGCCTTCTGCGCCGCGGCGACGTCGGCGCGCTCCTGGCGCACGCGCGCGTCCGCCTTCCGCTTCGCGGCCCGGGCGTCCTCGACCTTCTCCCGGGCGGCCTCGATCTGCTTGCGGGTGCCGCCGTCCTTGCGGACCTTCGCGAGGTTCTTCTCCGCCTCGCGGAGTGCGTCGGCCTTCTTCTTCGCCTCCGTGATCGCCGAGTTGAGGTCGGCCCACGCCTTCTGCAAGGCCTCGAACGCCTTGTTGTAGCGCTCCATCGCGTCGCCGGGGCCGCCGAGGACACTGGCCCCGGTCGGGGTGTATGTGAAGCCCGTGAGGCCCCCGGACACGCTGCCGTTGGCGTTCCAGGCGACGCCCTTCCCGCCGAGGCGGCGAACGGTCTCCTCGGCGATGAGACGGGAGCGCGGCCACTTGCTTCGGGCATGAGGGATGTAGCTCTCGCCCTGCGTCTCGTCCTCCGCCCACACGCGCCAGGTCCCGCCGCGGGCGATCTGCGCGATGTGGTTCTCCCGCCGCACACCGCCCCCGGCGTAGAACTCGACCAGCCCGCCGTCCGCCTCGCGCAGGGAGGTGCCGTGCGAGCCGGTCTGGCGGGCGCCCGCGCCGCTGCCGACCACCACGTGTCTCGTCGTCACCGTGACGGTCTTGGAGCGGATCGCGTCGAGCCACCGCTGGATCGACGTGATCGCGGCCCGGGTCCCGCCGGTCGGCAGGTCCACCTTGACCTTGCCGTCCTTCATGTGGGTGACCTTGAACCCGAGGTCCTTCAGGTTCTTCTCGGCCGTCGCCGTCAGGGCGTTGAGCGTGACGCTCTTGCCCTTGGTGTTCTTGATCTTCTGCTGCAGACCCTCCAGCTCGCCCACGGCGGTCTTCACGTTGGTGTCCATGCGGGTGGACACCGTGTCGGGGACCTGCAGGTACGAGGCGGTGAGCTGGTCGATGGCCTCCTTGCCGAACCCTGCGGCCTTCATCGTCTCGCGCAGCAGCCGGATGTCCTTCTCCAGCGCCGTGTTACCGGCCTCGACGGACCCCTGCTGCTCGGCGACGGCCTGGGCGTGCTCCATCGCCGCATCGGCGGCGTCGAGGAACGCGCCCTTGACCTTGCGGCCGGCCTCGGACGTGATGTCCATCGACTGACCGTTCTCCTTCACCGTGGCGGTGAGGTCGGCGAGCGAACCGCGGAATCCGATCTCCGACTGGGCGGCGCTGATCGACACCCCGTTGAGGGTGTTGAGGGCGTCGGCCAGCCTCTCGGCCTCGGTGCGGGTGTCCTGCATCTCGTCCGCGGCCATGCTGGTGGCGTCGGCGAGCTCCCCCTGCCCGTCCGCGGCGAGCTTGCTCTGCGTGTCCGCCGTGGCGAGCGCGTCCGTGTAGCCGGGCAGCAGCGTGCGGAACTTCTCGGTGGACGTCCCGCCCTTCTCCGCCTCGGCCGCGAACGCGCGGAAATTCGTCGCAGCGGCCTCGGTGGCCCCGCTCGCGACGAGGGCGGCCAGGCCCTCGTCGATGGCTTTGATCTGCTCGCGCGCCTCGGCGAGTTTGATGGGGTCCGCCATGCCGAGCGTGAAGATTTCGTCCATGGCGTTGTTGAACCGCTCCATGCCCGTGGGGTGGGCGATGCGCTGGACGGCCTCGCCGAGCCCGTCCATGTTCTCGCCGAACACGCGGCTCATCTCGCCGACCGCACGGCCCTTCTGTGCGAAGTCGACCATGGACTGGGTCATCTTCGCGACGGAGGCCGGCGCCTCGCCGAACCGGCGGGTGAGGTACTGGACGCCCTCGCCGACCAGCGCCATCCCGGCCACGATGAGGCCGACCTTGCCCAGGCCCATCATCATGGTGCGGGTGCGGGCGGCGGTCATGCCGAGCGCGACGAGCTCCCGGCGGACCAGCATGATGCGCGGCAGCATCAGCAGCAGACCGGCGCCGATGAGGCCGAGGACACCGACCAGGCCGGCGGCCACGGTGACGCTCGACTGCATCGCCGGGGACAGCGAGTTGTACCAGTTGACGACCGAGGTGAGGGCCTGAGCCATGTCCCGCAGGACGGCGTTAGCAGCGGAGCCGGAGCTGATGAGCGCGGTCTCCAGGGCGCCCTTGAGGCGCTCCAGGTCGCCGGACAGGTTGTCGGTCATCGTCGCCGCCACGCGGGTCGCATAACCGCTGTCGTTGACGGCGCGGGTCCACTCGGTGACGCCCCCGGCCCCCGCCTCGTACAGCACCGTGGCCGCGCGGACGGCGTCCGATCCGAAGATGGTCGCCATCGCCGCGTTCCTCGCCTCCGGGGTGAGCCTGGAGAAGCTTTCGCGCATCTGCCCGGCGAGGGCGGTCAGGCCAACGAACTCGCCGCGCGAGTTGTACGCGGACAGCCCGATGGAGTCCATCATGCTGGCGGCCTCTTTGGACTGCGGCACCAGTCGCTGCAGCATCACCTTGAGCGACGTGCCCGCGTCCGACCCGGTGAGCGCGTTCTGCGCGAACAGCGACAGGGTGCCCACGGTCTCCTCGAGGGACAGGCCCGTCTGCGAGGACAGGAGCGCCGCCTGACGGAACGCCATCCCCATGTCGTGCACGTTCGTCGCGGACTTGCCGGCGCCCGCGGAGATGACGTCGGCGATGTGCCCGACCTCCACCCCGCTCATCTTGAACGCGTTCATGGCCTGCGCGGAAATGATCGCGGCCTCGCCGAGCTCCAGTTGCCCGGAGGCGGCGAGGTCGAGGGAGCCGCGCAGGGCGCCGCCGATGATGTCCGCCGTCGAGATGCCCGCGCGGGCCAACTCCGCCTCCGCCTTGGCGGCCTCGGTCGCGCTGTAGATAGTGGCCTGCCCCGCCTCCAAGGCCGCGGCCTCCAGCTTGCGCATGTCGGCGGCCGAGCCGCCCGTGACCGCGCGCACCTCCGACATCGACTTCTCGAACCGCGCGGCCGCGTAAGCGGCGAGGCCGAACGCCGCGACCAGGCCCAGCGACGCGCCGCGCATGGCCTCAAGGCTGCGGCGGCCGCCGGTGGCCACCCCCATGATCGAGGCCCCGGCCGCGTATCCGGCCAGCCGCATCGCGGCGAAGGACCGGCCCACGGCGGTGGCGGCGGCCGCCCAGCGGGCGGCGACCCAGCCGGCCGCCGTCCCGGCCGCGGTGCGCATGCCGGTGGTCGCCGCGGTGACGACGGCGCTGGTGCGGACCCACGCGCCGGACGCGGCCGCCGCGGCGGCCGTCCACCGGCCGCCGATCCACGTCGCGGCCGCGCCGGCCCCGGCCCGGGTCGCGGTCATCGCCGCGGTGATGACCGAGCCCGCGCGCGCCCAGGCGCCCGACGCCACGGTCCCCGCAGCAGCCCACCGTGAGGACAGCCAACCGGCGGCCGCGCCCCCGACGGTGCGCGCGGTCGCCGCCGACGCGGACACCATCGCCGCGGCGCGCGCCCAGGCGGCGGACGCGATCGCCGCGCCGGTCGACCAGCGGCCGCCGAGCGTCACCGCGGTGGTCGCCGCGCGCAGGGCCGCCGCGCGGATCGTCGTGAACGCGGCCGCACCGCGCACGGCCATCGTCGTGAGCGCGGCGGATCCCATGGCGGCCGCGACGCGCAAGGAGATCCCCATGCGGGCGGCCAGGGCGGGGATCGGCGCCAGGGCGGCCCGGACGGCCGCCGAGGTCCGCACGCTCATGCGGGTGACGTCCGCGCTCACGCGGGCCGCCATGCCCCGCACGGCGGCCGTGGCGCGGGCGGCCTGCGCCGCCGTGGCCCGGGCCATGGTGGTCATGGACGCCGTCGCCCGGGCGGACGCAGCGCGCATGCTGGTCTGGATCGACGCCGCGGTGGTCGCGGTTGTCCGGGCGGCCGCCCGCATGGCGGTGGTGTACGGCGTGACGGTGCCGGTCAGCAGCACCCGCACAGTGCGGACGGCCATGGGTCAGCTCTCTCTCTTGATGATGGAGACGTGGATGCCGCGCATGTCGCCGCCGCTGTCCTGGTGGGCGTGCGCGGCCCGTGCGCCGGCCGCGCACGCGTGGCAGCGCAGGAGCTCGGCCGTGTACGCCCATTCGGAGTCGGGGGCGGACGCCTCGGACCAGGGATGGCCACAGTCCGGGCAGACGTCCCGCTCGACGTCCGCCAGGGCGAGCGCCCACGATCGGTCCTCGTCGGTCCACAGCGGTTCGCCCGGGGCGACCACGCGGCCGAGGAAGACCGACCGGGGCACTCCCCAGGCGCGGGCGGTCTCTACTTCCCGTCGGTGAGGGAGGAGAGGATCCCGGAGGCGGTCACGGAGAAAGGGATGCTCGTCGCCTCCGTGTTCACCGCGTAAGCGCAGTCGAACATCTCACTGCGCTGGCCCTCGTTGAGGACCTCGAACAGCTCGTCGAGCTGCTCCGGGGTCATGACCGGGTCCACCGCGCTGGCGGACACCAGGGCCCGGGGGAACGTGTCCGGATCCCATGCGAGCTGCTGCCCGCCGGGCCCCTGCTTCTTCGGCGGGTGGGCGGCCACGAGATCGGACCATGCCCGGTCGCCGATCGACCGGAACACGAACTCGACCTCCGCCTTCTTCATCGCCTCGCGCACGGTCTTGATCCGCTTGGCGATCTTCTCGCGCGGGTCGCAGGAAGCGAGCGAGTCCGGGGACCAGCCCTCGCCCACCTCGCGGAGCTCGCGCTCGAGTCGGTCGACCTCCGACAGGAGGTCACCGGCCACGCAGATCCAGACCGACTTCTGCCGCGGCTTGGCGCGCTTGAGAATCTCCTCGATGTTCGGCATCAGGCAGCCACCACTGCGTCGGTCGCCGGAGGCGCGTAGACCTTGATCGGGCTGAGGAACCTCATGACCTCGTTGGCCGCGGGGGACACGTTGGCGCGCTCGCCGCAGACGACCGGGTAGGCCTCGACCTGCTGCCCGGCCGCCCAGGCCGTCTCGACGTCGACACCACGGCGCACGATGAGCACGCCGTGCACCCCGTAGGTGAGGTTCTGGTACGGCCAGTCCTCCTGCGTGGTGGTGCCGCGCTTGAACGTCAGCTCCGTCTCGTACCCGACGCGCCCGACTTCCTTGGTGTCGAACTTGCTCGCCAGGCTGCCGGTGTCGACGTCCGCCGTCGACGGGTCGATCTTGAGGCCGTCGGGGGTGATGCGGTCGGTCAGCTCCTGCGCGGCGCCGAGCTCGGCGAGGCTGGGAGCGGCCAGGTTGGCGAGGCTGCTCGCCCAGGCGACCCGGGTCTTGCCGTCGCTGATGAGATCCATGAGAGGCCCTCCTTGGGGCATGAAAAACGCCCCGGGAGGGGCGGCGGGTGGGTGAGCGGGCGGGTGGTCAGATGCGCAGGGCGGCGAGGGTGACCGAGGTGTTCGAGCTGTAGCCGATGGCCACCAGGCCGTCGGACGGGGAGGCGAACAGGTCGCGCGACAGGGGCCCGATCATCCGTTCACCGGAGGCCGGAACGGACACCGTGACGTTGGCGACGGCCTGGCCGCGGACATCCGCCGTGGTGGTCAGCGTGAGCGTGACGGGGGCGCCCGCGCCGTTCTTGACGTGGAGGAACGTCCGGTCGCCCGGACTGACCTTGTCGCCGCCGGACGCGGCGTTCGCGTAGGTGGGGTTGATGCCGGCGAGGCTGACGGCCTGCGCGGTGAGGATGGCCATGGGGCACTCCTAGGTGGACTGGAGCCGGTACTGGACCGGCAGGTAGAAGAAGGGCGGCGACACGTCGTCGTCGCGCTGTACGTACGGGCCGCCGAGCTCCTCGGCCCTCCAGGTGGCGCGGCCCTGGACGACGAGGGGCCGGTGGAGGGCGTGGCGGACCTGCTGGGCGACCCACAGGCACGCGGTGGTCGTGGGGGCCACGCAGGTGAGCTGAAACCCCAGGGCGAGCATGGTGCGCCGGTCGGCGAGGGACTCCGACAGGGACTGCCCGGGGTCGAAGTACACGGCCACATAGCGGCCGTTGGCGGGTCTGGCCGCAGGCGCCCCTCCGTCGCCCACGGTCAGACCCTGCTCGGTGAGCCGGACGGTGACGGCCTGAATGTGCGGGCCGATGTCCGGCGCGGTCCCGGGGGGCATCACAGCCTCCCGAGCCGGGCGGTAAGCGCGACGGTCGCCGCCTCGAACCGCGGGGCCTCGGCCAGCAGCGCGCGGCCGCCGTCGTTGTGCCCGGCCTGCCGGGACGTGCCGTACTCGAGGATGTTGCCGAGCGGGCCCTGCACCCTCGTCTTGTCGGGGCCGATCTCCGCCTGCGCTCCGCCGGGGATCGGGACGACGTCGTAGCTGATGCTCCGCGGGTACAGCCGGGCGTGACGCCCGGCGGTCCGCTCGGCGTTGCGCCGCCAGTCGTTCTTGGTGTTGAGCGCGCCGCGGGTCACGATGCCGGTCATCCCGGCCTCGGCCTCGGCCATGTTGCGCTCCAGCGCGCGGGCGAGCTGGCGGAGCTCGCGGGTGTCTGCCGTCACTGCCTGTCCTCCGCTCCGATCCGCCATGCGGTCGCCGTCGACCCGTACCCGACGCCGGTCACCCACAACTGGAGCCCGACCATGCGGGCCTCCGGGCTCTCCAGGACCTCGATCCGGTCCCCGACCTGGGGGCGCTGCGGCAGGGCCGGGGTGTCCCAGTCGAGGGAGACGACGTAGTCCCGCAGGGTCACGTTCGCCTCGCCGGCGTCGACCTCCTCGCCGACGTGCGCCGCGGGCTTGACCCGGGCCGGGCCCTCGAACAGCGTCGCGCCGTCCGCAGGGTTCTCCTCGCCGGTCTCCCAGTCGATCCCGCCGGCACCGGGCCGGTAGAGCCGGATCCGCTCACGCTGCAGTCCCCGGGCGGCCGCGCGGCCGCGGGCCAGGAGCTCGTCGAGGCCTCTCATCCGGACACCCCCCAGGAGGCGACCGCGAACGCCGTGCGGATCGTGTCCTCCTCACCGGCCAGGAGGGTTGCCCGGGCGTCGGTGAGGGTCTCCGCGTAGTCGTCGATCGATCTCTGCCTGAGCATGTCGGGGTTGAGGAACAGGCGCTTCACGGAGTCGCAGGCGACCGTCGCGGCCACCTGATACGCGGTCTCCTCCGGCAGGTAGCCGTGGGTGTAGGTGAGGGTGACCGGCCCGGTCCAGCACCGGCCATCGAGCCGGGTGAGCTTCTCCCCGCCGTCCCACTGCCACTGCGCGGTCGTGAGGCCGGCCACCGAGGCCACCCCCGCGACCGGGCGCTGCGGCAGCACCAGGACGTGCGTGCCGGAGCCGCGCAGCAGGACCGTGTCGTCGACGACGCGGCTGATCTGCTGGTACCCGGCGGTCATCCGGATGAGGTTGGAGGCGTCCGCCAGGAGCCGCGGCGCGTGCTGGCGCTCCACATCCGTGAGGTCCCGCAGGGTGCGGGCCTCGAGGTCGTCGACCGACGCGAACGCCTCCAGCGCCATGGCGCTCAGTCCTTCCCGTACGTCTTGATGAGCTCGGCCTTGGTCGCCTTGTCGATCTCGGCGTGAACGGCCGGGTCGTTGTCGACCACCTGCTTGGCGTAGCCGCGCCACTCGCCGACCGTGGCGGCCTGCGGCGGGCGCACGGGGCCGGGGCCGGCGTCCATATCCTCGCCCTCGCCCTCACCGTTGCCGTCGTCGACGAGGGGCGGGGCGGTGGGCTGCAGGCCTCCGCCGGGCAGGCCCGGCGCGTAGACGTCGGGACCGTGCGGGTTGCCGTCCCCGGCGCCGACCGGCGGCCGGAAATCCTCCGGCCGCGGGTCGACCGCGGCGTCCCGCAGCGGGCCGCCCACCACCGTGGTGGCGACGTCGCGCGGGTCCGGGACAGACGGCACGGCCGGGGCCGGCGGGTCCTCGTCGATGCCGTACCCGGCGCCCCTGCAGTAGGCGATGACGGCCTCGTTGTCGGTCTCGGCCTCGCCCTCGGAGAACATGATGCCTCCGGGGCCGGGGCCGCTGTAGTCACGGACAGGTGCGGTGATGCGTGCCATGTCGGCGGTTCTCCGATCAGGTCAGGGGCCAACAGGGGTCAGCGGACGAGGATGTTGCGGAACACGGCCGCGGCCTTGGTGCGCTTGAGGACGACGGCCGCCGGCCCGAGTTCGACCTCGCCGGTCTTGACGGCGCCCGAGGTAGAGAAGTCGGGGAGCCACGTCTGGACCAGCGGCGCGCCGGCCATGGACACGCCGTGGAACCCGTCGAGGCCGAACCTCAGCGCGTAGATGTCCGTGTAGTTGCCGGCGACCGTGGCCACGGTTTTGGACGTGGTCGGGATGACCAAGTTGTTCGACCCTGCCTTGGCGCCGAGGTCAACGAACGGGATCCCCCGGTAGGTCTCGACCTGCGTGCCGAACGCGGACGAGGACCGGTCGTAGTACCCGGCGCGGCGGGCCAGGGACCGGATCCGGGCGATCGAGTCGATGTTGCCGAGGATCGCGTCCGCCGGGCCGTCGAGCATGGACAGCCACGCGTCCAGGGCGTCCAGCCCATCGTTCGCCTTCCCGGCGTCCGCGCCGATCGTGACACCGCGCCAGTCGGTGGAGACAGCCGCGCCGTACTCCGTCGAGGAGGCCGCCAGCGACTTGGACAGGCCGTCGAACCCGTTCGCGTCGACCGCGGTGTCCCCATTGATGACGGCATCGTTGAAGCGGGCCTGCGTGCCCTTGATCTTCTGCTGCATCTGCAGCGTGGTCTCCGCCGCGGCGGCGATCCGGTTGTTGACGCGGTCGATCTGGAACGAGCCGCCGAGCGGCTTCAGGTCGACCGTGTACCGGGCCTTGGTGACCTCGGCCGGGGTGTACTCGGAGTTGATCGCGCGGAAGTCGGCAGTGGGCTGGGAGACGAGCCGGGTGTAGCCGTAGGTCAGCGTGGCGCCGGCCCCGGCCTGGTTGACGACGTCGTCGAACGTCATCGTCTCCAGCAGGTAGTTGTTCTTGGCGAACTCGTCGATGACGTTGACGTCGATGTCGTCCGTCGCGTTGAGCTTCGCCTGAGCGAGGGTTACGGGCATCAGATGCTCCCTGGTCAGCCGGACTTACCGGCGAGTCGATTGGCGACGGCCTCACCGAGGCTCGTCGCCTTCTTGCTGGTCCTGCGGGCGCCGCCGTCGGCGCCGCCCTCGAATCGCCGGCCGCCCTTGTCCTTCGCGGACGCTGCGGCCAGGTACGGCTCCTCCTCGAGGAGTTCGTCGATCAGCTCGGTGAGCGTGGCCCGGTCGGGCCGGCCCTTGTCGTCCTCGCCGACGTCGGCGAGTCCGTCCCGCAGCAGCCTGGGTGCGAGCTGGGGGTTGGCCAGGCGGCCGGAGGCGGCCGCGACGGCCGCGGCCTCGACCCGTTCGGTCCAGACCTCGGCCCGGGCCTCCTGGCGGGCCTGCTCGCGGATCGCATCGGCGTCGAGCTCCTGGCCGTCGCCGTCGCCGTCGTCGGCCTTCCCGGCCTTGGCCGTGCCCTTGCCCGCGCCGCCGGCCTTCCCGCCCCCACCGGAGGACGAGGACTTGAGACGCCGGTTCTCGGCCTTGAGACGGCGGTTCTCCTGCCGCACCTCCCGCAGCGCCTTGAGGCCCTTGGCGCCGAGCTCTTCGCCGTCCTGGTCGTCGTCTCCGTCGCCCTGGCCGTCGCCGTCGTCTCCGTCGCCGGAGTCGTCGCCGTCCTGGTCGTCGCCGTCGCCGGTCTTGCCTCCCCCGTCCCCGCCGTCGGATCCGTCGCCGCCGTCGGCGTACAGGACGAACGGGCTGGTGTAGGGGTGCGCCCAGCCGGGGCCGTCGAGGACGGCGGCCAGCATGCGGGTGCGGGTGTGCTTGAGCATCGCGCTCTCCATGGTGAAGGGGTGGTGTGCGGCGTCGCGCCGGGTCAGCGGATGTAGGCGAAGCGCCGCAGCATCCTGATCGCCTCGTCGCGGTCGCCTGCCGCCAGGTCGTAGATCTCCTCCGGCAGCAGCCGGGGAGTGCGGAGCCGGAATCCCCGGCCGGAGGCGGGGACCTGGCCGCGGGCGATCGCCCGGGCCCGCTCCTGGTAGGTGAACAATCCGCGCCTGGTGGTGCCCTCGCGGGTGGCGCGGACCTGGCGGCCGTAGGCGGTCGCCGTGTACACCGCGCCGCGCCGGCGCGCGTTGACGACGGAGCTGATGTCCGCGCCGTCCCGAATGGCCCGGGCGCCCGCGACGGTGAACGCCCGGTTCTGCTGCCGCTCGGTCAGGGAGTCGAAGTACTGCCGGGGGTTCACCAGGGCGCCGCGGCGGCCCAGAGTGGTCGGCTCATGAATGCAGTGGCACAGCGGATGCCGGCGGAACGCGATCGCGCTCCCGTACACGTTCCCGGCGAGGACCACGCACCGCCCGCACGCCCCCGGCGCCACCACGCGAACGTATCCGGTGCACGTCCTGTTGGACACGATGCTCGCCCCGACAGCGGACCGGCCGGCGTCGGCGACCTCAGTGGCCACGATCCGCTGCAGCTGCATCCGGCCCCGCTGCAGGGCCGCCTCCTCCGGCAGGCCTGCCGCGATCTCCGTCAGCGTGGTGATGGACGGGAGCTCGAGCAGCGAGGACAACGACCGGCCGTCCGCCGCCCACCCGGCGAACGCCGCGGCGTTGAGGCTGCCCTCCTCGCGGGACTGCTCCCCGGTCGCCGCCACCACCGCGGCGACGTAGGCCTGCGCGCCCTCGGCGGACGCCTGCTGCGCGGCGATGAGCATGGCGGTGAGCTGGGCGCTGATCCGCCGCCAGGAGGCGCCGATCCGGCGGGGGTCGACCTGGGACCACAGGGCATCCGCCCGCAGCACCAGCGAGAGGGCGAGGGCCTGGTGTTCGGCGGACCAGCGCCGGGCCTGCGGCGAGGGCCCGCTCACACCAGCTCACCCGCCCGCTCCTCCGCGCCGGCCCCGTCCTCCTGGCCGTCGCCGGCGTCGTCGCCGAGCGGCTGGAACGCCAGCGCCCGGGCCGCCCGGGCGGCGTCGGCCTCCGCCATCCGCTCCATGCGGGTGATCTGCGTCGGGGTGTACCCGAGGTCCTCCATGAGCTGACGCCACGGCACGCCCAAGGCTTTCTTCTTCGCCACCGCGTCCACGTGCTGCGCCTCGGTGCGGTACTCGACGGGCGCCCAGATCGTCTCGGCGAGCGGGTCGCGGCCGCGCTTCTCGTCGCCCTTGACGAGGAAGCACAACCGGGCTGCCTCTTCCCACGTCTCACCGGCGAACGTGCACTTGTCGCGGGTCTTGGACACGAGGCCGGCCTCCGAGGCGGTCAGCGTGTCCGCCGAGACGTTCTCCACCTTGCCCATGAAGTAGGTGGGCGGGGTGCGGGACAGGCTGCTGATGTGCTCGATCAGCAGGGTGATACCGGCGGCGAAGTTCCGCAGGTCCGCGGCCTCGAAGTTCCCGAACTTCGCTTGGGGGTTGGAGGCGCGGAGCATCTTGGAGACGGACAGCCGCCACAGCTCCGGGTCGTCGATCTCCTGGCCGGTGCGCGGGTCCTTCGGCAGGTCGATGCCCGAGCCCCAGCGGGCCGGGAACGCACCGGCCTCCGAGGCCGTGAGCATGTCGACGATGAGCTTGTTCGCGGCGCGCTGCAGCGGCATCACGATCTTGTGTTCGGGGGTGGGGTCGTCGATGAGGCGGGCTTTGTTGACCAGCTCCAGCAGCGGCACCCGCTTGAGCGGGTTGGGGATGACGGCCTGGTCGTCGCGCGGGTGCCAGCCGCTCCCCAGGGCGAGGGACGAGGGCAGGATGAGACCCGAGTTGACGCGGGCCCGGCGCCATTTCCAGATCTCATCGGGCAGGTAGAGGGTCGCGTAGGCGAACCCGTCATCGTCGGTCCACCGCTTGAGCGCCCACTTGCGCCGGCGCCTGTTGCCCGGCTCGTACGCCACGATGCACTGCGTGGCGTCCTCGACGGTGATCTCCGGCTCGGTCTCGTTGTCGGTCGGGTCCTCGGCCCACACCAACAGGTAGGACCGGGATTTCACCATGGATTCGAGGTGCGCGATGCGGGCCCAGGCGTCCATGGACGAGGCTTGCCAGAAGCGCTGCGCGTCCTCGTCGGCCTTCCGCGCCTCCTTGCCGTCCGTCGGTCCGAACCGAAAGCCGACCGGGGTCATGCGCTCGGCCGGGGCGTCGCACACGACGCAGCTCCAGTTGTCGGAGAACTCGTCGAACAGTCCGCCGAAGGCCTGGCGGAACCGGTCGGACGCGAAGGCGAGGTTCTCCTCGCCCTGGTAGAAGCGGTTCCACTCCTTGATGTTGGCCTGCCGGCGGTCCAGCTCCTGCTCCAGGACCCGGGTGATCCGCAGGGCCTCCTGCACGCTGACGGGCACCGGGGCCCCCTCTCTCAGTAGGCGCTGAAACTGGAGCTCGTCGCCGCGGCGGCGAGCTCGAGCTTGATGACGTCCGCGCGGGCCTCGATGGCGATGGCGGCGGTGACCGCGCTGTCGATCTTGCGGTCCTGGCTGGGCTTGGTGATCGCGATGCCCGAGGGTCTGCGGATCGGCTTGGCGTTGCCGACGTGCTCGCCCATGGTTTCGTTGCCGTCGTGGGTGAGCTCGCCGGACATCACGGCGGTCTTCATGCGGTCAAGCGCCGGGCACATCCGGGTCGCCACCCGCGTCTCGAAGATCAAGAACACCTCGGCGCCGAACTCCTCGGCCCAGTCGTCGCACTCGTCACGCCAGTCGGGCGGGTCGCCGTATGCCCGGGCGACCCCGTAGGTCTGGCGCAGGTACGTCATCGCGGCCCGTACCTCGGCCCGTGGGACGCGCCAGGAGTCGGGGTCTCCGTCGTCCCACTTGGTCCAGATCATTTGGCGGCCGTCGGCGAACCGGGGCGTGAACACGTACCCGTCGCTCAGCCGGCAGGCGGTGATCGCGGTGCAGTCGTCGTGGTCGCTCCCGTCGAAACCGAGCGTGATCCGCTCGCCGGGCTCGACGTCCTGCGGGAGCTCGCACCGGTCCCACACATGTCTGCTGAGCCATGTCTCCGACGTCGAGACGGGCAAATTCAAGAAGTAGCGCCTGAACTTGGCCCTGTCCTGGCTGGGCTTGTAGGCCTTCGCCATCATCCGGTCGAGGTCCATGTGGCGCGCGAACGGCCCGTAGGCCTGCATCAGGCCCCGTTTGAGCTGTCCGGGGTCGTCGTACGCCTCGTCCTCGATGAGGGCGGCCGGCGCCTGGACGTGGTCGACCAGGAGCCGCGGCGCCTTGCCCTTGCGGTGGTCGCAATGGGTGAGCTCGGCGATGGAGTTCTCGCCGATGGCGTACATGGTCGTGGTCTGCAGGAACCAGGGCTCGGCGATCTTCCGCTTCATGGTGTTCTGCTGGACGGTGTCGTACATGTCGCGGAGCTCGGGCAGCACATAGAGGTGCGTCTCGTCCGCGACGCTGAAGCTCTCCTTCCCGCCGTCCTTTGCGGCGGAGCTCGCGGTTGAGGGCCGGATCTCCCCGCCGCCGGGCAGGAACACGCGGGTCGACGTCTGCCAGTCGTTGCCGACGTCGACGCCCGGATAGTCCTCCTGCAGCAGCTCGGAGTGGCTGAGCATGTAGGTGACGTTGGCGTACGTGTTCCCGGCCTGCGTCTCCTCGGTCGCCAGACACCGGATGAACGGGTAGACGACCGGCCTGCCGACCGGCTCGCCCCTCTGGTACTCGTACCCCCAGTCCGACACCTCGCCGGCCTCGGCGAAGTGGTCGAAACGGACCGGGGCCAGGGCCTCGGCGACCACCAGCATCCCGGCGATCTCGCTCTTGGCGCGGCCCTTGGCCCGGGACAGCATCGCCTCGTCGAACCGGCGGCGGCCGCGCGCATCGATCGCGTAGCAGCAGACGATGAATCGGAGGATCTCCTCGTCGAGCTCGATCACTTGGCCCTGGACGTCGCCGGGGCCGTGGACGAGGTAGAACTCGATCCAGTCCGCCAGGGCGTAGCCGAGAGATCGGCGGACGCCCGGCGTTCTCATTCGTCACCGACCGCCCGGAGCCGGGAGCGTACGTCCCCGGCACGGCGTGCGGGCCGGGCCGCCCGGGCCTCGGCCACCTCGTCCGAGGAGACCTCCCACCGCAGCCGCAGCATCGCCAACGGGTTGAGGCCGAGCCGGTCGGCCAGCATGCGGGACTCCTTGGAGGCGTCGAGGTCGCCGAGCTCGGCCGCGACCTTCCAGCGGACGTACTGCGCGACCTCCCGGATCCAGCCGTGCCGTTCCCACATCACGGCCTGCGGCAGCCGCCACAGCTCGGCCCACAGCTCGGCCTCAACGGCGCTCTGTGCCTCCACCTTCTTCGTGAGGATGTTGGCCTCGGTCACCGCGGCATCTGCCTTCTTCTGCAACGCGGTGCGGCGCCGGCCGGTGAGCTCCGGCTCGGTCAACTGGAGCTCGAGCTCGTCGGCCTGGCGGCGCGCGGCGTCGCGCCGGGCGGTCAGGGCGACGTCGTCGAGCAGCGGCCAGCGCGGGGCGTCGCCGGGGCGGCCGGCGGCCGGCAGCAGCGTCATCGGCAACGTGGCGTTGCGGCGCCGGCTGTTGGGGTTGGGGGCGGGGCCCATGCCTGCCATGTCGATCACTCTCCTGGTGCTGTCGCAGCACGTCGGTGCCCTGCCGTCGCGGCCGGGCGGAGTCACAGTGCGTCACGCTGGGCGCGTCGTCGCGGGACCCCCAGACCCGTACACGGCGCGATCGCCCTCCCCGGCGGTCCGTCAGCCTGCCGGGGGAGGGGGGTGCCCCCCGGTGCCGGCCGCTCCGCTCTCACCCAGCGTCACCGGGACGGCCTGGGCGAGCTCGCCCACCAGGGCCCGGCCGGCGGCCGTCGTCCGCCAGCAGGGCGGGGCGGCCGCGCGGTGGAGGCCGGCCAGCCAGGCCCGGGGCCGGGCGCGGCGGAGCTCGGCCAGGCGGCTACGGCGCACCCTCGCCGCCGGCAGCCTCGGTGGTGTCCTCGGGAGGGCATGAGGCGCAGCGGCGGGCGAGGGTGCAGCTGCAGGGGCGTGGCTCGGCGGTGTCGGTGAGGAGGGATGCGAGCGCGGCCGCGGCATCTGGGCCGGGCTGGGTGATGAGTCCGCGGACCATGAGCAGCTCGCCGGTGTTGAGCCGGCGCAGCGGGTAGTCGAGGGCGTCGAGAGTGACGAGCTGCTCGGTGGAGCGGCGGATGGTGAGGACCTCGCCGGGGTGGGTGGGGTCGGCGAGGTGCCGGCCGTGCTGGTCGGTCTGGATCTCGCGGTAGCAGATGACGGTGCGGGTGCCGTGCTCCTCGATGGACAGCTCCCGGTCGCTCATGGTCCGCGGCTCGATGCCGTTGGCTCGGACCCAGGTGAGGAGCGCGGGGCGGTGCGCGTCGATCTCGGCTGCGGTGAGGCGCAGTTGCACGGTCATCGGTTCCAGCCTCCGGGTTGGTGGCGTGCGGTCTCGGCGGAGTGGCACGGGGCGCAGGTGCCGCGGCCGTGGGCCGGGTCGTTGGGGTCGTGTCCGTTCGCGGCGAGGGTGCGCCGGTCGATGGGGTGGTGGTCGGCGTGGACGGACGGTGCGGCGTGGCAGATGACGCACACGGGGTCGCGGGCGAGGACAGCCCGGCGGAACCTGGTCTCGTGCTCGGTGTCGTAGCCGCGTTGGCGGGCGGTGCCGCGCTGCTGCTCTGCGTGCTGCCGGCAGGCGGGGCAGCGGCCGGTGGGGGTGAGGTTGGGGCAGCCGGGGCGGGAGCAGACGGTGAGGGCTCGGCGTCGGGCCACGCGGGTCCCCTCTCGGCGCGTGGGCGGGTGGGGTGCGGCGGGCATGCGAAAAGCCCCACACGGCCTGTGTGGGGCTTCTGTGTCTGGGCACGCCGAAAGCGCCTCCAGGATGCACGGTGATCGTTCGCGATGCAACTAGATGGGTCGGCCCCTCACCGACGGGGGCGGTGAGGGGCCGTGGTCCTCCGCGTGCCGCGCGCAGCCATGGGCGTGGACGTGGAGGCTTCGGAGGCTACGCGCGGGGTCGGACACCGACGTGCCAGCGGCTGGGGTTGGCGGTGTCCTGGGTGATCGACAACCCCTCTCCGGCCGCATGGTCAGAGGCGTTGTTGCCGTTGTTGTTGTTGCCCTGACCTGCGACAACAACACCCTCAAGAGAGGCGCCAGGAGCGGGGGAGGAGAGGGGTGGGACGTCGTCCCGGTGCACACCCTCCCGGCCGCTCTCCCCGGGCACCCTCACTCCGGCCCGGTGGCGGATGCCGTGGCGGGTGAGGAGGGCGCGCACCTCGCGGGTGCGGACGGGCCCTGCGCCGAGGCCCTTGGCCAGGTGATCGCCGAGGGTTTTGAGCTGCACTCCCCCGGAGGGCTTGAGGAGGGTGTGCAGCGCGGTCACGGTCTCCTCCCGGGTGAGGTCGGCGACGGTCCGTTTCGGGGCCTTGGCGGGCTGCTCCTTGTCCTTCTCCTTGGGTTTGCTGCTGGTGGTGACGCGGCGGCCGAGGACGATGGCCAGTGCCAGCCAGAGGGCCGCGGTGAGGCCGAGGATGCGCCAGGTGTAGGGCAGGCCGAGGATGACGCCGGCGCCGAGGATGAGGCCGGTGAGGCGGGCCGCGAGGCCGCGGCTGATCCAGCCGACGATGACCCCGCTGATGATGCCGGAGCCGATGAACACGATGGCGGCCGCACGCCAGACCCCGGCCCAGAAGGTCAGCCAGGCGTCCGGCACGCGGGCCAGAGCCGGAGCCTCGGTGGCGGTGTTCGGGGGCTGCTGAGAGGTGGTCATGTCAGCCCCCGAGCAGACCGATGACGGCGTGGGCGAGCTGCTCGGGCTGAGTCCACATCTGGCCGGCGGCCGCGAAAGAGGTGGAGGCGACGAAGGCCAGGTAGGTGGCGGGGCTGGCGGTGAGCTTGACGCGGCCTCCCCCGCGTACGCCGAGGACCAGGGCGAGGGAGAGGACGAGGGCAACTCCGCCGGCGCCGACGGTGCCGAACACGGCTGCGTCGACGGCGAGGGTCACGGTGGTCACAGGATGGCTCCGGGGGTGTGCAGGGCGAGGGCGATGAGGACGGTGGAGGCGGGGATGTGCAGGGCCCAATCGGCGGCCACGCGGATCTCGGGCGTGATCTGGCGCGCGATCCCAGCCGGGATGAGGCTGTGGGCCTTGGCGGCGGCGAACCAGCTCACGAGCCACAGGAGAACGGCGAATCCGGTGGCTCCGGGGCCGGCCTCCTCGAGGCGGCGGCCGATGAAGGGGCCGAGGCCGACGAGGTAGCCGAGGGTGCCGGCGGTCCCGCGGCGGATGGTCCACCGCTGGACGCGTTCGCGGAGCGTCGGCCCGGTGGGCTCGGCGGGCTGGACAAGGGTGATGTGGATGCCGGGCTCCGGTGCCGGGGCGGGCGGGGCGGTGAGCGTCGGGCGGGGCGGCAGGTGCCACCACGGCGCCCGCTCCCCCGGGCCCTTCGTGACGTCGTCGACCGTGGGCTGCTCCGCCTCGGGTACGGGTGCCGCCTGTGGTGCCGGAGGCAGCGCGGCGGCGGCCGCCGGTGCGGCAGGGCGACGGCGGGCGGCCAGCAGCTCGTCGAGCCAGTACGGGTCACGGTCCGCGGTCGGCACGGTGACGCTCACCGAGCTCTGGGCGGGCGGCAGGGGCTGGCCGTCGACCAGGACGCGCACGTAGTGCTGCGCGCGGCGCTCGTCCGCGTCGGGCACGGATCCGGGGGCGGGTGCGGGCGGTGGCGCAAGGTCGGCGGGCGGTGCGCCAGCGCGGCGGCGGAGCTGGCGCACGAGGTGGCGCAGCCGGGGTCCGCGTGCGCCGATCATGGCGCGCTCACGTCCTCGGTGCGCCGCTGTACGCCGATCATGGCGCGCGGGTAGTAGTCGGCGAACGCCTCGGCGTGCGCCAGGAGTACGACAGCCGTGGCGCGCAGGTCGTCGTACCAGCGCCGGGCGGTCTCATCGTCGGTGGGGGTGTGCGCCGGGTCTGCGCCATCTACGGCCTGAGCTGCGGCGCAGAGCTGGCGCATGGCCTCGTCGGTGTCCTTGGCGCGGCGCGCGAGGCGCTGCGCCCGCGTCTCCGTCGGTGGCGCAGGCGCGGCCAGGTCGCGCCTCACCATGTCCTTGGACAGGCCGAGGCGCGCCGAGATGGCGCGGTTGGACAGGCCCTGCTGCGCCAGGTGGCGCACGGTGGCGCGCCGGTGCGCCACCTCGGGCGGGACGGTGGCGCAGGGCTCGGTCGGTGTGGTCGTCACGAGGCTCCTCCGGGAGCGAGGTGGGGGGCCGGGCCCTGCGGGGGTGTCAGGGCCCGGCCCGGTCGGTGGGGTGTCAGCGGCGGCGGAAGAGGCCGCGTTCGCGGGCGCGGTCGCCGTCCTCCCACCGCTGGCCGGCGGCGGCCGCGCGGGCGGCGCCGCCGCGGTGGTGCGTGGCGCGGCGCTGGCGGCCGGCGCGGTCCGGGCGGGCCTTCCAGTCCGTGACCGGGGTGTCGGTGGCCGTCGCCTTGGGCTTCGGGCTGAGGGTGGGCCAGCGCATCAGAGGCCGGCGGCGGAGTCGCGGGCGCTGTTGAGGGTCCAGGCGTCGCCGCGGTCGGCGTTCGCTCGGGCCGGGGCGGCGGCCCGGTAGTCGGCGGCGCAGGCGCGGTGCAGCGCGGCGACGCGGTCCTCCTGGCTGGGCTGGGCGGGCTGCTGGTCGGTACGCTCCATGGCGGACCACTCCTTCGTCACGGTTGCGGGTGGTCTGGCCCCGGCCACATGGAGCGGTAACTCCGGCCGGGGCCTTCTGTGTTACTGATCCGAAGGTACGGAATAGTTGCGTCGGACGCAACTATTCAGAGAGGATGGGGCATGCCCGAAAGCAGGCGTCGGAAGGAGGAGCAGCGCACCATGCTCACGTTTGCGCAGGCAGCCGATCGTCTGGTCGCTGATCAGATCGTCCGCAGCATGACCCCCGAGGGACTGCGGAAGCTCGCGCGAACGGACCCTGAATGGCCGGTTGGGGCGGCGGACTACGGCACGGTCGCGGGAGCACGGACCCTGCCGTACGAGGCGCTGGTGACGTACATGAACACGCGGAGCAAGCGGCCGGGGCGGGGCCCGGACAGGGCACCGCGCCGAGCTGCTCCGCCCGCGACCGGGTAGCGCCCGCTCGATCCGCACAGGGCCCCGCCGTCACCACGGCGGGGCCTACTCGTGTGCTCATGCGGGCATGGCGGCGGCGTGCCAGGTGCGTGCGCACGGGCCGGTGCAGCGGGCGGTGGGCAGGGTGCCGTCGCCGTAGAGGCGGATCCGGCCGCCGCAGGTGCACGGCATGGCGAGGGTGGTGTGCCCGGCGCCGAGGCCAAGGGACTGGTCGATGCAGGCCTCCGCGTGGGCGGCGGCGCGGGCGATGCGCTGCCGCAGCGGGTCGGGGAGCGGATGGAACGGGCCGCGGGCACCGGTCACGCGACCCAGCAGCCACAGGGCGGCGTCCCGGCCGGTCGCCGGGTGGCGGCCGGTGACCGGGTGGGCGTAGCGCCACCGGCGGACGTCGGTGGCGTCGGCCTGGGCGGCGGCGACCCGGCGGGCGTGGTCCTCCCACACGAGGCGCTGCGCCCTGGTCGTGGCGTACGCGGCGCGGCGCGGCCGGGGCGGGGAGATCGGGGGGCGCTGCACCATGGCGGCGGTGGTGTCGGCGAGCTCCAGGAGGCCGGCCTCGATCAGGGCGATGGTGCCGATGAGGTCGAGGCGGAGCGGGACGGGGCGCCGGCCGATCTGCGCCGGGTCGCGCTCCAGTGCGCGCAGGGCCTCGGCGCGCCAGGTGCGGGCCTCAAGCTCCTCCTCGTCCCCGGACTGGGCGAGGTACTGGCGCAGGGTGAGCGGGGGCCACGCGTGCTGCCGTGCGTCCTGTACGGCCTCGGTCAGCGGCGCCCAGGCGCGGGCAATGCCGAGGAGAGCGGCGGACGTCTCAGTGCTGGTGATCATGGCGTGACTCCCTGGGCGTTGGTGCTGGGTGGTGGGGTGCGCCCTTGGCCGTGGCGGCCCGGGCGCACCCCGTGGTGCTGTGCGGCTACGGGGTGGGGGTACGGGAGCCGCGGGGGATGACGGCCAGGGCGCGGGCCCGGGCCAGGCGCTCGGGCGTGACGCCGTACGGACGGAAGCGCCCGCACATGCCGCACTCCCCGTAGTCGCGGCGTCCGATGACGGGCACGTCGCAGGTGCAGGTGTCGTGCGCGTTGCTGATCGCGGAGCAGTCCCGGTGATAGAGGCCGGGTTCGCCGCGCCACCAGCGGCCGCGCGGGCCGTTCCACTGGTGGCTGATGTTGACCGCGTCACCCCGGCGGGATCGGCCCTTGCACCAGGCGCAGCGGGTCAACAGGTGCCGGCGCAGGGCCTGCAGGGGCGGGAGCTGGATCCGCCAGTGGTGGACGTGCAGGCGCCAGCCGCGGCGCCATCGCCATGTGCCGTCGCGGCGCTGGACCCGGCGGCCGCAGACGGTGAGGCCGTCGCGGCCGCCGGGCTCGCGGTGCCACACGACCACCAGCGCCGGGAAGTAGAACTCGCGGCCGGCCAGGGTCCAGAACGGGGTGTAGCTGGAGGCCTTCCACCAGGGGAGGGCGCGCGGGCGGTGGGGCGGGTCCTCGGCGCACCACGTACCGCAGGTGTGGTGGAGGCGGATACGCCAGCGCACCGACGGGTCGCCGGCGGCGGGCCTCTGGGCGGGCCCGGGCCAGGGGCGGCGGATGTGAAACGCGACGGTCAACGGGTCATGCACGGTGGCCTCCGGTCGTAGCGGTGCCGATCAGGGCGGGCGGCAGGCAGCCGCCGGTCAGGCAGGTGGCGGTCCCGTCGTCGACGAGGTGGACGTGGGCGCCGCCGTCGGCGAGCTCCCGGGCGGCGGCCAGGGCCGGGTCGACGGCGCGGTGGGTGGTGGAGGCGTAGGGGTCGATCACGTCGGGTCTCCAGACGGGGTCATGTCGTCGGTCAGGGCGGTCATGAGCTCCTGCAGGGCGGCGTACCGGTCGGGCTGGGCGGCCCACTGCTCGACGAGCTGCTGCAGGGCGGGGCCGGCGGGCGTCGCCCACTCGACCCGGGCGCCGGCGAATCCGCGGGCGAGGTCCTCGGCCGTCGGCGCGCCGACGGTGAGGCCGTACAGGGGGTCCTCGGAGAGGAGGCAGCGGCCGTCCGGCCAGACGAGGCCCTCGAGGACGGCCCCGTGCGGCATGTACAGGCGCAGGCCTCGGACGTAGACAGGCGGGCGGGACATCAGCGTTCGTCCTTCGGTCAGGCGGCGTGCTCGGCGGCGGCCGCGGCGGTGCGGGCTTCGTGCTGGCGGCTGACGGCCAGGGCGAGGGTGAGGGCGGCCGAGTAGGCGCAGATCGCCGGCGGCCAGACGGCGGCCGCGGCGCAGGTGATCGATACGGCCAGGGCGACGACGGCCCCGACGTAGGTCAGGACGTACCGGGTGTCCGACCCACGCGGCGCCACCAGGCGCAGCCGCATCACGTCCGCTCCCCCGTCGGGGTGGGCAGGCTGTCGAGCGCGTCACCGAGCTGGTGCGCGAGGCCGCGCCAGCCGGAGGCCTGCGCCGGGTCCGACTGCTGGCGGGCGTCGGCCGCGACCAGGAGCGCGTCGACGAGGGTGACGGCGGACGCGATGCCGCCGGGGAGAACGAGGTGAGTGGCCATCAGCGGCGGCCTGCGGGCGGGTTGGGCATGAGGGTCCTGTCTGCGGTGGGCGGTGTGCGGGATGAGCGGTGCCGGGTGCCGGGTGACGCCCGGGCGGGCGGTGTCGAGGAGCGCACGGAGCGCGGCGACGGTCACGGCGAGACCGTGATCTTGTGGAGCGGTACGGCGCAGCCGAGTTGGCGGTGGAGCTCGCGGAGCCGGGCCATGGCCTGGGCGTCGCGGCGGGAGAGGCGCCGGCGGGTGACGGCGGGCAGCGCCTGCCAGCAGTCCAGGCACACGTATTTGCCGGGGCTCTTGGGCGCGGCGCAGGACGGGCAGGGACCGTGTGACATGGTCGGGACCTCCAGGGTGGGCAGGGGGGTGATGTGCCAGCCGGCGCCCCGGAGACCGGCGACGACGGCATGGCCGATGGCGACGTACTCGCCGTGCTGCAGCGGGCCCGTCAGAGCCCGGGCGGTCACGTAGTCCTCGGCCTCCGCCGCGACCACCGCGGCGATCGCGTCCGGGACGGTGACCGCCGGACGGGCGCTCACCGCGGCCGCCAGTGGCCCGGGCGCACGCCCTGCCGGGCACGGGCCCCGGAGCGGGAGCTCCGCCGGGCGGGCGGCCGGGTGCAGGTGGCGAAGTGTGGGCGGGCGAGCCACTCGGCGTGTTCGAGGACGGGCCGCTCCCGGGTGAGCCCACGGGACCGGAGCCGGCCGGTGCCGTCGTAGTACGCCGCGGTGTTGCCGTCGGCGGCCGGGTCCGCATCCACGGGCAGCCGCTTCCCGGCAGCCGTGACGGTCCACCGGATCCGCGCACCGCAGCTCTCGCATGTCTGCACGTCGTGCTCACTGAGCATCAGGTCCTCCTGCGTCGTCGTAGGCGGCGAGGGCGCGCCAGCCGTAGAGGTAGGTGGCGTGGGCGCGGCCGTACTGGGCGACGGCGGCGCGGATGGTGTCGGGTCCGGCGGCGGCCCGGAGCGCGGCGAGCTGCCCGCGGGTGAGCTCCGGCGGGATCGGCCCGGGCGGAAGCGCCGGGGGTGGCGCGGCCGCGGGGGCCGGGATGGGTGGCTGCTCCTCGGCGGCCGCCGGCGCCTGCGGCTCGCCGGGCGGCGGGGTGAGGGCGAGGTCTGCGCACACGCCGCAGGCCTGGCCGCTGTGCCAGATCACGCCGTCCTCGCACGCGTCGAGACCGCAGCCGCGCCGTGGCAGGCCTGCGCCGAGGATCCAGCGGCCGCCGTCGCGCACCGGGGTGGTGCAGGCGTAGCGCCGCTGCAGCCGGTCGGTGATCCGGGCAATGCCGACGCCGGCGGCGAGCTGGCGGGAGATCTCCCGCTCGATCCGGGCGAGCACGAACCCGCGCTCGTCGCCGTCGAGGAGATGCCGCACAGGGGCCAGGACCGACCAGGCACGGGCGGACAGCGTCGGAGCCGATCCGTCAGCCGGGCCTCCGCTGCAGGCGCCGCTTGTACCCCGGCGCCGACCGGACCGGAACGTGTCCGGGGCCGAGTTGTCCACAGGCTCCCCCGCTACAACCGGTAGACGCCTGACGGCGGATCCCACGGCTGAGCTGGGCGAGTAGTCGGGTCGGTCAGTAGGCCGGTCTTCCTCACAGGGGGACCCGTCATGATCGTCGGGGGCCGATCCGTCACGGATGTCAGGGCATACGTCGGCCGCCTTGGCGGGCACCCGCGTTCGCGCGGGCGCGGCCGGGACGACCACCACGGTGGCGGCCGCCGGGGCGGGCACAGCGTGCAGCGGGCTGGGGTTGGCCTCGTAGGCGTGGCGGCCGCGCGGGCCCTGCCGGTGGTGGACGGTGATCCAGCCGGTCGCGGCGAGCTCCTCGAGGAGGCGGGCCGTCTGCCGCGCGGTGAGCGTCTCGCCCTGGTGGTCGCCGGACTCGTGGCGCAGGTGGTCGGCGAGCTCCCGCACGGTCAGCGGCATGCGCCGGGCCTGCGCGTAGGCGATAGCTGCGTACAGGCGCAGCAGGCGGGGCCGCAGGACGTCCGCGGCCCGGACCGGGATCCAGACGAACAGCTCGCCGCCGGCATCGGTGTCGAGGGGGCGGACGGTGCGGTGGGCGGACTCGCCGGTGCCGTCCGGCAGAGTCTTGCGGGTGGTGATGACCTCGGTGATGCCGTCGACCGGGTCGGGGTTCTGCAGGTCGCGCAGGCCGCGCTCGATCTCCGAGGCGGACGTGTTCAACCAGCCCGCGATCGTGACGACCTTGGCGCGGCAGCCGGCGGGGCGGAGCGAGAGCGCTGCGATCTTGATGTAGGTGCGCAGGGCCGCGTCGCGGTACTGCGCACCTACAACCAGGCGCAGAGGAACACAGATACGGAGCCCGCCGCCGGCACGCGGGCGTGCCCCGGCGGCCGCGGGCGCGGCTGCGTGGGGGCGCGCCGGTGCAGCACCGGTGGGTGCTGCGTGCGCGACGGCGGCGGACATGGCGTGGGTCTCCCGGGGTGGGTCAGTCGGCGTAGGTGAGGTGGCGGTCGTAGTCGGCGCACACGCAGGTGCAGGTGTGGGACCGGCCGCAGGGGCAGTCCTCGCAGCAGTAGTGCGTGCCGCAGTCGCGGCAGAGGGTGCGGCCGCAGTCTTCGCAGTCGTCCATGGCAGTGGGTCTCCTGGTCAGGCCGTACGGCCGGGGCGGGTGCGGGGGAAGGGGTTGGCGGGGATCGTGGTGAACGCCTGGTGTGGGGCGAGGTGCCGGGACCGGATCGCGAGGGCGACGGCCTGGGTGCGTGTCGTGGCGCCGTAGTGGGCGCAGACGTCCTTGGCATGGCGCCGGGCGGTGGACTCGGAGCAGCCGGCGTGGCGGCCGATGTCCTGCATCGTGCGACCGGCCGCGATGCACAGCAGCACCAGCCCCAGAGGCCCGACAGGCCGGGGCAGCGGCACATCGGCGGCCGCCGGGAGCCACCCGCGCTGAACGGCGAGGGGGATCAGGGCGTTCCGTCCTGGGACCTTGTACTGACGGCACAGGGCGGCGATGTAGCACTGCAGCGTGCCCACTGCGATGCCGAGGTCTGCGGCAAGCTCGGCGTCAGTGCGGCCGTCGGCGAGGCCGGCCATGATCCGGGCGCGCGTCGAGGGCCCGATGCTCACTCCTCGCCTCCGGCGGCCGGGGTGGTGAGGCGGGGCAGGTACGCGGCGGGGATGGTGAGGGTGAGGTGGCGGCGCGGGACGCCGTCCGGGCGCAGGGCGCGGCGGCTGCGCTGGAGCCAGCAGCGTTGGCGGAGCATGCCGAGGGCGAGGCCGATCTCCGCGCCGGACAGGCCCGTTGCTGGGATCAGGTCGCTGGCGGTGGGCTGCTTGTCGTCGGGGATCTGTCCGGTGTCCGGGTCGGCGAGGGTCGCGAGGGCTGCGGCGACCAGGCGCACGTTCGGGCGGAGGCTGGAGCTGTCCGCGCCGGCGTACCAGGTGGACAGGAACGAGCCGTCGGGGAGGCTGGTCAGCATCCGGGCCAGGGCCTCGGAGACGCACGGCGCGGGTGCGGGCCTGGCGGGGCGCTGCGCGAGGTCACGCGGCGTCGGGATCGGGCGCGGGGTCGGGGTCGTCATGGTTCTCCTCTTGGTCGAGGTCGCGCTGGTTGAGGTAGTTGCCGGGGGGCCAGCCGGGGCCGGGCGGGATCTCCGGCAGGCCCCGGCGGGCGCGGGGGGTGTGCAGGTCGCAGAACCGGCCGCCCGGGAACAGCCGGGGCAGGCCGCCGGCGTGCGGCTCAACCGGGTGTTCGCACTGCGGCGGGTCGGGGTCGGGAGCGCCGGTCACTGGTCGATGTCGGCGGGGGTGTCGCAGTGCTCGCACCGCATGCGGCCGTCGGCGTCGGGGTGATGAACCGTGTGCATGTGCCCGCACACGGGGGTGTGGCAGGGCAGATAGACCTGCCCGGGGTCGGCGAGCTCGGCGACAAGGGCCGCCCGCAGGCGGGCCGTTCGGCGCTCGCTCACCACCAGGGCGACGGCGCCCTGCCCCCACCGCCACGCGGCGAGGAGCAGCAGGCCGGCGACCACGGCCACCACGCACGCGACGGCCAGGAGGACGGCGAGGACGAGGTAGGCGACGACGTCAGGCACGAGGACCTCCCACACGCGGGCCTCCCACACGTGGATCTCCCAGGACGACGAGGACCAGGGCGACCGCCGGGGCGGCCCGCAAGGCCCCCTGCAAGGCGGCCTGCGCTGCCTTGCGGACCAGGCGCACGACGGGCGGCACGATCCGGAACACGACGATGACGAGGCCGATCCACGCGGCGGCGGAGACGGCTACCGTCCATCGGACGTCGCCGCTCACCGTGCTGGCCTCCGCCCTTGGGGTGGGGCGGCGGGCTCACGGAGCGACGCGAGGCCCTCGAGGTACCCGGCCTCCTCGGCCGGACGGGCGGGGAGGTGACGGATACGCAGCCACTCGGCCTCCGTGTCCCGGCCGTTCCGTGTGTCGAACAGCGCCCGGTGGAACCCGTGGGCGAAGGCTTCCGGGTCACCAGCGGTCAGGCTGTGGTGGCGGGTGAGTGCCCGCTCCAGCGCGGTCACCACGTCGCCTCGGGGTCGTAGGCGGCCGGGAGGTCGATGGCGACGACGTGGTAGCCGGTGGTTTCCTTGCCCTTGCCGAAGGTGGCGACCAGCTCGGCGACGCCGTCCTCCTCGTCCGTGATCCAGTCCGGTACGGGCGGGGTGCCGCCCGGGTGCTCGGCGGCGAGCTCGGCCTCGCAGTGTGCGCGGGCGCCGGCCTCGGTGCCGTACCAGCCCATGGGGGCGGGCGCGTGGTCGTACCGGGTGAGGTAGGCGCGAAGGGGGTGGCCGAGCCAGGACGCGACGCGGGCGCGGGTGTCGGCGTCGAGGACCAGGACGACAGGGCGGCCGTCCTGCGCGGCCGCGAGGATGCGCAGGGCCTCGTCGCCGTCCGGCGTGGACTCCGGGTCGGCCATCTCGAACCGGTCGACCACCAGCGGTGCGGGAGTGGACTCGCCCGTACGCGACGCGCTGTCGCGGGTGTCCTTCTCCAGCACGGTGGCGGCCGCGGCCGCGCGGTCGGTGTCGGCCATCTCCATGCCGATGCGCTGCAGGGCGATCTGCGCGCACCACGGCGAGCAGCGGTAGCGAGAGGGCTCGGTGCTGCCGGCGATGTCGACGAGGATCCAGCCCTGGGGCGGGATGTCGTCGTGGCCGTAGGTGCCGCAGTGCGGGGTGGTGCAGCGGCCGTCCTCGGTGAGGCAGCCTGAGCACACGTCGATCCCGTGGCGGTTGGGGACCCAGGAGCAGCCGCCGTCGCAGGCGTGGTCCTCGGTGCACTGGCACCGGTCGCACGACCGCACCAGGCTGTGTCCGGCCAGCGCGCGCATCGCGCCGTCGCGCTGCATCTGCAGGACCAGCCGTGCAACCAGCGTGGTCTCCCACGCGTGCTGCAACTCCTCGACGCGGGCGTGGGCGCGCTCGACGGCAGCCTGCGTGCCGTGGAGCCGGGTGTAGAGGTCGCGGACCTCGCCGGGGGTCTGGAGACACCCGGCGGTCTCCAGCAGGGTGGCGACGTGGTGGGCGTCCTTGCCGGACTGGACGGCGCTGCGGATCACGGCCTCGGCGCCGGTGATACGGGAATCGCTCACCGCGCACCCCCGAGCAGGCGGGAACCACCGCGCAAGCGGGCACCCCCGCGCAGGTGGGGGCGGGCGGCGCGGCCGGGGAGCGCCCGGCGCGCCGCGGCGTGAGCCCGCACGGTCTTGCGGGTCGCGAGGGTCGCCGGGTCGGTGGCCGGCAGCGTGGCCACCGCGGTGGTGGTCGAGGCCGGGGAGCGGAGCACGGGCCGGACCGGAACCGGGGGCGGGACCTCGTCGGAGCCGTCGGCCAGGGCGCCCAGGACGGAGTGGACCAGCGCGATGTCCGGGGGCCTTACGGCGGGGACGGCGCTGAGCGGGCCGCGCCGGGTGACGAGTTGGTCCAGCGGCAGCAGCGTGTCGCCGCCCGGGACCTCCGGGCGGCCGAGGCGCTCCATGACGGGGACGCCGTCGGGGGTGAACGTGCGGTCCCAGAACCAGTGAGCCCCGACGCTGTCCTCCCGCACGCGGGTGAGGTCGATCTCAACGCCCGGGTCGATACCGGGGACCGCGCCGAGCATGTAGGTGTGGGCCCCCATCAGGCACCACCCGTCCCGGCCGGGCCGGTGACGCCGGCGGTCTCGTCGCTGGCGAGGGTGCCGCACTTCACCGTGACGCCCCGCACGATGGCGTTCGCCTCCAGCCAGTGGGACCCCTCGCCGAACAGGCAGGAGACCAGGCACGGCTCGACGTGGAACCGGGCGGCGAACTCGCGGACCAGCTCACCGGAGCACGTCATCACGACGTGGCAGGTGCCGCCCCGCTCGGTGCTGATCCGGATGTGGCCCGGGGTGCCGCCCTGCAGCGCGCTGAGGACGTCCTCGACGGCGGCCAGGGCGTGCATCATGCGGTCACGCGGGTCCGGGGTGTGGCGTACGTCGCTGGTCTGCACGGTGATCGTGCCGGTGGGAGGGGTCGGAGTCGTCATCACGCGGTCACCTCGGCCCCGGCCTCGTCCGCCGGCGTCTCGGCCATGAGCCCGGCCCACTCGGAGGCGGTGTAGAGGAGGCTGACCCCGGCCAGGGAGATGCTGACTCCGTCACGCTCGTAACGCTCGATGGAGCCCTTGACGGTTCTGGTCCCACCATCGCGACCGACGAAGGGGAGGTCTGAGGTGGTCAGCGTGATCTGCAGGTAGGCGGCCCAGGCACGGGCGCCGTCGACGTCGTGAGCCTGCAGCATGATGCGCGGGCCGCGGTGATCGTCGCCGAGTCCGGTATGCACGCTGACCAGGGCGGGCAGGTCGCCGGCCTCGGCGAGGAGCTGCGTGAGGGCGCTGCTGATGGCGGCCGCGTCGCGGTGCATACGGCCGAGCGCGTCGATGGCGAGAGCGGCCGTACGGCCGGGGTCGCTAGTGTGTGTGCTCAACGGTGAGCCTCGTTTCTCGAGTGATGAGGTGGGCCGGAGGGGTCGCCAGGGACCGGCCAGGGTCCGGGCGGCCCCGTTCGTGTTGTCAGGCGCCGTGCTTGGTCTCGGTGATCGGGCGCACCTCATACGAGGCGGCGATCTCCCGGACGTGCGCGAGGGTGAAGGTGATGCGGCCGCCGGCCTGGCTGTGGGGGACTCTGCGCTTGACGGCCATGTCGCGGAGCGTGCGGCCGGCCATGGGCAGCCAGCCGTGATCAGCGACCTGGTACGGCGTGTAGTGGACGAGCTCAGCCGGGTCGGTGCCGCTGTCGTCGACGGGCGGGATGGGCCGGAGTGCTGTCGTCATGGTGATGTCTCTCCTCTCGGTGATGTCGGTGGTGGACACCTCGAGGGCGGCGGCGATCGCACGGAGCTTGTCGTCAGCGGGTCTGTGTACGAGCCCTCTCTCCAGCCGGGAGAGGTAGCCGCGATCGAGACCAACCAGCCGGGACAGAGCACGCAGGCTCATTTTTCGATCCTGCCTGATGCGCCGTATTGCAATCCCATTCGGTGTCACGCGTCATAGTGAAGCCCACGAATGGAGCGTTGGCAAGCGCTATGCGTCGTAATCGAGCGCATCGACACTGTCGCGCACGGCCGGGACCCGGCTAGTGCGTACGCCCCGGCGTGCTCCCGATGCTCCGTTTCGGAGAGCGGTGCGGCCGATTCCTGGCTGTCGCGGTTGCATGGGATGCGGCATCATGTGCGTTATGGATCGAGACTGGGCGCGGCTAGGGCAACGGCTCAAGGCCGCTCGCGAGGCTCGCGGACTCGAGCAGCAGGCGGTGGCCGCCGCTATCGGCGTTGGCCGGGGAGCGCTGCTGCGTATCGAGCGCGGCCAGGTTTCGCGCATCAGCCCGACGATCCGCGCGTATGCCACAGAGGTGGGCTGGACTGCCGACTCACCCGAGGCCGTCCTCGTTGGTGGGGAGCCGACGATGGCGGAGCCGGAGGAGTCAGGCAACTCTCAGTCTCCGAGCCTTGGCGTGGCCAGCGTGGCTCCAGAGCTGGTCAGCGAGTTGCCGTGGCGGATCAGGGCGGCTCTCGCGGACGGGCCGCTGATCGATACCGCGGTCATCGATCTGCCGGCGGGCGATGACGAGGACTCCGACGCGAAGATGGTCGTCATCGTGCGCGGACGCGGCGAGCTGACGCCGGATCAGATGCGGCGGGCGCTGCTGCGGTGGGAGCAGACGGAGGCTGAGCTCCGGAACACCGACCACCGAGAGTGATCGTGAATGTTTAGTAAGTGAGCATCTTCTCTCCCAAATGCGCCGTATGTGTGGTTGCATGGCTCTCCTGTTACTGGAGGTGCCGCCGCTCGGAGCCAGCGTCTGGGGAGACCGGTGCGGATAGAGATCGTGTGCGTCAAGTCAATGCCCGCCGGTGCACTCGCGTGGCTGCGGCCACGCGGGACGGGGTGGGTGCTGTACATCGTTGAGGACCTGCTCACGTGCCTCGACGGAAGGGTCCCGGGGGTGGGACCGGTGGAAATCACGGTCCGCTGGCACCCCTGACAGTGGAAGGGGCGGAGCCATGGCTAGAAGAGAGAAGCGTGTGAGCCGTTCAGGCGAGGTGTCCTGGCGGGTGCGCTTCACCAATCCGGATGGGTCGATGGACTCCGAGGCGGGCTTCCTCACGGCGGAGGAGGCCCGGGAGTACGCGCAGGAGGAAGACGCTCTGAGTCCGGGGCCGGCGGACGCCTCGGTCCGTTGGCACCCCTGATCGCGGAAGGGGCGGAGGCATGGCCTGGGCAGAGAAGCGTGTGAGTACGGCGAAGGGTCGCAAGGGGGAAGTCTCCTGGCGGGTGCGCTTCACCAACGCGCAGGGGAGGCCCGACTCCGAGTCAGGCTTCCCGACGAAGAAGACGGCGCTGGAGTACGGGCGGAAGCAGGAGGCCCTACTCAAGGCAGGGCAGAGACAGATGCGCCCCACGGAGGCGGCCGCGTTCGGCACCTTTGCCCGGCAGTACATGAAGGACCGGCAGAAGCGCGGCAGGACGAACAGCCGGCGGTGGGACTACCTCGAGAGCTACCTGCTCCCCCGCTGGGAGTCGACGGACATGCGGGCGATCACGTGGTACGACGTGGACACCTGGCAGCTGAAGCTCCCGTGCGACGACGTCACCCGTGGCCACATCGTGTCCCTGCTGTCGACCATCATCACGGCCGCGGTCGACTCCAAGAAGGTCGACGTGAACCCCATCTATGGGCGCCGGCGGACGAAGCCGGCCGTCGAGCTGGTGCCGGCGCCGGGCACCAGGGCCGGGAACAAGGCGGCCCGGGCGCGGCGCAAGCAGTCGGTGTGGACGGGCGACGGGGTGCGTCCCGAGGACGTCTTCCTGCTCGCCGAGCGCCTCGGCCCGGCGAACGGCGCTCACGTCCTGACCGTCGCCTTCACCGGGCTGCGGTGGGGCGAGAGCCTCGGGCTGCATCGGGACAACGCGTTGCGGCGCCGGCGGCAGCCGTGGGGCGCCGGCGTCTTCGAGTGCCCGATGATCTCGGTCGTGGAGGAAATCGCGGAGTACGAGCAGCGCGACGACGAGGGCCGGAAGCTGGGGACGTTCATCGGCCTCGAGCCGACGAAGACGGACGGCGAAACAAGGGACGTTGATGTGCCGCTGTCGCTGGCGCGCCTGCTGGAACGCCATCTGTGGGACTGGCCGCACGAGCGGACGTTCTGCACGCCCTCGGGCAAGCCCTGGCGCCGCGGGAACTGGGGTCGCACACTCAGGCCGGCGGCCGATGGGCGGGATGAGCGGGAGAGGCGCCAGGGCGTCTCACACCGGGAGGCGTGGGAACCGATCTGCCCGGGCGTCGACATGCGCGCGCTGCGCCACCTGCACGACACCCTGCAGGCGGAGATCGACGTTGCCGAGCCGCTCGCGTTCGAGGCGATGGGGCACCGGCGCCCTGGCATCAAGAGGGTGTACCAGCATGTGACGCCGGAGATGCGGCAGCATCGGCTCGACGGCCTGGAGGGGGTCTGGCAGCGGGCGATGCGCAACGTCGGGCTCCCGACGCTGTGGTCCCGCTCCGTCCTCCTAAAATCCTCCCAAAAGATCACTGAGGCCCCCGGGCTGAGGCCTGCACCCCAGGTCAGAGACGGTGGCAGGGTGGCATGAGAGCCGCTCTCCTAAAGCGGGTGTCGCAGGTTCGAATCCTGCCGGGGGCACACGAGGGAAGGGCATCCAGCGATCTCGCTGGATGCCCTTTCGCGTTCAGGGAAGGGGGCGTTCGTGACCGCATCGGATGCCGGTGAGGTGGACGCGCTCGTGCGCGCCGCGCGCGACATGCTGCGGCGGGGCTCGCCCGTTGACGCGTTCGTCGGGCTGGTGCCGGCCGCCGGGGCGCGGGGTGCGCTGGTGGCCGTTCGGGAGGCGCTCGGGATGTCGCGGGCGGAGGCGGGGGAGCCGTGGTGGTTCGGCGGGGTGGAGGATCTGGAGGCGGGCGAGGAGCGGTTCGCGGGGGAGTTGCTCGAGGCGCACGGTGCGTTCGACGTGCCCCGGGCGGTGAGCGCGCGGGGTGCGGAGGCGCGGCGGTGGATGGAGGCCGCCATGCGGGCTTCCGGAGGCATCGCCAGTGGCCGGGCGGTCGGGGTGATCCGGGCGCTGAAGGCGGGGTGGCTCGACAAGGCGTTCGTCGGGCTCGCCGCGGTCGGGCCGCGGTCCGGGGGTGACGCTGCCGTGTTCTGGCGGAGTCTTGTGGCGGCGGGCGAACTCCTCGTCGAGGACGGCGCGGACGTCGGGGAGGCGCTGGAGCGGTGCAGGCGCGGGGCCTGACGGCCGGGGTGGAACTGGAGGGCCTGCTGGCCGGGGTGGAACTGGAGGCCTGCCGGGCAGGCCCCGGACCGGTGGTCCGGGGCCTGGGGGGTGCAGGGGTCAGAAGACGGTCTTGAACGTGGTGTCGGACCGCAGGTGAAGCGTTTCCGGGGTGCCGAAGGGGCGGTCCACGGAGCCGGTGGCGTGGTAGGAGCGGGAGCCGGAGGGGCCGATCGCGTGGAGGTCGCGGCGGCCGTCCCCGTTCTTGTCGCCGAAGGCGGTGAGGTGGCTGAACTGCTGCCAGCCGCCGCCGACCCGGCGGCGGGCGGTGAAGGTGCCGTCGCCCTTGCCGAGGTACATCCACAGGGTGCCGGAGGTGTCGCGGGCCAGGAGGTCGCCGCCGGTGGCGCCGGCGATGTTGCCCGGGGCGGTGAGGAGGTTGTAGACGCCCCAGCCGCCGCCGACCTTCTTGCGGGGCTTGAAGGGGGCGTCGGCGTCACCGGTGGCGGCGTAGAACCACAGGACGCCGGAGGTGTCGGTGGCGAGGAGGTCGCCCCGGCCGTCGCCGTTCAGGTCGGAGCCGGCGGTGATCTTGTTGTAGACCTGCCAGCCGCCGCCGACCTTGGTGCGCGGGAGCAGCGTCTGCCCCTCGCCCCGGTGAAGCCAGAGGACGCCGTCGCGGTCGCGGCCGACGACGTCGTCCGCCGCGGAGCCGCCGAGGTCGCCCGGGGCGGCCATCAGCGTGTACGTGTTCCAGCCGGTGCCCAGGGTGGTCGGGGCCAGCTCGTCGCCCGCCAGCATGTGGCGCAGTTCCTTGGTGTCGTACGCGGCCAGCCCGCCCGCGCTGTCGCGGACGAGCACGTCCGGGGACCCGTTGGCGTCGTAGTCGCGCGGTAGGAAGGGACGCTTCAGCACGAGGCTGCCCGTCCGCTCGACGCCCGGCCCGACGTTCTCCGTCTCCTTGGCCGTCATCGTCCAGGTGTACGCCCCGCTGTAGTCCGCCGGGTCCCACCAGCCGCCGTCGCTGTTCAGGGTGAAGCGGTACTCGGGCTGCGAACCGGTGGAGTACCCGAAGGTCCGCTGCCGGCCGGTGGCGGTGTGCGTCAGCGTGAACGTGATCGACACGGAGTGGTTGAAGCCGAAGACGACGGTCGCCCAGTCGTCCTCCTCGTCGAAGTCGAGGACGGACGGCACCGCCTGGCGCGTCACGGTGAGGTCCGCGAGGCGTCCGCCGTCCGCCACGAGCTCGGCTCGGGGCGCTCCGTCATCGCCGACGGAGACACGGTAGATCCCGTCCTGGCGCGCGAGGTTGCCCCGCACGAGGAAGGTTCCGTCGGCAGCGACCTTCACCTCGTCCGCGCGGTCGAGGACGCGCAGGTTCCGGCCGTCCTTCAGGGAGTGGAGGAGGAGTGGCCGTCCGGAGGCCCTGCTGGTGTTCAGGAGCGCCAGCCAGTCCTTCGACAGGGCCGGTGGGCGACCGCCGACGCCCTCGGGCAGGATCCGGGACGTGCCCGTGGTGCGGTCGAGCACGTGGAAGTGCCCGCCGTCGTCCGCGGGCGTGTAGTCGTACCAGGTCAGATGTGTCGGCGACCCGGCCACGGCCTCGAACCCCAGCACGCTGTTGTCGGACTCGACGGTCGCGACCGCCGAGGCGGTGGCGACGTCCACCAGGGACAGGAGCGCCCCGCCACCGGTCACCGCAGTGAACGTGCCCTCTCCGAAGGTCTCGACCCGTGAGGGGCCGGGGAGGCCGGTCACCGCGCGGCAGACGATCTCGTCCCCCGCCCTGTGCACCAGATGGATCCCGTCGCCGTCCGTCGTCACCAGCGTCGAGCCCACGACGCCCGCGAGCGTGCCGGGGGTCGTGATGACGACCGGTTCGGCGCCGGTGCCCATGTCGTACAGGGTGTACGTGCCGTTCTCCTCGGCCCGCACGATCGTGTCGGTGCCGGCGGCGCCGTAGTAGCGGGAGCCGGGCAGCGGGGTGACCGTGCCGTCGTACCCGGTCCAGAAGTACGGCGTCGCGGTGGTGCCCGCCTTCGCGAGGAAGCCGGTCGGCCCGGCGCTGAGGAGCGTGCCGCCCGCCGGGAACGGTGCGACGTCCCGCACCGCGGCGGGAGCGGCGGAGGCCGCGGCGGTGGCGGGCGTGGCGGAGGCGGCGGAGGCCGTGGGGGTGGCGAGTGTGCCGGCGGCCGTGGCGGCCAGAGCGACGGTGACGGCTGCGGTCAGCCGGAACCGGTTGGTGCGGACGCGGGCGCGCGACATGCGGTGGGGCCTCCTCGGAAGGGTCCTGCGGGTGCGGCGGAGAAGGCCGCACCCGCAAGACCCCGGAGAGGGGCGGACGGTTGTACGCCGCGGGGCCACGGCGCCGGGGAGTCGGGGAGTCGGGCCGGAACGTGTGGCGTGGCCCGTGGAGTCTCCGGTGTCAGCCGCTCAGTCCCAGCTCACCCACGCGCACCCCGGCCTGGAAGCGTGAGTCCGCGTCGAGGGCGGCCAGAAGTTCGGCGACCCGGCGGCGGTAGGTACGGAGGGACATGCCCAGCTCTCGGGCGGCCGTCTCGTCGGTGGCGCCCGATGCCAGCGTGCGCAGCACCCTCCGGCCGCCGTCGTCGAGGTGGGGATGCTCGCCCCGGAGGAAGGCTCCGAGATCGGTGGCCGCCTCCCACGCGGCCGTGAACAACGTGTGCACTCCGCCGACCAGGTTGGGCTCGGTGGTCACGGTGTACTCCCGGCCTCCGGGAAGGTGCGGGCCGGCGAGGATCGCGTACCGGCGGTCGATGACGATCGTCTCGTGCGGGAGGGCGGTGGCGGCGATCCGCACCTGCGCGCCCATGGCCACGACCTCCTTCAGGTGCGCGCGGCTGCGCTCGTCGGCCAGCGCGGACGGGCTGAACAGCTTGCGGACCTGCTGGGTACCGCCGTTCCGCATGCGCTCGCGAGCGGCTTCCCGGGCACCGGGGCGGGGCCAGGTGCCGACATCACGGGCGGCGCACACAAGTTCCTCACGGACCGAGGAGAACAGGTGCCCGGCGCGGGCGAGGAGTTCCAGGTCGCCACGGATCGTCAGGGTCTCTGCCACGCCCTCATCCTGCCCGATGGCAGCAAGGTGCCACAGACTCGCGACCCAGGTGGTCCCGCGGCCAGCCTGGACGCATGACCAACGGCTTCCGCCTCGACGGCGACCTCCTGATCAACCGGATCGGCTTCGGGGCGATGCGTCTGCCCACGAACGTCTTCCGCGGCCCCGCCCGGGACCCGGAGACCGGCCGCGCCGTCCTGCGCCGGGCCGTGGAGCTCGGCGTCGACCACATCGACACCGCCGCCTTCTACACCAGCGGCGACGGCACCGTCCGTGCCAACACCCTGATACGGGAGGCCCTTCACCCCTACCCGGCCGGCCTCGTCCTCGCCACCAAGGTCGGCCCGGACCGGACCCCCGACGGCGGCCTGGCCGCGATCACCGATCCCGCCGGGCTGCGCCGGCTGGTCGAGGAGAACCTGGAGACCCTCGGTGTGGAGCGCCTCGATCTCGTCTATCTGCGCATCGGCGGCATCGCCCCGCCGCCGCACGGCGAATCCGTGGCCGCCCGGTTCGAGGCGCTGGCCGCGCTGCGTGAGGAGGGTCTGATCCGCCACCTCGGCCTGAGCAACGTCACCGCCGGGCATCTCGCCGAGGCACGCGCGATCGCTCCCGTCGCGGCCGTGCAGAACCACTTCCACGCGGCCAAGCGGGACGACGCCGGCCTCCTGGCCGCCTGTGCGGAGGCGGGCATCGCCTATGTGCCGTTCTTCCCGCTGGGCGGTGGTCGCGGCGACCTCACCGCCGACCGGACGGCCGCGGTCGCGGTCGCGGTCGCGGAGCGGCACGGGGCAACGGTGCCCCAGATCGCCCTGGCCTGGCTGCTCGCCTCGTCCCCCGTCACGCTGGCCATACCCGGCACGGGCTCCCTGGCCCACCTGGAGGAGAACATCGCCGCCGGGGCGATCACCCTCTCACCGGAGGATCTCTCCGACCTCGCCTGACGCGTGGCCCGCTCGGGGCTCCGGATGCCGTCCGGGCGCGGTCTCCGCATGGTCCGGACGCGGTCTCCGCATGGTCCGGACGCGGTCTCCGGCGGTACCGGTCCCGGAGCGATACCCGGAATGTCACCGACGGGTCAGGAACACCGCGTGGACCACCAGGTGTTCAGCCGCCGCACTCGGCCCGCATCTGGGCGGCCGCGTGGTGGGCGCCCTTCCGGTCGCGGCCCCAGTCCTGGCCCCGGTCGACGAGTTGCACGGTCAGGCGCTGGTCGTGGACGGGGACGCGTTCGACGACGACGCCCTCGCCGCGCAGCCGGGTCTGGTCGATCTCGAAGGTGCGCACGGCGCTGTCCGGGTCGCCCGGGTCGGACAGGACGCGGTAGGTGGACGGTTGGCCCGCCACGTCCTCGGCGCGCTCGCTCGCGGGTACGACGACGGCCACCGTGCAGGTGCGGTAGCCGCTGCCGACGTACCAGCTCCAGGTCGCCCGGCCGCCGCTGTCCTCGTCGCGGGCGCCCGACATCGGGATCGCGGTGAAGCGGCCGTCGCAGCCGTCGCCGCGATGTCCGCCGGAGCGCACGGTGTACCAGCCCTCGTCGCCGTCGTCGTAGCGGCCCTCCTCCTCGTAGCGCCCGCCTCCCGCGCAGCCGGGGCCCGCCCACGCCTCGTAGGAGGGGCCGGGGCGGCTCCCGGGCGGCGCGGCGGAGCCCGGGGCGGAGGCGGACGGGGGCTTGGGCCGCGGGCTGGGCAGCGGCGGGGAGGGCGCGTCGGACGGAACGGTGGAGGGTGCGATCCGCTGCGGGGCGCCGCCGAGTTCGTCGAGACCGGGGTCGATGCCCGCGGGCGGGGCGTCGCCGGCCGCGCGCCCGTCGTCGAGCGGCCCGCACCCGGCGAGGGCTGCGCCGAGGGCGAGCACCGTCAACAGCGCGGTCGCGGTCACCACCGCGGGGCGGGGAGCCTCGCGCTCCGGCGCGGGGCGAGGGCGGGCACTCCCCCGGCCGGGGCGCGGAGCCTCGCGCTCCGGCGCCGGGCGGGGACCCGCGACGTGGCCGTTCTGTTCGTACGCCATGAAGCACCGCACCTCGTGGACCGACTGATCGGTTTGCCGGAAGCGGCTCCACTATGCACGAGCGCCCCGGGGCGCATAAGTGTTAACGCGGGTAAGAATCGCGGCCCGGGAAGCGCGGGTTCGCGGCCCGGGAAGCACGGGTTCGCGGCCCGTCCGCGGCCGGGCAGCGCGGGTTCGCCTCCCGTCCGCGGCCCGAACGGACCCGCCTCAGCGGAGCTCGTCCGGGCAGGGGGTACCGCGCGGGAACTGGTAGGGCGCGGCGAGCCGGTAGACGCCGGCCCGGGGCGCGAGCAGTTCCGTCCACTCGTCGCCCTCGGCGTCCTCCTCCGCCTTGAGCAGGCAGCCGTTGGTGTTGTCCCAGGTCTTGGGGCCGTCCTCCCGGAGCTTCGACTCCTCGGTCTCCTGCGGCCCTTCGAGGCTGTTGCCGTCCTCGTCGACCAGGCTCAGCCACGGCGAGTACGGGACGCGGATCAGCACCCGGCCCGCGGCACGGACCTGGATCGTCATCTCGCCCGCGCCCGCGTGGCGGACGTCCGCCGGCGGGGCGGCGAGGGGCGCCGGGTTCCGCACGGCGAAGAGCTGCCAGTTGGCGTCGCCCCAGACCCGGGTGAGGTACGGCAGGCCCTCGGCGACGAGCTCGGCCTCGCGCACCGCCCCGCTGGAGTCCGGCCGCCCGTTCGGCAGCACGACGTAGTGCACGGCCCAGCGGTCCAGCCAGGCGCGGTAGGTGGCGGCGTCGAGGAGCTTCTCGTCGTCGTAGAAGAGCGGGTTGCGCTCCATGTCGGCCTGCCGGTTCCAGCCGCGGGCCAGGTTGACGTACGGGGCCAGCGCCGACGCCTCGCGGTGGCTGCTCTCGGGCACGACCTCGACCCGTCCGCGTTCGGCGCCGACCCGCTGGAGCTGGTTCACCAGGGGGGCGAGCTCCCGGTTCCAGGACGCGGCGGGGGCGGTGCGGACGATGTCGTCGACGCCCTTGAAGCCGATCCAGAAGTTCAGGCCGGCGAAGGCGATCACCAGGGCGTACCACTTGCGCGAGCGCGGCGCGGTGTACGGCAGGGCCGCGAGGAGCACCACCCCGGCGAAGAGCATCGGCAGCCGCGAGACGTTGGAGCCGATCTGCGAGTCGATCAGCCAGGTCAGCAGGGTGCCGAGCGCGTACACCCCGGCGGCGATGCGCACGGTGCGCCACCCGGCCGGTACGAGGAGCAGCACCAGCACGCCGAAGACGAACGGCAGCGAGGTGGAGGCCAGCGACATCGGCTGCGTACCGGAGAACGGGAACAGCCAGGCCGACAGTCCGACGACGGCGACCGGCGCGAGGCCCAGCGCGTACGCCCCCGGCCGGCGGCCGGTCAGGAACAGCGCGGCGGCCACGACGCCGAGGAAGAGCCCTGCGACGGGGCTGGCGGCGGTCGCGAGCCCGGCGAGCGGTGCGGCGAAGGCCGCCTTCGCCCAGCGGTGGCGTCGCCAGCGGTGCGGCCAGCAGAAGACGGCGCCCACCGCGGCGAGCGCGAACATCATGCCGAGGCCGAAGGTGACCCGCCCGGAGAGCGCGTTGCACAGGAAGGCGAACACCCCGGCGAGCGCGCAGGCGACCGGGTTCCGCACGGCCTTCAGCCGGGTGAGGATCAGCGCGGTCAGGGCGGCCGACACCGTGCCCGCGACGATCATCGTCGTCCGGACCCCGAGGACGGACATCAGGTACGGGGACACCACGCTGTACGAGACGGGGTGCATCCCGCCGTACCAGGCGAGGTTGTACGCGGAGTCGGGGTGCCGGCCGACGAACTCCGCCCAGGCGTCCTGGGCGGCGATGTCGCCGCCGCTGTTCGCGAAGAAGAAGAACCACGCCAGGTGGACGGCCGCGGCGGCGGCGGTCGCCAGGGTGACGGGGTGCAGGACGAAGTCCGTGACGCGCGACCCGCCGGCGGGTGCGCCCGGACGGCCGGTGGCGGACGACGGCGGTATTCGCGGGACGCGGGGGGCGTGGTCGCGGGGGTTCTCGCGGGGGCGGTCCGGGTCGGTGTCGTGTGCGGGGGCGTCGTCGGGGGCGTCCTCGCGGGCGGGGGCCTGATCGGTCCCGTGGCCGCGGTCTTGCTCGCGGGCCCGGTCGTGCTCGGGGGCCCGGTCGCGGGCCGGGGTGGTGCCGGAAGCGTCGTGGTCCCGCGACGCGGTGCCGCCGGCGCCGGTGCTGCTGCCATCCGCGTGTGTCGGCTCGGCGGTGGTCACTGCGGCTCTCCCCGTCCTGTTCCTTCTGCCGTCCCCCGGGCATGTCGTCTGCGTCCTGCTGGAGCTGTGTGCCGTGGTGCCCGTACCCGTGCAGCCGCCGGCCGCGGTGGGCCCCGGCGGCTCCTCCGCTCCCGCGGGGAAGGACGCCGTCCGGTACCCCGCAGTTGCCCGGGGACGCTAACACGCGGGCGTCCCGGTCTCCCGGGACGCCCGCGCGGCGGCTAGCCGATCCTGGTCAGCTTGTCGCCGAAGCCGGGCTCCACCAGGTCCTGCTGGAGCGCGACGGGGACGCTTATGGTCCCCGGGCCCGTGCCGGCCGTCAGACTGCCGACGACCGTGCCGGCCTCGGCGGTGTGCGGCAGCTTCTTGCCGCCGTCGGTGATGCTCGCCTCCAGCTTGAGGCCCGTCCAGCCGACGATCGTCAGGTCCTTGGTCGCCACGACGGGGGTCTGCCCGCCGAGGCCGTCGTCGACGTACCCGACGACATCGCCCTTCTTGACGACCTTCTGCTCCAGCAGCGCCTCACGGGTGGCGACGAGGACCTCCTCGCTGACCCGGTTGACCGTCTCCAGGATGGGCGACTCGTGCTGGCTGAGGACGGCGCCGACGATCGTCTGGGTCGACCCGCCGATGTCCTTGTAGGCGGCGAAGAGCAGGTTGCCGCCGGCCTTGGTCGTCGAGCCGGTCTTGATGCCGATCGCGCCGTTCCTCGGCATGAGGGTGTTGTAGTTGCTGTGGCGCTTGCCCGAGGGGTCGTACCACTCCTGTACGCGGGTGATGTCGACCATGGCCTTGTTCTTCACCAGGGCCTGGCCCAGCTTCACCTGGTCCGCGGCGGTCGAGACGGTGGTCGCGTCGAGGCCGGAGGGGTCGGTGTACGTCGTGTTCGTCATGCCGAGGTCCTTGGCGGTGTCGTTCATCTTCTTGACGAACGCCTCCTCGGAACCGGCGTCCCAGCGGGCGACGAGCCGCGCGACGTTGTTCGCGGACGGAATCATGATCGCGCTGAGGGCGTCGCGCACGGAGATCGTGTCGCCCTCCTTGATGGTGTTGAGGGTCGACTCGTCGTTGGTCTCGTCGTAGCCGCCCTCCTTCTCCGCGAGCGCGTCGACCGGGATGGACTCGCCGTCCTCGCCGCGCTTGAGCGGGTGGTCGCGCATGATGATGTACGCCGTCATCGTCTTGGTCACGCTGGCGATCGGGACGGGCTTCTCGTCGCCGAACTGGCCGACGACGCCGACCCCGGACACGACGATCTGGCCCTGGCCCTCGTCCGGCCACGGCAGGGACGGACGGCCTCCGTCGAAGGTGTACTCCGCGTCGGCGGTCAGCGTCAGCTCGGGCTGCGGGAGCGGGCGCAGCGCCTGCGCGATCGCGAAGACGATCAGCAGCAGGGCGACCAGCGGCGTCCAGATCTTGATCCGCCGCACGACGGTGCGGGTCGGCGTCTCGGGCGGCGGCGGGGTGTTCGTCAGCTCGGCGAGCAGGTCGAGCGGCGGGAGCGGCGGCATGGGCTGCTGCCTGGTGCGCTCGGCCTCGGTCAGCGAGGCGGCGGGCGCGTCGGCCTCCGCCGTGGTCGCCTTCGCCGTGCCCGCCTTCGCCGCGGGGGCGGCGGGGGCGTTCGCCGCGGGGGCGGCGGGCTTCGGGCGGGCGGCCGCGCCCGCCGCGGCGGGCCGGGCGTCGTCGCGGCGCAGCGGCACGAAGGTGCTGGTGCGCTCCGAGTCGGCCTCGGCTCCGGCCGGGGTGGCGGGCTCGGGGTCGCTCGCGGGCTTGGGCAGCTTGAGCGCGGTGGTGGGCTGGTCCACCACCGGGCGCTTCGGAGCCTTGAACACCGCGGTCGGCTGATCGACCGCGGGGGTGTCCCCTGCGGGGGTCTTGCCGGAGTCGGTGTCGGTGTCGCCGCTGCCGTCGGCGTCGGGGGTGCTCTTGGGGGCGGGGGCGGACGCTTCTTCGGCGGCGGCCGTCGCGGGGGCGTCGTCGTCCTCGGCGTCGGAGGCGTCGGACGAGGGGACCTCGTCGTCGTCGCCGTCCGCGGAGGACGTCGGCTCAGAGCCCGCAGCGGGGGCTCTCCCCTTCTCCGCGTCGCCCGGGGCCGTACCGTCGGCCTCAGGGGCCTGTGCGGCCTCGGGGGAAGCTTTCTGCGGCGTCCCGGCACTCTCGGAGCCGTCCCCCGGCTCGTCGTCCCCGGTCGCCACCCAGGCGGCCACGGCCGCGCGCAGGCGCTCGTCACCGGCGGGGGCGTCGGACGACGACGCGGACGCGTCGTCGCTCGCGTCGTCGTTCGCGTCGTCACCGGCGTCGTCCGCCGTCGCGTCCACGGCAGGCTTCGCCGCCGTCCGGTCCGCGCCGTCCTCGGGCTTCTCCGGAGCCGCGTGGGCATCGGCGTCCGCGTCCGGAGCGTTCCGGGTCCCGGCGGCACCGGAGACGGAGTCCGCGTCGGAACCGCCCTCGGGCGCCTCCGCCTCCGCCTCCGCGTCCGCTCCCGCCCCGGAACCGGCCTCGGCCGCCTCCGTGTCGGAACCCGCGCCGGAGTCCGCCCCGCGCTCCTCCTCGGCAGCCTCGTCGTCGGTCGCCGTCCCGGAGGGCTCGTCGTCCGAGGACGCGGATGCAGACGCGGACGCGTCCGTCACCCCGCCGTCGCCCGCCGCGCCCGCAGGCACCCCGGCGGACGGTGCCGACGCGTCGGCGTCGCCGTCACCCGGCTCCGCGTCCGCGGACGCCCCCGCGGGCGCTTCCCCGGCCGTCGCTCCGGCCGTCTCCGCGCGGTCGCGCGGAGGCAGCCGGAAGACCGCCGTGCGCTCGTCCGTCGCCGCCGATGACGGCGGCGACGGTTCCGAGGAGGCCGGAGACGCCGGGGAACCCTCGCGGAACATCGCGAGACGCGGGTCACGTTCGCTCCCAGTCGTCTCCCCCGACGACTTCCGCTGCTCCGACTTGTCGGGGGACTCGCCCGCCACCGTGCCTCCTCCATGAGTCATGTGCCACGCGCCGCACGTCTGTCCGACGTACGACACGAGTCGTTACGCTTGCCGCGCCGGGCCTCGGCACCCGAGGACCGCCGTGTCCGAACCATGTACCAGTGTCCTGTGTGAGCGCATGGCTCCGGTGCTAGACGAGAACGACATACCTATCGGTTCCCTAACAAAGCACCCAGGCCCTCTCGACAGACCAATGTGAGAGGGGTCACCCTGTCAGACATCCACGCGGGGAGGCATGGATGGGCAGGAGCCGCAGAACACTTCCGGAAGAGCTTCTGCTGCTCGCTCTGGACCCGGCCACGGGTACCACAGCGCAGCCGCAGTCGCTCGACCTCGGCCTGGCAGGAGCTCAGCTAGTGGAGCTGGCCCTGGCAGGACGGATAGCCCCTGACGGGGATCGTATCGCCGTGGTGATGCCACGGCCGACCGGAGATCCGACTCTGGACTCCGCACTGGAACTGCTGCGCAGACGCGGCAGTCCGGTCCGGGCCGTCCACTGGATCGGCGGGCCCCGGCTGGGGCTGCGCCAGATCTATCTCTCGCATCTGGAACGCTGCGGCATGGTGCATGCCGTGGAGGGCCAGATGTGCGGGGTGCTGCCGACGACTCGCTACCAGGCGACGGACACCGCGATCAGCCGGGACATCAGGGCCCGGCTCGACAGTGCGATCCGCACCGGTGTACCGCCGGACCCGCGGACCGCGGCGCTCGCCGCACTGGCCCACGCGGTCGGTCTCGGCAAGCACCTGTACCCGGGGAACGAAGGGCGTTCCTCGAGGTCCCGCCTGAGGGACCTCATCAGGCACGACCCGATGGGCGGTCTCGTGGCGCACGCCGTGATGGACGTCCAGAACGGCGTGGGCGCACAGCCGCGCCGCAACCAGCCGGCGAGCGGCCCCGGCCGCCAGCCGGGACCTGTGCCCATGCAGCCGCACGGCGGTTCCATGGCACGCGTCGCCGCCCACTGAACAGAGGGCGGCCCTCCGGGACCACCCGCACCACCACCGCCGCACCGACGTCCCCACGAAGACCCGGTCCGGGAGCCGCACGGAACGCGCGGGGCAGCCTCACCGCTGCCCCGCGCGTTCGCGTGTGTGGCCATTTCGCCGCGCAGGAACGACCATTGGTGGCAATCTGCTGAGCAGTAGATACGCAGAGCAACGCGAGGCAAAGCAGCCGGAGGTGCGGTTTCCGTGGCGTCCAACGTCAATCCCACTGTCAGAAGACGCCGGTTGGGCCAGGAGCTGCGCCGGCTGAGAGAGCTGAAGGGCATGACGGCGGAAGAGGTCGCCGAGCGCCTGCTCGTCTCCCAGTCGAAGATCAGCCGCCTGGAGAACGGCCGCCGCTCCATCAGCCAGCGCGACGTCCGCGATCTGTGCGGGGTGTACGGAGTCGAGGACGAGCGGGTGGTCGACTCCCTCATGCAGATGGCCAAGGACTCGCGTCAGCAGGGCTGGTGGCATGCCTTCGGCGACATCCCGTACAGCGTCTACATCGGTCTGGAGACCGACGCCGCGAGCCTGCGGGTGTACGAGTCGCTGATCGTGCCGGGGCTCCTGCAGACCCGTGAGTACGCCCAGGCCGTCATCGCGGGGATGTGGCCGGAGGCGACGCCCGGCGAGATCGACAAGCGCATTCAGGTCCGGCTCAAGCGGCAGGACCGCCTCGCCGATCCCGACGATCCGCTCCGCTTCTGGGCCGTGATCGACGAGGCACTCCTGCGCCGGACCGTCGGCAGCCCCGCGGTCATGGCCCAGCAGCTCACCCACCTCGCCGAGCTGAGCGAGCGTCCCCATGTGACGCTTCAGGTCCTGCCGTTCGAGGTCGGGGCGCATCCGGGCATGTACGGGAAGTTCGCCATCCTGGAGTTCCAGGACGCGATGGACGCCAGCGTCGTCTACCTGGAAGGGGTCACCAGTGACCTCTACCTGGAACGGGCGGCCGATGTGCAGAGCTACGAGATCATGTACGAACATCTGCGGGCCAAGGCACTCAGCGCGGAGCAATCCCGGGATTTCATCCGAAAGACCGCGGAAGAGTACAGCGCCTGATCTCCTGGAGACCGAGGGGCCGAAAGGTACACCTGTGGCCCCTCGGTCGAGAAGACCCACATGGGATATGCCATCCGGATGAGTGAACGCCAGCTGCCTGTAGTGATGTTGCAGCGTAGCGTCGATCACGAGAGCCGCTGAGAGCAGCTGCCTCGGGTCACGATCATCTGACCCGACCGGTACAACCATGGGAGTCATCATGCTGAGTGGGCACGCCGCGCCGACGAAGTGGATCAAATCCTCGTACTCGGCCGTCAACGGAGACTGCGTGGAGGTCCGGAGGCCCGACCTGAGCGCCGTCGCGATCCGTGATTCCAAGAACCCCTGTGGCCCGATGCTCGCCGTGGCCGCACCGACCTGGTCGGAGTTCGTGCTCGCCGTCCGCCGGGACGACTCCGCCGTTTCCTGATCGGCACGCACGCATCAGCGCCGGCAACAGCCCGTGTCACGCCCTCTCGACTGGTCCGCCGTCCCGGCCGAGGGGGCTCAGTGCGTCCCGGGCTCCGGCTCCTGACCGATGAGACCTCTCGTCTCCTCGGTCAGGGCGTGGTCCACCCCCAGCAGACGCTCGCACAGCGGAAGGTTCCGCCGCGCGAGAGCGGCGGCCTCGGCCGTCTCCCCGGAGGCCGCCAGGAACGCGGCGAGCCGCGTCCTGTTCGCCAGCACGTACGGATGCTCCGCACCCAGTGACGTCTCCTGGCCCGTCAGAGCCCGGCGGGCGAGGCCCACGGCCTCCCCGAGCAGCCCGCGTCGTTCGAGGATCCAGCTCAGCAGCACGGCGGCGGACAGCGTGAGCGCGTGCTCCGGGCCGTGGACCAGCTCACGACCGGCAAGGGCTCGTCGCGCGATCGGCTCGGCCTGTTCGAAGCGATCGAGGCGGAACAGCCCGAAGGCGTAGTTGTGTGCGGCGGTCACCGTGCTGCGGGAGTCGACGCCGAGGACCTGTTCGCAATCGGCGACGGTCGCAGGTCCGACACGGTCGAACTCCTCGACGGCGCCGCTCAGAGCCAGGTACTCGATCAGAAGCGCCCGCGCGTGCAGGGTTGCGGGATGCTTCGGGCCCTGCAGCTCGGTGCGCCGCTCCTGCACACGGCGCAAGGTGTCGACGGACTCCGCGAGCCGCTGGAGCTGACCCAGCGGCTCGTGGATGTACTGGAGGCTTTCGAGGGTCTCGGGGTCGTCCGGCCCCAGCACGCGCTCACTGGTCTCGAGCACCCGGCGGTGCAGCGCTTCCGACTCCTGGAATCGCCCCAGCCTGAAGAGCGCCAGGCCGGCGATGTGTTCGGCCCGCAGGGTCGGACGGTGTTCCGGACCGGAGAGCCGCTGAGCCGTCTCCGCCGTGGCCTCGGCCACGAGCAGGGCACCGTGGAAATCGCCTCGGTCGAAGAGCCGCCTCGCCGCGAGCACACCGACCTCGACAGGGGCGGTCTCGCCCGCGGCCTGAGCCTTGCGGAGCAGGCCGACGACATGGGAGACCAGGCTGCCGGGGCCCACCGGCGCGTCGAGGCCTCGTTCGAGGAGCTGCGCGGCGGCACGCAGCAAGGGTGCCTTCTGCTCGTCCGGAACGGCGGCGGCAACGCTGTCGAGGAGGACCCCGTGGGTCTTGACGCAGCGCGTGGTTCCCGCCTCGCCCTCGACCTCCACCAGCGAGACGAGCGAGTGGCTCATCAGACCGCGCAGCGCGGTCTCGACCCTGCTCCCCGGCAACGGCGGTTCGAGGGCGGTCAGATCGACGGCATCCACCGCCGCACCGCGGAGGAGGGAGACCGGCACCGGGTCGGAGCTCCAGCAGGACAGCAGTCCGAGCAGCGTCACGCTTTCCGGAACACCGGCGTCAGCCAGTGCCGAGAGGGAGAGTTCCCAGGTACGGCTCACCAACTGGCGGGCGTTGCGGTCGGTGAGGCCGGGGCCGCCTCCCTGGTCGAGCAGGTCCGTGGGGTCTTCGTCCAGGCGCCGGCGGTACTCGTCCATGGACCAGCTCTCCAGGATTTGGTTGGACAGGAACGAGCCGGCGAGCGTCAGCGCGAGAGGAAGGCAGTCCAGCCTGCGGGCGACCGCCTCGGCCTCCTCCGCCGTGCCGGAGTGCGGAGCGAGGTCGCGCAGCACCTGGGCCGCGTCCGCGGGCGGCAGGACATCGACCCGGTGGAGCGTGGCGCCCGCCCAGACCGGGGAGTACGGCTGGCGCGACGTCACGAGGACCGTGCCCTGGGGGCTGTGGCGAAGCCATGTGCCGTCGCCCAGCACTGCCGGGTCGTCCGCGTTGTCGAGCACCAGGAGCCAGGGCCGGCTGGAGTGGTCCAGGTGGTGCCACACGAGATCGGCGGCAGCGCGCCGGCCGTCGAAGGCCGCCGCGAGTTCCGCGGCCCCGGCCCCGCGGTCCGCCGCCACCGCCATCATTCCGGCGCGCACGGTCGCGGCGTCCGACGCGTTGACCCACAGGCCGATGCGTCCCGCGGGTGAGGCCACCTTGTTGAACACCTCGTGCGCCACCGCGGTCTTCCCGCAGCCGCCGAGCCCGTGCAGGACGTGGACGCCGCCCCGTTCGTGCTCGGCCGCCCGGAGGAGACCGGGCACGAGCTCGCGCCGATCCCTCAGGATCGCCGGGGCCCGGCCGATCAGCGGCATGCGCACCGACGCCGGGGCCGGCACACCCGCCGGCCCGCCGGCCGAAGGCACCCGCACCGGCCCGGACTGGGCCGGCAGGTCGAAGATCGAGGCCGGATCGGCCGTGTAGTGGTGGTGGTGCTCGCTGATGTACTGGTCCCGCACGGACTGAAAGACCCGTCCCTGCCCCGTGGACCGCCCTTGCACGGTGGGCTCCGGCTCGTCGGTCACCGCGCTCACCGCTCCGTGATGTGCTGGTCCCTGCCGGCCTGGTAGACGCGCCCGCTGCCGGATGCCGTGGCGTGCATCCGGACCTGGTGCGACGCCCCCTCGTCCGCCTGCGGGTCGACTTCGGCCAGAATGCGACGCAGCTCGGCGGCGACCTCCGGCTGCTCCCTGAGCAGGCGCCGCAGGCGGCCCGACCACTCCTCGCGCAGTTCCCGTTCCGTCTGGTCGTCCCCGGCCTCCCGCGCCGCGACCAGTTCGTCACGGGCGATGTCCAGTTCGCCTTCCACGCCGTCCGCGCGATCCGGACTGGCGCGCCGCCACACGGCGACGACACCGTCGCGGATGCGCTCCCACGCGTCCGTGGCCATGAGCGTCACCACGGTGGTTCCCGCGGTTCGAGCGAGATCGACCAACTGCGCGTCCATGCGGGCCCCCTGTACCGTCCGCCGCCCATCGGCCGACGGACGAAACACCAACGATAGGTCCGGCCCGGTGCCGTGTCAGTCCGATACCGCGGGTCCCGACCGGAACGGGTCATCGGCCCGGCCGGCCCGTGAACGGTCGCGCCCGCCCCCTCCCGCCCGCGCGCGGACGGTCAGCGGGCTGAGCGGCCGAGGTCGGGCGTCCCCGGCACGCGCCACCCCGAACCCATCCCGTACAGCCCCTTTTTCACCCTTCTGTCGGTCAAGTATGTGAACCCAGGTCAATAATCCGAACGATTTTACCTGCTCTTGACCCTCCGATCCGTTGTCGCGCCAGCACGGAACGCCACACCATGAACGGCGTTCACAAGGAGGACCGGACCCCTGGAGGGGGCATGAACAGTCTCGACTGGGCCGTGCTCATCGGCTACTTCGGCGTGATGGTCGCGATCGGCGTCTGGTCCCACAAGCGGGTGGACGACGTGAGCGACTTCTTCACCGCGGGCGGCAAGATGCCCTGGTGGCTGTCCGGCATCTCCCACCACATGTCGGGCTACAGCGCCGTCATGTTCACCGGATACGCCGCCATCGCGTACACCTACGGCATCACCTCGTACGTCACCTGGTCCTTCCCGATCGCGATCGGGATCGCCATCGGCGCGCGGCTGTTCGCGCCGCGGCTCAACCGGGTGCGCTCCCGGCTCCATGTGGCCTCCCCGCTGGAGTACCTGAAGAGCCGTTACGACCTGCCGACCCAGCAGGCCCTCGCCTGGTCGGGCGTGCTGCTGAAGATCGTGGACGTGGGCGCCAAGTGGGCCGCCATCGCGACGCTGCTCTCGGTCTTCACCGGGGTCTCCCTCAACACGGGCATCCTGATCACCGGCGCCGTCACGGCCGTCTACTGCACGGTCGGCGGCCTGTGGGCGGACGCGCTCACCGAACTGGGCCAGTTCGTCATCCAGTTCATCGCCGGCATCGCGATGCTCGTCGCCGTGATGGCCGAGCTCGGCGGCTTCAGCAGCCTGTGGACGGTCTGGGACGAGCCGAAGCTGGAGGGCCACGCCGAGCCGCTCGCCGGGCCCTACATGATGGTCTTCCTCATCGCGTATCTCTTCATCAAGACCTTCGAGTACAACGGCGGCATGTGGAACCAGGCCCAGCGCTACATGGCCACGCCCACCGCCAAGGAGGCGCAGCGGTCGGCCGTGCTGTCCGCGGTGCTGTGGCTGGTGTGGCCCGCGGTCCTGTTCTTCCCGATGTGGGTGGCGCCGCTGATCATCGAGACGGACGTGCCGGCGGACAGCTACGCGCTGATGGCCGAACAGCTCCTGCCGCACGGCCTGCTGGGCCTGGTGATCGTCGGCTTCTTCTCGCACACCATGGCCATGTGCTCCTCGGACGCCAACGCGATCGCGGCCGTCGTCACCCGCGACATCATGCCCGCCCTCTCCCGCCGGGCCCGCCAGTGGGACACCCGCGCGGGGCTGCTGGCCGCCCGCTGGACGACGCTGCTCTTCCTCGGCCTGTCGATGGCGATCGCGACCCAGGTCAACTCCGCCTTCTTCGGCGACATCATCACCGTGGTCATCAAGTGGGTCGCCGGTCTCATGGGACCGATCGCCATCCCGCTGATGCTCGGCCTGCTGCCCTGGTTCCGCCGGAGCGGGCCGACGGCGGCCCTGGTGAGCTGGGGCGTCGGCCTGGTCACCTTCTGGCTCGTCAACTACCCGATCAGCTGGAACGTGGACGGCGGGGTGCCGCTCCAGTACCAGGTGTCGATCCCGCTGGCGGTCTCCCTGGTGCTCTTCGTGGTGATCGGCTGGATCAAGCCGGAGGACACCCCGGAGCGGGACGAGGTCCTGGCGAAGATCAACAACGACGACGACGGGCCGGCCGGCGGGATCGGTCTGATCCCGGCGCCCGCGGCGCCCGCCACCCGCGAGGGCGCGGACGGCTGACGCCCCGCCGTCCCCGCCCTGCCGCACCGAGCGGCCGTCCCCGTGAGCCGGGGGCGGCCGCTCGGTCGTGCACGGGCGGTCCGGGGGCGGGGTGTGACGGCGGGGGCCGTGGTGTGGACGTGCGGGGCCGGCACCGGGGGCGCGGAGGAGCCGGCGCCGGGGCGTGGAGGGAGCGGCACCGCACGCGGCCCACGGGGCGTGGAGGGCGCGGCCCCGCACGCGGCCCACGGGGCGTGGAGGGCGCGGTGTCAGGTGAGTTCGGCGGCGCCGCGGGGGTAGCGGGCCAGCCAGCCGGGGGCCGAGAGGGTCGGGCCGTGGAGGGCGGGCCCCTGGGTCATCTCCATCGCGAAGTCGTCCGCGAGCTCCAGCAGGGTCCCGCGGCCCTCCAGTTCGCAGAGCCAGGCCGGCGGCAGCGCCGTCTCGCCGTGCAGCGCGCCCAGCAGCGCCCCGCAGACCGCCCCGGTGGCCTCGGAGGGGCCGTCGTGGTTGACGGCCAGCCGCAGGCCCTGGCGGATGTCCTCGCCGACGAGGGTGCAGTAGACGGCGACGGCGAGCACCTCCTCGGCGAAGCCGTTCTCCCCGAGCGCCGCGACCCTGCCCGGGCCGGGGATGCCCTGGCGGACGGCGCCGAGGGCCTCCTTGAGCGCGTCGGTCACCGGCTGGTGGCCGGGCCGGGCCGCCAGCAGGGCGAGACCGCGCTGCACCGAGGCGTCCAGGGTCTCCCCGCGGGCGAGGCCGTGGACGATCACCGCGTAGGCGCCGGCCGAGAGGTACGCGGTCGGGTGGCCGTGGGTCTGCGCCGCGCACTCCACGGCGAGCTGGCAGACCAGCTCCGGCTCCCAGCCCACCAGCAGCCCGAAGGGCGCCGAGCGCACCAGGGCGCCCGCGTCGCGGGCGGTCGGGTTCTTGGGGGCCTGGAGGGTGCCCATGGCGGTGTCGCCGAGGCCGGTGAGGCAGGCGCGGGCCGGGCCGCGCCTGCTGTAGAGCCACTCCTCGCCCGCGAGCCAGCCGTTGTCCCTGCGGCGCTCGTCGGGGCCCCAGTCGCGCTGGGTGGCGGCCCAGCGCAGATAGGCGTGGTGGAGGTCGGTCGGGGGGTGCCAGGCGCCGGTGTCGCGCCGGACCTGGGCGCGGATCAGCCCGTCGACGGAGAACAGCGTCATCTGGGTGGCGGCGGTGACCGCTCCGCGGCGTCCGTCCGCGGCCTGGAACTCGGTGAGCCCCTCGGGCCCGTAGGCCGCCCGCAGGTCGTCGAGGCCCCGGCCGCCGGCCCCCGCGCCGAGCGCGTCGCCGATCGCCCCGCCGAGGAGCGCTCCGCGCACCCGGGCACGGAAGTCCTGCTGCTCGGCCCGGCCCCACACGGCCGCGGCTCCTGCGCCCACCGTGGCCCTCCCCGACGTCGAAAGAACACTGCCCGGCCCAGCACTGTAATCGAACGGGGACGCTGGGTCCGGGGCGCCCAGGGGGAACGCGGGGGTATGTCGATCTACTCCCCGGAAGCGCGAATGCCCGTTCTGTCCGGGGCTGCGCGCAGGGGCACGGGCGGGGGCCGTCGGCGCGCGGGCGCGGGCGGGCGGTGCGCGACGCGGGCGGTCGGCGCGGCCGTCGGTGCGCGGGCGCCCGGCTCGGCGCGCGGGGCGGCCCCGCGCGCCGGCCCGGTCAGCCCTGCCAGGAGGAGGTGTCCATGCCGTCCGCGTACTGCCGGTACGCCTCCCCCGGCGGTGCCGTGCGGGAGCGGGACAGTTCGGCGAGGTCGGCGAGGGCCTGCTGAGTCCGGCCCAGGGCCAGGTTGGTGCCGACGCGGGACCACAGGGCCGGACGGTGGCCGGGGGCCAGCGCCAGGGCGCCGTCGAGGTCGGCGAGGGCCTCCTCGTGGCGGCCCGCCAGGGCGTGGGCGGCTCCCCGGGCGGCCAGTTCACGTGCCTCCCGCCCGCCGGAGGTGGCCTCGGCGCGGGCCCGGTCGGCCCGGGCTCCCGCGGTGTCGCCGAGGCGTTCGCGTATCTCGGCGCGGCGGAGCATCGCCCAGGCGTAGTCCGGTTCGATGGTGATGGCGCGGTCCAGGTCGGCGACGGCCTCCCGGGTGCGGCCGGCCCCGTCGAGGGCCATGGCCCTGCTGCCGAGCGCCCAGGCGTAGGACGGGTCGAGCTCCAGGGCGCGGTCGTACTGCTCGACGGCCTCCTCGAAGCGGCCGGCGAACCGGTAGGCGTCGCCGCGCTCGCCCGCGATCCACGGGTTGTCCGGTGCGAGCGCCCCCGCCCGGTTCAGGTCGCCGAGCGCCCCGGTGACGTCGCCGCGCAGGGTGCGCGCCCGGGCGCGGCGCAGCAGGGCCCAGACGTAGCCCGGTTTGAGCTCGACGGCGCGGTCCAGGTCGGCGAGGGCCTCCCCGGTGCGGCCGAGGCGGAGCAGCGCGTGTCCGCGCCCGGCGTAGGGCCAGTGGTGGTCGAGCCCCGCCCCGATGGCACGGTCGAGGTCGGCGACGGCGTCCTCGTAGCGGCCCGCGAGCCGGTGCACCTCGCCCCGTTCGGCGAGCGTCCAGGGGACGCCGGGCTCGATCTCCAGGGCGCGGTCGAGGTCGGCGAGGGCGGCGGTGAGGTCGCCGAGCCGGCGCAGGGTGCGGGCGCGTCCGTGGAGCGCGGGGGCGGCGGCCGGGTCGAGATCGAGGGCGCGCCGGGAGTCGGCGAGGGCGGCCTCGTACTCGCCGGCGTTGTGGAGGTCCCGGGCGCGGACGACGAGGGCGTCGACCCGGCTCGCGGTGTCCAGCGCGCCGCGCTGGAGCAGCACGCCCAGCAGGTCGATGCCGAGCCGGGACTCGTCGGCGAGGGCCTCCAGTCCGTCCTCGCCCCAGCCCCGCAGCAGGGCGCTGTCGGCGTCGTCGCCGGCCTGGGCGAGCATCCGCGCCCAGGCGCGGGCGGCGGCGGTGCCCTCCCGGCAGGCGCCGATGCCGTCCCGCAGCGCGCCGGGCAGGGCGACGCGCGGCTGGGCGCACAGCCGGTGGTACGTCTCCTCCAGGCGCAGTTCGCGCCAGTTCCGCGCCGCCCACAGCCGGCGCTCGTCGATCCCGGCGGCGGCGGACTGGGCCCAGCGGGCGAACGCCGCGGCGAGCCGTTCGTGGCAGGCGATCCAGCGCTGCGGGGAGCCGGCCCTGCGCAGCCGCAGCATGGGGGTGCGGACGACGTCGTGGTAGACGGTCAGCCCGGCGCGCTCGTCGGCGAACGGCATGGTGCGCAGCCAGCGGAACAGTTCGGTGGCGTCCTGTTCGACGACGGCGGCGAAGACGTCCTCGTTGAGCCTGCGGGGCAGCGCCCCGTCGAGGGCGGCGTCCCGGCGGGAGTGGTCCCGTTCGCCGTCGAGGAAGCGTTCGACGGCGGTGGCGCTGGGGTCGTCGACGGCGCCGGCGGCGGTGGCCGGGTTGGCGGCCAGGGTGGTGAGCAGGACGGGCAGCCGGCCCGACAGGCGGAGCACGTCGCGGACGACGGCCTCGTCCACGATGCCGCGGGCGGCGAGCAGTTCGCGGGCCTCGGCCTCGGTGAAGGGGGTGAGCGGCAGTTCGGCGACGAGGTCGATGCTGTCGGCCCACAGCACCCGGTCCAGGCGCCGCTGTCCTGCCGTGGTGACGACCAGCCCGGCGGGCGGCTCCCCGTAGCGGCCGACGGCGAACAGCGCGGCGAGCCAGGGGTCGAGGAAGGTGCCGGTGCGCTCGTAGGTGTCGAAGAAGAGGGCGATGTGGGCGTCGCGGTGGAGGGCGGCGGCGGCCTGTTCCAGTTCGGCGAGGAAGACGGGGGACATCAGCGGCAGCGGGTCCATGACGAGCTGGACGTCGTCCTGCCGGAAGCGGGAGCTGAGGTGGGCCCGCAGCCGTTCGGTGCCCTCGGCGACCTGGGCGGGGTCGATGGCGCCGGCCAGCATCCCGGCGCCGGGGATGAGGGAGACGGCCATCAGTCCGGCGCGGGCCGCCGTCAGGTGCCCGGCGGAGGGGCCCGCGCCCGCGGTGAGCGACTGGTCCGGGTCCTCGACGAGCGAGGCGGCCTCGTGCCGGCGCTGCCGGTAGGTGGCCATCAGCCGGTCGAACTCCTTGAGCCGGTGCCCCTGCCGGGCGACGTCGGCGCTGACGGCGGCCATCGCGTCGGGCACGCTGTTGACGGAGTCGTCGACGTACGCGGCGAGGGCGCCGCGCTCGGCGGCCGCCGCCCGCATCCGGTGCACCAGCGAGGTCTTGCCGACGCCCGCGCTGCCGTGGACGTGGAAGACGAACCTGCGGTCCGGGTCCTCGACGGGGAGGCGGAAGTTGCCCCGGTACAGCTCGATCTCCTCGGCACGGCCGATGAACCGCGCCCCGCGCCGGTCCTCCAGCACCTGCCGCAGCGACTTGCGGTGCCCGCTCACGCCCGCTCCCCCGCCGTCACCGCGGCGGCCGTCCCGGACCGTTCGCCCGCCGTCACCGCGACGGCGGGCCCGGACCGTTCGCCCGCCGTGTCCGTGACAGCCGGCCCCGCCCGCTCCCCCGCCGTCGCCGCGACAACAGGCCCCGTCCGCTCCCCCGTCGGCTTCATGACGGTCAGTCTGGCAGCACCGGCAGCAGCTCCGGGAGGTGTCCGTCGGACGCGGTCGCGGCGCGCTGCCGCTCCTCGGGCACCTCGCCGTAGAGGGTGGTGCGCGGGCGGGCGGGGCGTCCGGCGGCCTCGGCGATGGCGCGCAGGTCGCGGACGGAGCGGTAGGAGCCGTAACCGGACCCGGCCATGCGGGAGATGGTCTCCTCCATGAGGGTGCCGCCGACGTCGTTGGCGCCGGAGCGCAGCATCTGCGCCGCGCCGTCCGCGCCGAGCTTGACCCAGCTCGTCTGGATGTTGGTGATGTGCGGGTGCAGCAGCAGGCGCGCCATCGCGGTGACGGCCCGGTTGTCGCGTGCCGTGGGGCCGGGCCGGGCGATGCCGGCGAGGTAGACGGGCGCGTTGGTGTGGATGAACGGCAGGGTGACGAACTCCGTGAAGCCGCCGGTCTCCTGCTGGAGCCGGGCCAGGGTGCGCAGGTGGCCGAGCCAGTGCCGGGGCTGGTCGACGTGCCCGTACATCATGGTGGAGCTGGAGCGGATGCCCAGCTCGTGGGCGGTGCGCACGACGTCGATCCAGGTGGCCGCGGGCAGCTTGCCCTTGGTGAGGATCCAGCGGACCTCGTCGTCGAGGATCTCGGCGGCGGTGCCGGGGATCGAGTCGAGCCCGGCCTCCTTCGCGGCGGTCAGCCAGTCGCGGACGGACATCCCGGTGCGGGAGGCGCCGTTGACGATCTCCATCGGGGAGAAGGCGTGCACATGGATGCCGGGGACGCGTTCCTTCACGGCCCGGGCGATGTCGAAGTAGGCGGTGCCGGGCAGGTCGGGGTGGATGCCGCCCTGCATGCACACCTCGACGGCGCCGAGGTCCCACGCCTGGGCGGCGCGGTCGGCGACCTGGTCCAGGGAGAGGCTGTAGGCGTCGGCGTCGGTGCGCCGCTGGGCGAAGGCGCAGAAACGGCAGCCGGTGTAGCAGACGTTGGTGAAGTTGATGTTGCGCGTGACGATGTAGGTGACGTCGTCGCCCACCACGGAGCGGCGCAGGTCGTCGGCGACGCGGGCGAGCGCGTCGAGCGCCGGGCCGTCGGCGTGCAGCAGGGCGAGCGCCTCGGCGTCGGTGAGCCGGGTCGGGTCGTCGGCGGCGGTGGCGAGGGCCTGGCGGACGTCGGTGTCGATGCGCTGGGGGACCATGCCGGGCGCGGCGGCCTCCCGCAAGGCGTCCCAGTCGCCGTAGACGTGGTCGAAGTCGTCGCGCCGGTCGTGGGTGCGTCCGTCGGTGTCGATGGTGCGGTGCAGGTCGGTCCGGCCGGCCTCGGCGAAGCCGCCGTCGGGCTCCTGCCAGGGCAGCCCGACGGGCAGCGCGTCCGCGCGGGCCAGCCCGGTCGCGGGGTCGGCCAGCGCGGTGACGTGCGGGAGCAGCCGCGGGTCGAGCCACGGTTCGCCGCGCCGCACGAACTCGGGGTACACGCACAGGCGTTCCCGGAGGGTGAAGCCCTCCGCCGCGGAGCGGGCGGCCAGTTCGTCGATCTGCGGCCAGGGCCGTTCGGGGTTGACGTGGTCGGGGGTGAGCGGGGAGACGCCGCCCCAGTCGTCGATGCCGGCCCGCAGCAGCCGGGCGTACTCGCCGTCGACGAGGTTGGGGGGCGCCTGGAGGCAGGCGGCGGGGCCCATGATGTGGCGGGCGACGGCGACGGTGGCGACGAGTTCGTCGAGTTCGGCGTCGGGCATGCCGCGCATGGCCGTGTCCGGCTTGGCGCGGAAGTTCTGCAGGATCAGTTCCTGGATGCCGTGGTAGGCGCGGGAGACGCGGCGCAGCGCGAACAGCGATTCGGCGCGCTCCTCGTACGTCTCGCCGATGCCGATGAGCAGGCCGCTGGTGAAGGGGACGTTGGAGCGTCCGGCGTCCTCCAGGACGCGCAGCCGTACGGCGGGCTCCTTGTCGGGTGAGCCGTGGTGGGGGCCGCCGGGCTCGGACCACAGCCGGGTGGCGGTGGTCTCCAGCATCATGCCCATGGACGGGGCGACGGGCTTCAGGCGCTGGAAGTCGGTCCACGACATGACGCCCGGGTTGAGGTGGGGCAGCAGCCCCGTCTCCTCCAGGATGCGGACCGACATGGCGCGCACATAGGCGAGGGTGTCGTCGTAGCCGTGGGCGTCGAGCCATTCGCGGGCCTCGGGCCAGCGGTCCTCGGGCTTGTCGCCGAGGGTGATGAGCGCTTCCTTGCAGCCGAGTTCGGCGCCGCGCCGGGCGATGTCCAGCACCTCGTCCGGGGACATGTACATCCCGTGCCCCGCGCGGCGCAGCTTGCCCGGCACCGTGACGAAGGTGCAGTAGTGGCACTTGTCGCGGCAGAGCCGGGTCAGCGGGATGAAGACGCTCTTGGAGTACGTGATGACCCCGGCGCGCCCGGCGGCCTCCAGGCCCGCGTCCCGGACCCGCCCGGCGGAGGCCGTGAGGTCCTCCAGGTCGGCGCCGCGCGCCTGGAGCAGCACGGCGGCCTCGGCGACATCGAGGGCGACGCCGTCCCGCGCCCGCCGCAGCGCCCTTCGCATGGCGTTCGCGGTGGGCCGGTCCGTCGCCGCCGGGGTGTGTCCGCGCTGGTGATCGGTCATGCGTCGAGCATACGAGCGCGGTGCCGCGGCGTTCGCGGGAGCCGGTGTGACGTTGGCCCGTTGTGGGCGCTCCCGGACGACCGGGGCGCGCTCCGGGGCGCGCCCTCGGCCACAGGTGCGGACCGGGGCGCGCCCTCGGCCACAGGTGCGGACCGGGGCACGCCCTCGGTCAGGGGTGCGGCCCGGGCCACAGGTACTGGGCCCGGGTCAGGGGCACTCGGCCCCGGTCACAGGTACTGGGCGTAGTCGTCCAGGACGCGCAGGATCTCCGCTTCGGTGCCCGGCGGGAGTTGGAGCACCACCTCCGTGACGCCCTGCTCCGCGAAGTGGGCGAGCTTGCCCGGCGAGGGGCGCACGGCGTAGGGGACGACCTGGAGGGTCGCCGGGTCGCGTCCCGCGTCGGCCCAGGCCCGCCGGAGCACGGGCAGCGAGGTGCCGAGGCCGCCTCCGCCGATCGGCAGCCAGCCGTCGGCGTACTCGGTGACGTGGGCGAAGAGCCCGGGGCCCGCACCGCCGCCGACCAGGACGCGGGGGCTGCCGCCGCCCGGCTTCGGGTGGGCGAAGGAGGCGCTGACACGGGCGTGTTCGCCCTCGTACGGGGTGGGTTCCGGGGCCCAGAGCGCGCGCATCAGGCGCATCCGGTCGAGCACCAGCTCCCGGCGGGTGGACCACTCGACGCCGTGGTCGGCGGCCTCCTCCACGTTCCAGCCGAAGCCGACGCCGAGGGTGAACCGGCCGCCGGAGACGTGGTCGAGGGTGGCGATCTGCTTGGCCAGCACGATCGGGTCGTGCTGGGCGACGAGCGTGATGCCGGTGCCGAGCGCGAGGGTCTCGGTGACGGCGGCGGCCTGGGCGAGGGCGACGAAGGGGTCCAGGGTGCGGGTGTACTCGGCGGGCAGGTCGCCGCCGGCCGCGTAGGGGGTCCGGCGGTCGGCCGGGATGTGGGTGTGCTCGGGGAGCCAGAGCCCGGCGAAGCCGCGCTGTTCGAGCGCGCGGGCGAGGCGGACGGGGGTGACGGTCTCGTCGGTGAGGAAGATCGTGGTCGCGATCCGCATGGGGACAACGGTAGGGCAGCCCTCGCACGGGGCGCAGCGCGTCGCCGGTCACGAGCGTGTCATCCGGCGACTTCCCGCCCTTGTCACGCCGTTCACCGCCCGGTACGAGGGTGCGACCGGCGCTCTCGTGCCCGTCACCGGCGGACTCGGGGCGCGCGGGAGCGCCCCTCGTGTCCGTCACCGGCCGGCGCGGGGAGCGCGAGCGCATCCTCCTGTCCGTCTCGACACCTCGGGAGCCCGACGGCATGTGCACCGACGCAGAACACGCACCCGGCAGACGCGCGCTCATCGTGACGGGGGCGGTGGCCGCCCTCACCCTGGGCACCGTGCGCTTCGCGAACGCGGCACCGCGCGAAGACGCCCGGAGCACCGAGACCGTGCGCGGGACCCTGGATCCCGGCGCGGCCGACTTCGTGTACCTCCCGGTGGAGATCCCCCGCGGGGTGAAGGAGATCCATGTCGCCTACGCCTACGAGCGGCCCGCGCAGCCGCCGGGGACCACGGGCAACGCGCTGGACATCGGCATCTTCGACCAGCGGGGCACCGCCCTCGGCGGGGAGGGTTTCCGCGGCTGGTCGGGCGGTGCGCGCAGCGAGTTCTTCCTGCGCTCCGACGACGCGACCCCGGGGTATCTGCCCGGGGCGCTGGAGCCGGGCGTCTGGTACATCGCGCTGGCGCCCTACACGGTGGCGCCCGGCGGTCTGGCGTACGAGGTCCGGATCACCCTCACCTACGGCGCCGGGGCCCCGCCGCGCACCCCGGTGTACCCGCCGGAGCGGGCCAGGGGGCGCGGGCGGGACTGGTACCGGGGCGACTGCCATCTGCACTCCTGGTACTCCGACGGACGGCGCACCCCCGCCGAGATCGCCGCGCTGGCCAGGGCCGCGGGGCTGGACTTCGTCAACTCCGCGGAGCACAACACCCACGCGGCGCACGCCCACTGGGCCGACGCGGCCGGGGACGACCTGCTCGTGCTGCTCGGCGAGGAGGTCACGACCCGCAACGGGCACGTCCTCGCGGTCGGCACCGACCCGGGGACGTTCGTCGACTGGCGCTACCGGGCCCGGGACAACCGCTTCGGCCGTTTCGCGCGGCGGATCCGGCAGGCCGGCGGGCTCGTGGTGCCCGCCCATCCGCACGCCACCTGCATCGGCTGCAACTGGAAGTTCGGCTTCGGCGAGGCCGACGCGGTCGAGGTGTGGAACGGCCCCTACACGCCCGACGACGAGGTCTCGCTGGCCGACTGGGACGGCTCGCTCGCCGTCGCCGCGCGCGGCGGCGGCCGCTGGACCCCGGCGATCGGCGGCAGCGACGCCCATCGCGATCCCGACCCGGTCGGCGCCCCGCAGACCGTGGTGCTCGCCGACGACCTGAGCCGCCGAGCGGTCCTGGACGGCATCCGGGCGGGCCGGTGCTACATCGCGGAGAGCAAGGACGTCACCGTGGCGCTCACGGCCGCGGACGGGCGGGGGCGGCAGGCCGGGATCGGCGGCCGGCTGCGGGTGGCCGACGACGCGCCGGTGACGGTCCGGGTGGAGGTGGCGGGCGTCCCCGGCTGCACGGTGCGGGTGGTGACCGACCAGGGCGTGCTGCACACGGAGACGGTCCCCGCCTCGGGGACGGGGACCGTGCGGTGGCGCACGACGCCGCGGAACGCGGCCTACGTCCGCGCGGAGGTCCGGCACGCCCCGTCGGTGCCGGGGCTGCCCGGGGCCCCGGCCGCCCTGACCAACCCGGTCTTCCTGGGCGGCTGAACGGGCCGGACGACAGCGGCCTCCGGGCCCCGGACGGCGGCTCCCGACCGGCAACCGGCGTGACGGCTCCCGGGCGCCCCGGGACGCCGACCGGCCTGGCTGCTCCCGGGCGGCAGCCGCCTGGCTGCTCCCGGGCGCCGCCGGACGGAGACGACCCGACGACGCCCGGGCGCCCCCGGACGACGCCGGCCGGACAGCGGCCGGTCGGCTGCCGTCCCCGGGACGGCGGCCGACCGGAGACCCCGGACCACGGCCGCCCCGGCCCCCGCCGGACCGTCTCCCGGCGGAGACGACCACCCGGCCCCCGCCCCGGGCGGTCTCAGTCGGCGACGACCAGCGCGGGGGTCTCCTTGGTCAGCACCTCGCCGCGGAAGAACGCCGGGCTGCGGCGCTGCATCGCGACCATCAGGACCACGCCGAGCAGCAGCAGTCCGACGCCGATCACGAAGACCGAGCCGACGCCGAGGACGGAGGATCCCGAGCCGTAGGCCGGGTCCCACATGTCGTAGAGGGTCTTGCCGAAGACGGCGGCCAGCAGCGCACCGCCGAGCACCGGGAAGACGCCCTTGAAGACGAGGTCGCGGGCGGAGCGGCGCAGGTCGCCGCGGAAGTACCAGGCGCAGGCGAAGGCCGTGAGCGCGTAGTAGAAGCAGATCATCAGCCCGAGCGCGTAGATCGTGTCGACCAGGACGTGCTCGCTGACCAGGGTCATGACGGTGTAGAACGCGCCGGTGGCGACGCCCGCGACGACGGTCGCCCGGCCGGGGGTCCGGAAGCGCTCGTGGACCCGGGCGTAGGACGGCGGCAGGGCCTCGTAGGCGGACATGGCGAGGACGGTGCGGGCGACCGGGATGAAGGTGGTCTGGAGGCTGGCGGCGGCGGAGGCGAGCACCGCGACGAAGAGGAGGATGCCGAGCCCGGGGCCCATCACGGGCCCGGCGAGTGCGGCGAAGACGTTGTCGGAGGTCTCGGGGTTGGCGAGGCCGAGGCCGGCGTCGCCGGAGCCGACGGCCATCTGCGCGGCGACGCCGGTGGCGAGGTAGGAGCCGACCAGCACCACCATGGCGATCATCGCGGCGCGGCCGGGGGTCCTGGCGCTGCCGACGGTCTCCTCGTTGGCGGTCAGACAGGCGTCCCAGCCCCAGTACATGAAGATCGACAGGGACAGCCCCGCGGTGAAGGCGGCGAACGACTGGACGGCGAAGGGGTTCAGCCAGGACCAGGAGAAGGACAGGGACGTGGCGAAGGAGTCCGCCTTGGTGAAGGCCATGGCCACGAAGACGGCGAGCACGGCGAGCTGGAGGCCGACGAGGGCGTACTGCACGCCCTTGGTGGCGGTCATGCCGCGGTAGCTGATCGCGGTGGCGACGGCGATCAGGACGAGGCAGGTGCCGATGTGGACGGCCTTGTTCCCGTCGAGGGCGGCGATCGCGTCGCTGCCGGTGATCTCCCCGGCCAGCAGCCAGAAGTAGGAGGTGGCGACGCCGGCGAGGTTGGAGAGCACGATGATCGTCGCGATGACGAGGCCCCAGCCGCACATCCATCCGACGCGGGGGCCGAAGGCCTTCACCGTCCAGGTGAACGAGGTGCCGCAGTCGGGCATCACACGGTTGAGCTCACGGTAGGCGAAGGCGACCAGCAGCATCGGCAGGAAGCCGGCGAGGAAGACGGCCGGCATCTGCACCCCGACCTCGCCGGCCGTGGAGCCGAGGGTGGAGGTCAGGCAGTAGACGGGCGCGACGGTGGAGACGCCGATGACGGCACTGCCCATCAGTCCGACGGAGTTCCCGCCGAGGCCCTTCGTGCGTACGCCGGCGTCGGTGGCGCCCCCGCCGGGGACGCCCCTTACCGGGTCTCCGGCCTGGGGCCGTGCATCCAGCTGAGTCATGGGACAGGACGGTAAGTCCTGCGGTTTCCATATCCGGATGATCGCCATCCGGTTCCAACTCCTGTGATTCCAAGGTCAATGAGCGCTCGGCGCACACAAAGGAAAGGCCCCTACGAGGCAGCGGCACCGCATCGCGAGGCACGACCGGCAAGCGCCCCCGGTGCGGGAATCGCAGCCGTGCCCGGTATGCCCGTTTCCAAAATTTCCCGCGGCGTTTTCGCGGGCGTCCGGGCACCGCGGGCCCACGACCTCCCCACCCGGCACCCGGAAGGCCGGACCCCCACTATGCACCCCGTGTATACACCGTATGTATAGTCGGGGCGGACGCGCACGGCCGACCGGGCCGGCAGCACGCCGCGCCCCGTGCGCGTCCGCACCATCCACCCACGGAGGGGAACCCCGCCATGCCCGCACGCCCCGGGACCACCACGACCGTCACACCCCACAGGACGGGCAGGACCCGGTCCCGGGTTGCCTCGGCGCTCACGGCGGCCGCACTCGCGCTCGTCCTCGCCGGCTGCGGCTCGGACACCACCTCGCCCTCCGCGGCGCGCGCCGACGCGCCCGAAGGCGCGGCACTCGCCGCCGACCGGGGCGGCTCCGCGGGGAAGAACGCGGGCTCCGCCCGGCCCCCGGTGGACTGCGAGAAGGCCAAGTGCATCGCGCTCACCTTCGACGCGGGCCCGGGCCGGGACACCCCCGAACTCCTCGACATCCTCAAGGAGAAGGACGTCCACGCCACCTTCTTCCTGCTGGGCAAGAACCACGTCGTCAAGTACCCGGACGTGGTGCGCAGGCTGGCCGACGAGGGCCACGAGGTCGCCAACCACACCTGGACCCACCGCAGGCTCGACCGGCTCGACAAGGACGCGATACGCGACGAACTGGCCCGCACCCAGGACGCGATAGCGGAGATCACCGGGAAGAAGCCGACGCTGATGCGTCCTCCGCAGGGCCGCCGCACCGACGAGGTGATGGCCGTCAGCAAGGAGCTCGGCCTCTCCGCCGTGCTGTGGAGCGCCACCGCCAAGGACTACTCGACCACCGACTCGGCGCTGATCCGCAAGCGGATCCTGGACCAGGCGGACCGCGACGGCATCATCCTGCTCCACGACATCTACGACGGGACCGTGCCCGCCGTCCCCGGCATCATCGACGAGCTGAAGAAGCGCGGTTACACCTTCGTCACGGTCCCCGAGCTCCTCGCCCCCGGGAAGGCGGAGCCGGGAACGGTCTATCGCCCCTGATCACCCCGGCACCCCGGGCGGCCCGCGTGGTACCAGACCGTGACGCCCCCATGCTGACGGAGCCGCCCCGCACAGGGCAGACTGTCGAGGGCGATTCCGGCAGTACGGGCAGGGGGCAGCCAATGGGCCGTGACAGCGGGCCACGCGTACCGAACCAGCGCGTTCCGCATCAGCGTGAGGACGGCGCGGACAGCATCGACGCCGCGCTGCACTTCACCGTGCTCGGCCCCGTCCGGGTACGCCGCGGCGCCGAGACCCTGCCGCCCGGCTCACCCCAGCAACGGGCCCTGCTCGCGGCGCTGCTGCTGCGCGAGGGACGTACCGCGACGGCCTCCGAACTGATCGACGCCATCTGGGGCGAGGACCCGCCGTCCCAGGCCCTCGCGGCCGTCCGCACCTACGCATCCCGGCTGCGCAAGGCGCTCGAAGGGGACGCCCTCGTCAGCGATTCGGGCGGCTACGCGCTGCGCGTCGGGCGGGACGCGCTCGACCTGGCCGTCGCCCAGGAACTGGCGGACGAGGCGAGCAAGGCCCATGCGGCCGGCGACCGGAACCAGGCCCGCACCCTGATCAACAAGGTGCTCGGCCTGTGGGACGGCGAACCGCTGGCCAACGTGCCGGGCCCGTACGCGGAGAACCAGCGCGCCCGGCTCGTCGAGTGGGGTCTGACCCTGCTGGAGACCCGGCTCGATCTCGACCTGGAGGTCGGCCGCCACGCGGAGGCCGTCTCCGAGCTGACCGCCCTCACCGCCACCCACCCGCTGCGCGAACGCCTGCGCGAGCTGCTGATGCTGGCGCTCTACCGGTGCGGACGGCAGGCCGAGGCGCTCGCCGTCTACGCGGACACCCGGCGCCTGCTCGCCGACGAACTCGGCGTGGACCCCCGCCCCGAACTGGCCGGCCTCCAGCAGCGCATCCTGACCGCCGACGCCGAGCTCGCCCGCCCCGTCGAGGAGCCCGCGCCCGGCGTCCAGCTCACCCGGCCCGCCCAACTGCCTGCCACCGTACCCGACTTCAC